>NZ_DASVWK010000536.1:0-9581 GCF_036389735.1 Archangium sp. | reverse complement strand
CGCTTCACCTGGGCGGCGAGCTTCCTGGTGGTGCCGTCCCAAGGCTCCGGCTGGGCGCCATCCGGGAGGAACACGGTACCGGCCTCCCGCAAGAACTCCCAGACACGGGGCTGCTTGGGGTCGTCCTTCTGCACGTTGAAGTCCGGGTTGCCGTTGGCGTCGGCGGGCGAGCTCAAGGCCAGGAAATTCTGCCAGGCGAAGGTGTCGAACGCGGCCTGGGCCTGGGCGAGCTGTCCCTTGGCCAGGAAAGCCTGCACTTGCGACGAGTCCACGTCGTAAATCATGGGAGAGGCCGCGGAGACGCTGGGCGAGGCCTTTCCGGCGGGCTGCGGCGCGGCGGCCTGTACGCGAGCTCCGGTGAGTGCCCCGGAGAGGCCGATGAGAAGACCGACGCGCCCCAGATTCCTGCCGAGGGTAGACCGGGACGAAGAACGGAGATGATTCCGAGCCATTGAAGAAGGACTTCCTGCTGACAGGGGTGTGGAGGACCGAGGCCTCATCCCCCCCTTGCGAGTGAGGCCTCGTTGGAACGGCATGGATGGGTTGGGGTTCCCATACGACGGGACACACGCACTAAAAGTCCTACCATGAACACATGGGTGGCGCCAGGGACTTCGTTCAAATGGATTACTCACGCAACGGAATTACCGTTGTGAACGTCCCTGGGGGCAAGTGCAGGAACACGGCCAGCATCCGGATGCACGGCCCCTCCCTCGCAACGGAATAAAATCAGGTCTGGGTTGGAGGAGGAGCCCGCGCTGACATGTCCGCTGACACGTCAGCTCGGACTACTGACGTGTCAGCACGCGCCCGCTGGCGGTCAATGACACGCAAAGAATGACAAGCGAATCCTGACCAACTTCACCATGGGCCTGGTCAACCGCCTGGGCCAGGCCTACGTCTTCGTCACAGGGGGCGTCACACGCCCGGTGACGATGTCCTCGAATCGAGCGTATCGGCGCGCCAGGCGGGCGTAGTCGCTCGGGCGGATCTCCCGCTGCTCCATCGTCCGGACGAGGTCCTCCCGGGCAGCCAGGTAGTCCGCGGCCGGGAGCCCGCAGGTCTGCTCCAGGGCCCGCGCCGCCTCATCCTCCGGCAGCGCGAGGGGGATGCCCAGGCGCTCGTGCATCCGCCGCCGGAGCTGTCGTGCCAGCTCGGGGACCAGCTCACGCTCCACCTTCGAGCGCCGCGCCAGCCACCCCAGCGAGCGCACGTACTCCAGCGCGGAGCGGTGCTTCTCCTCCACCAGCGGCCGGGGCGGGCCGAAGCGCGTGCCGCGCGCCACCACGTAGAGCAGCCCCACCACCAGCGCCTGCGCCGCGAACACCCACAGGCCCCGGGCCGACGGAGGCTCCCTCCGCGGGCCCAGGGCGTGGTGGTACTCGTCGAAGGCCACCGGCCCGCGCGCCGACAGCGCCTCCCAGAAGCGCAGGTTGTCCAGCAGCTCCAGCCGCCGGTTCTCCGCCAGGTCCGGGCCCGCCAGCACGTACACCTCGCCGGACCCCACCGGCACCCGCCACATCACCGCCGCGCCGTTGGCTCCCGCCAGGGGCACCGCCTCCGGTCTCACCACCGTGAGGCCGCGATCCGCCGCCACGCGGAAGTGCTCCAGGCCACGGGCCGCGCCCACCGGCACCCAGACGCGCGCCGTCGTGCCCGTGAGGTCCTTCTCCTCGGGAGGCAGTCCCTCGGAACTCGGCGCCAGCAGCGGCCCGTCGGACACCTGGAGCCAGTCGTCCAGCCGCGCCTGCCGCTGCTTCGAGTCGCGCGCCACCAGATAGACGAGCGTCCCGCCCGCGCGGACCCACTCGCGCAGCGCCTCGGTCTCGGACTTCGTCACGGGTTGCCCCGCCGGTGCCGCCACCACCACGGTTCCCGAGCCCGTGGGAAGTCCTGGCGCGTCGAAGGCGTTCGCGTGCGCCGACACCGGCGCGCCCGACTCCTGGAGGTACAGGTACAGCGCCCGCAGCCCCTGGGGGCCCGGGTTGTCCACCGAGGGCACCGTCGATGGAGGCTCCCCCCGGCTCGTCGCGAGCCCCAGCGCCAGCGCCGCCGTCACCAGCACGCCATAGAGGATGGCCGTCGTCCACTGGCCCTTCATGCCCGCGCCCCCGCCAGCCCCTGGTGGAGCCGCTCCACCTCGTCCACGAAGCGCGCCGCGTCCTCCGAGGGCACCGGCTCAAGCGAGTAGAAGGCCCGGTCGTACCAGCGCACCAGCCGCTCCACCTCTCCCGTGAGCTGCGCGGAGGCGCCGCGTCCGGGCAACTCGCCCACCAGCTCGCGGTTCGTCTTCACGCGATCCGGTCGCGCCAGCCGCTTCGTCTCCAGCGAGGACAGCAAGGCCAGCAGCCCCTCCCGGATGGCCTCTCGTGGCTGGCCGCCCAGCGCCGCCCGCGCCCGTGCCAGGTGCTCACCCGGGGAGTCGAGCACCAGCGCCATCGCGGTATCCGTCCCCATTTCCGCTCCCCGCCGCGCCGGGCCCCGCCGCCAGTGGCGCAGGCGCAGCACCGCGAAGAGCGCCACCGCGAAGCCCAGCACCAGCACCACCGTCCGGGTACTCGACGCGAAGCTCTGCGCCTGCCGCGTCTGGAGCAGCTCCTCCAGCCAGTCCAACAGCGTGCGCATCAGCCGTTGGAGGAGATCGCCCTGGCGCTGCCTCGCCTGGGCGAACTCGGGCCGCGAGAGGATCTCCCGGAGCCGGGCGGGGTCGCCGTGGGGCAGGGGGCCCGTCGCGTTCTCGGGCGCCGCGAGTTGTGCACAGGCTTCCTGGAGGCGGCGGGTCGCCGTCTCCGCGTGCGCCTCGGGCGGGTCGTCCTTCGGCGAGCGCAGCGGCAGGCCCTCCCAGCGCTGCTCCAGGGCCTCGAGGTACGCCTCCAGCTCCGCCGGCTGCTCCCGGGCCAGTGTCGCGAGCCGCTGGGTCTCCTGGGCCTGGGTCTCGCAGGGCAGGGCCGCGAGCCACAGCAGCGCCACCCCCGTCATCATGCGGCCACCGTGGGCGTCGAGCGCGCCTCCAGGCGTCGCTCCAGGTCCAGCCCCTCCCGGCGCACGCGCAGGTCCAGGTACATGAGCGCGTAGAAGACGAGCCCCAGCGGGCTGAACACCGCCTGTCCCATCACCTGGAGCAGCTCCGCGGGGACGAGCAGCGCCTGGGGCACGGGGTTGGCGTTCATCGGGTCCAGGGGGTTGCCGTAGGCGAACTGGACGATGAGGGCGGGCATCCCGGAGAGGATGCTCACCGCCAGCAGGATGGCCGACACCACGGTGACGAGGATCATCGCGCGCACCCGCACCCGCCCGAGAAAGCCCGGCTCCACCCGTCCGGAGAGCAGCTCCCCCGAGCGCCGGAAGGCCCGCACCGCCGACAGCTCCTCCATGGCCAGCACCGGCCCGAGCAGCGAGAAGCGCAGCAGGTACCAGAGGAGGCCGGCCAGCCCGCCCAGCATGACCAGCAGGATGCCGACGACCAGGACGATCCCCCCGGCCATCCGGAGGCCCGGGGCGCTCGACAGCGCCAGCATCGCCCCGCCCGCCACGGACACCAGCCCTCCGGGCAGCACCATCAGCAGGTTGGCGCCCACCGCCCACAGCAGGGAGAGCGCATACGCGCCGGTGAACGTCCCGAGCCGGTTCAGCCCGCGCCGCACGCCCTCCGCTGGAGCCACCGGCTCGCCGAGTTGCGCTGGCACGACGTAGCGGGACACCACCAGCGTGGACAGCCAGTAGAGCCAGAAGGTCGCCACCAGCATCCCGGCCGTCATGAGGAGGAACTGGCCGTATCCGAGCAGCGCCGCTTCCATGTCCCCCTCACCCTTGGTGGCGCCCTGGAGCATCGCGAGGGTGCTCCGCATCGCGAGTTGGAGGGACTTGGTGAGGATGTAGGTGAGCAGGTTGAAGCCGAAGCTCAACAGGAAGAGATGCTTGAGGTGCTTGCGCCAGAACGTGGCCGAGCGGTCGATGATCTCACCGAGGCCCAGGGGGCGCAGATCCGAGAGGGGAGGGCTCACGGGCCGCAGCATACAAGGTCTTCGCGGCGGCTCCCGGATCCTCCGCCTCCAGCACCCCGGAGATGACCGCGAAGCCCGCCGCCCGTTCGAGCAGGAGGGCGCGCTCGGGGGTGATGCCTCCGAGCGCCAGGGCGGGGCAGGGGAGGGCCTCGGCCAGCTTCTGGAATCCCTCGGGCCCCAGTGTGGGCCGCGTGTCCCCCGGCTTCGAGCCCGGCGAGAACACCGGGCTCACCAGCGCGAGATCCGCTCCCCGGGCGCGCCGCGCCTCCTCCACGTCGTGCACCGCCACGCTCACGAGGCGGCCCGAGGGCAGGTGCGGGCGCACGTCCTCCGGCGTCAGGCCCGCGGCGGGCAGGTGCAGGTGCGCTCCCACCAGGAGGGCCACGTCCAGCCGGCCATTGACGAAGAGGGGATTGCCTCGCGCCCGGCACAGCCCGGCCAGCAGCCGGGCCTCCTCCAGGAACTGGCGCGCGGGGGCCTCCGGGTGCCGGTGCTGCACGGCGACCCCGGGGCCGACCTCCAGCGCCCGCTCCAGCGCGGCCAATAGCCGCCCCCGGGGCAGGCGCCAGTCGGTGATGACCAGCACCCGCGGGAGCACTACTCGACGAGCCCCTCGATGGGACTGGACGCCGAGGCGTACGCCTTGCGGGGAATCCGGCCCGACAGGAAGGCCTCGCGCCCCGCCTCGATGGCCAGCTTCATGGCCCGGGCCATGCGCACCGGATCCTTCGCGCCCGCGATGGCCGTGTTCATCAGCACCGCGTCCACGCCCAGCTCCATGGCGATGGCCGCGTCCGACGCCGTGCCCACGCCCGCGTCCACGATGACCGGCACCTTCACCGTCTCGCGGATGAGGCGGATGTTGTGCGGGTTGCGGATGCCCAGCCCCGAGCCGATCGGCGCCGCCAGCGGCATCACCGCCGCGCACCCCGCGTCCTCCAGCTTGCGCGCGGTGATGGGGTCATCCGAGGTGTAGGGCAGCACCGTGAAGCCCTCCTTCACCAGGATGCGCGCCGCCTTCAGCGTCTCCTCCACGTCCGGGTAGAGCGTCTTCTCGTCGCCCAGCACCTCGAGCTTCACCCACTTGCTCATGCCCAGCTCCTCGGCGAGCCGGCAGGTGCGCACCGCGTCGTCCGCCGTGTAGCAGAGCGCCGTGTTGGGCAGCAGCCTCATGCGCGAGGGGTCGATCCAGTTCATCAGCGAGGCCTCGCCCTTCGCCGAGAGATCCAACCGCCGCACCGCCACCGTCACCATCTCCGCGCCCGAGGCCTCGTGGCAGCGCTTCATCACCTCGTGGCTGGGGTACTTCCCCGTGCCCACGATGAGTCGGGACTGGAAGGTGACGCCCGCGATGACCAGGGGTTTGTCCTGCACGCTCATTGCTCGCTCCTATCCGCCACCGACGAAGGTGACGATCTCCACGCGATCCCGCGGGGACAGTTGGAACTCGGCGTGGCGCGCACGGCGGACCACCTCCGCGTTCACCTCCACCGCCACTCCCGGCCCGCCCACCTCCATCGAGGTGAGCAGCGCCGCGAGCGTCATGCCCTCAGACACTTCCCGTGGCTGTCCGTTGACCCAGATCGTCAAGGCTCGATGCTCCCGCTGCTGGCGCTCGACGCACTACAGGTGCCTCCCTCCGCTGTCAACGCGCACCCGGGGCGTCCCCCCTGGCTATACTGATGGCCATGTTCACCGTCCGAAGCAGGCTCGTGGCTTCCGCCCTGGTGCTGACGCTCGGGCTGCCGGCCTCCGCCGAGTCCCCCCGCCCGTCCGATGCCCCCACCGCCCAGGTCTCCTCCGGGTTCCCCGGGCACCGGTACGCCTTCGTGGCCGGCGGCCTGGTCCTCCTCGGTGGCGCCGCGTTCGGCTACTTCGCCCACGGCGAGTCCCAGCGCGCCCGGACCCTCTCCTCGGCTCGCGAGTCCGGCGTCGCGTACGACCGGGCCCGCACCCATGCCGCCACCGCCAATGTGCTCTACGGGGTGGCGGGGCTGAGCCTCGCCTATGGGCTCGTGCTGGAACTCCTCCCCGAGCCCGCCGCCGAGAAGGCGAGCCTCACCTTCCACTTCTGAAGCGAGTCATGGACGTCCTGCTCAAATCCCTGGTGCTCGCCTCCGCCCTGACGGCCTCGGGTTGCCTGTTCTCCGATACCCCCGGGCCGGGGCAGCCCTGCTCGGAGGACTCCGAGTGCCCCACCTCCTACCGCTGTGTGGCCGTCTCCGGGGAGGAGCGCGCCTGCGAGGTGATGTACCCCCCGCGCCCCCTGGATACCGACGCGGGCACCCCCGACGCCGGGCCGGTGCCTACCTGGTGCCAGGACATCCAGCCCATTCTCGCCGCCAGTTGCGTGTCCTCGTGCCATGGCGCGACGACGAGCGGGAGCGGCAAGGCCTACTTCCGGCTCGACCTCTACGCCCAGGATGCCGGGGTGCTGGGCGCCAGGGACATGGCGGCGAGCATCAAGGCGCGTGCCGTGGATCAGCGGGACATGCCACCCCCCCCGGGCAGCCCCGCTCCCTCCGCGACCGAGCGAGACCTCCTCTCGCGCTGGGTCGTGGCCGGTGCCCCGTTCTGCGCCGATGGTGGTACTCAATAGCCCCACCATGAAGCCCCTCTCCTTGAACATCCTGGGCCTCTGGGCCGCCGCGCTCGCCGGCTGTGTCCTCGAGTCCCCCGACTTCACCGGCAAGTCATGCGAGACCGCGGCCGACTGCCCCGAGCCCTACACCTGCGTCGCGGCACGTCCGGGCGAGGGACGCACCTGCGAGGTGCTCAACGGGCCCGGTACCTCCAACCCCAACACCGGGCCGGTGCCCACCTGGTGCAAGGACATCCAGCCGATTCTCGCCGCCAGCTGCGTGTCCTCGTGCCACGGCGCGACGACGATCGGGAGCGGCCGGACGGACTTCCGGCTCGACCGGTACGAGCTGGAGGGGGGGGTGGCGGGGGCGAAGCTGATGGCGCCTCGCATCCACGCGCGCGCCGTCACCTTCCGCACCATGCCGCCCCAGAAGCAGGGGCTTCCAGAGCCCACCGAGGCCGAGCGCGCCCTCATCGACCGTTGGGCCTCGGGCGGTGCGCCCTTCTGTGACGACTAGGCCCCCCTGAACAGCGGTACCTGGAACGGCGGTCGGAGCTTTTCGCGGGGAATCCCGCGAATTCTTCCCGTTTCGAGCAGGCGTGCCGCCGAGCCCCCCCCTTCCCGCCGGGTGCCCCTGTATCGGCTTCTTCCTGGCGACAAGCCTGGGCATCCGCGATGCAGGCGCGCAGTTTCCCGCCACACGACAGGGGGCCTTCCCCGTCTGGGACGGAAAGGGAGAGGGAGACATGCGCAAGCTCATGATGGCGGTGGTGGCGGTGGTGGCGGTGGTGGCGGTGGTGGGGCTCGGGCTGACGGTGGGCTGCCAGAATCGCGGCAACGAACTCCAGGAGAAGCGGCAGGACCTGGCCGAGGCCCAGCGCGAGGCGGCGCAGACGAACGCGGAGGTCCAGCGCGATCTGCAGCAGGGCACCGCCGAGGCGCGCACCGACGCGATGGAGAAGCAGCAGGAGGCCCAGCAGGAGGTGGTCGAGGAGCAGCGCGAGCTGGTCGAGGCCCGCAATGAGCAGGCCCTCGACGAGCACAAGGCCATCGGTGGCAGTGGCGCCGCCAGCGGCATGGCCAATGACAAGAGCAGCGGCATGGCCAATGCCCAGACCGAGGAAGTGAAGGGCACCATCCAGTCCGCGTCGGCCAGCAGCATCACGCTGCTCATCCCGGACAAGAACAACCAGATGATGCGGTTCCAGGCGAACCCGCAGACCCAGGTGATGCAGGACGACAAGCCGATGGCCCTCTCGGACCTGAAGCCGGGTGACGAGGTGCGCGCCTCCTACCAGCTGGATCAGAACGGCAAGATGCTCCTGCGCAGCATCGACGTGAACAAGCAGAGCGCCCAGCACCCGGACCACAAGAAGAAGTAGCTCCGCGCATGACGCGGTGGGGCGCGGCCTCCGCTTCCGGGCGGGGGCCGCGCCTTTTCCGGAATGCTTGTAGGAGGGGGGCCGCAGGCCCGAGACTGTGCCCATGGCCCTGAAGACGAGCGACGTGCTCGAGCTCCATCAGCGTTGGTGCATCGCCGACGGACATGCGGACTCGCTGATGTGGAACCGGGATCTCTGCGAGCGCTCCTCCGATGGGCACGTGGACTTCCCCCGCCTGCGCGAGGTGGGGATGAAGCTCCAATGCTTCACCATCGTCACGCGCGGCTTCCCCTTCATCGGCGGCTTCGAGGCCTTCGCCATCTGGCGTGGCTGGCCCCGCGAGGCTCGCGCCACCGAGTGGTCCCGCGCCCTCTGGCAGATTGACCGGCTGGCCGAGTTCTGCCGCCGCTCCGAGGGCCACGTGCGCCTCACCGCGACGGGGCAGGCGCTGGAGGAGAACCTCGCGGAGGGGAGGCTCTCGGCCGTGCTCGGCATCGAGGGCGCCCATGCGATCGAAGGTCAGGTGGAGCGCGTGGCCGAGCTGCACCAGCGGGGCGTGCGCTTCATGGGTCTCACCCACCTGTCCAACAACGCCGCGGGTGGCTCGTCCTTCCCACTGATGGGCAACCGGCCCCTGTCACCGCTGGGCCAGTCGGTACTGGAGGAGATGGCTCGCGTGGGCATGAGCGTGGACGTGGCCCACGCCTCCGAGCGCACGCTGGAGGACATCCTGGCCCACCCGACGGCGCGCGTCTTCTCCTCGCACACGGGCGTGCGCGGGGCGGGGGGCGGCTGGCGCAACCTCTCGGACGAGGTGCTGCGCCGCATCGCCGACCGGGGTGGCGTGGTGGGCATCATCCTGGCGCCCGTGTACCTGGGCGGGGACGCCATCGACGACGTCGTCCGGCACATCGAGCACGCCCTGTCGGTGATGGGGGAGGAGGGAGTGGGGATCGGCTCGGACTACGATGGCATGGTGGCCCTGCCCAAGGGCATCCGCGACGTGACGGACCTGCCCAAGCTCACCGAGGTGCTCCTGCGCCGCCACCCGGAGGCGCTGGTGGAGCGCATCCTGGGCGACAACTTCCGGAGGTACTTCCGCGAAACGCTCGGGGGTGACGTGGGTTGACCGGGGTCGCGGCGCCTGGAATCGTCCGGCGCCGTGATGAACCGCTCCCTCGTGCTGCTCCCGTTGTTGTTCGGCTCCCTCCTGCTCTCCGCCTGCATCGTCCAGCCGGGTGACGCGTGCGAGGGCGGTGGCTACACCTGCTCCAGCCAGACGGAGGCCCTCGAGTGCCGCGACAAGAAGTGGCGCACGTTGCCGTGCAGGGGCCCCCAGGGGTGCTCGGAGGATGGTCAGACCGTGAGCTGCGACCTGACGCTCAATGTCGAGGGGGACGCATGCGCGGCGTCCGCCGAGGGCCGCGGGCAGTGCACGGCCGACGCCACGGCCGTGCTGGAGTGCCGCATGGGCACGCTGGTGAAGGTCAAGTCCTGCAGCGTGTGCACCATGGACAGCACTCGCGTCATCTGCCAGCCGTGATCCGCTTCACAGCAAGCCTGTGACTTGCTTCACAGCGGACACTGGGGGTCCCCGGTACCTTGAGGTCA
>NZ_DASVWK010000535.1:0-4698 GCF_036389735.1 Archangium sp. | reverse complement strand
AGGCGGGGGCCACCCCCATCGAGCTCGCGCGCGCCAACGCCCCCGGCAAGCGCGACACCAACACGAGCCTCACCAACTCCTTCCCCAAGTGGGCCCCCTTCCTCTACCAGCGCACCCGCGACGAGGGCTCACGGCTTCAGTGGTTCACCTTCTCCTCCACCCGCCAGTACGGGCTGCGCAGCCCGCCCGCCGGTGGTGACTCCCCCGAGAACTCCAGTGGCACCCTGCTGTGGATCGCCGCCGTCGACCCGGACAAGGTGGCGCTCGGCCAGGACCCCAGCTACCCCGCGCTCGTCCTGCCCATCCAGGACCTCACCACCTCCAACCACATCGCGCAGTGGACGAAGGAGGTCGTCCCCGTCATCCGCTAGGCGTCCGGGACCCACGGCATCACAGAGCGGCCGGTGGCCTCTCCTTCTCGCGAGGAGGGGTTGCCGCCCATGTCTTTGCCCGTGTCCTTTCCCGCACCGACCCCGGCCCGGAGTGCCGAGCAGGCCGACGGGGGAATTTTGCCGCTCCGCCAACTGTGCAGAGTCCGCGTGAATTCATCTCGTACTCGCTTGCCCCTCAGCCGTTCAGCCCTCCTCATCCTCGTCGCCGCCCTGCTGCTCGTCGCGCAGTACGCGATGGCCGCGCCTGACTCCAGGCCGTCCTCCGCCCTCGTGGATCTCACCTCCCGGGGCTTCAGTGGCGCCCTGCGCGCCGTCGTCGTCCGCCCCGGCGAGTCCCTCCAGCCCTACCTCTCCGCTCCCCAGGACCTCAAGGAAGCGCGCTGGCTCGCTTTCGGCGCCGACACCCAGGCCTCCGCCTCCATCACCGCCGAGGGCCTCAAGGCCCCTGGCCAGCCGGGCGTCTGGACGCTCGCGCCCTCCCAGCAGGGTACCGGGGCCGGCTCGCATGCCGTCATCACCCCCGTCCACTTCGACGGCTCGACGACCCAGCTCAACGGCTACCGCATCGGCCGCTGGCCGGCCCGCTCCGCCGGCCGCTCCGGTCGCTATGCCCCGCCCGAGCTCCTCATCGAGGTGACGCGGCAGAACCAGGACTTCGCCGTCTCCGAGCACTTCCGCCTCCGCAACTTCCTCACCAAGGACCAGGCCAACGTCTGGCCCAAGTACCTCGTGCTCGACCTGCGGCTGGTGGACAAGTTGGAACTCGTGCTCCAGGAGCTGCGCGCCATGGGCTACCAGGGCAAGGGGCTCCATGTGATGAGCGGCTTCCGCACGCCCCAGTACAACGGACCCGGCGAGGGCGGTCGCGCCAAGTTCAGCCGCCACACCTACGGCGACGCGGCCGATGTCTGGCTCGATGACGATGGGGACGGGCAGATGGACGACCTCGATGGCAACGGGCGCGTCGACGTGAAGGACGCCGAGGTGCTCGCCCGCGCCGTCGACCGCGTGGAGCAGCGCGTGCCGGACCTCGTCGGCGGCTACGGCGTCTACCGCGCCAACCGCGTCCATGGGCCCTTCGTCCACATCGACGTGCGCGGCACCCCCGCCCGCTGGAGCAAGCGCTAGCCCTCCAGCGCCCGCCGGACCGCCCAGTCTCTCTGGTACAGGTCCGGCCGGAACTCCACCCGGCCCTCGTCGTTCACGAAGGCCGTCCAGTAGAGCAGGTACACCGGCACCGGCGCGGGCAGCTCCACCCGCCGGGGCTTGCCTCCCTCCTCCATCGCCGCCTCCAGCGACTCCTGCGTCCAGCCCTCGTGGCCTCGCAGCATGAAGTCCGCGAGCTTCACCGGCTCGGACACCCGGACGCAGCCGTGGCTGAAGGCCCGGCTCGCCTCCTCGAAGAGCTTGGGGTTGGGCGTGTCGTGCAGGTAGATGGAGAAGCGGTTGGGGAAGATGAACTTCACCCGCCCTAGCGGATTGGACTCTCCCGGCGCCTGCTGGAAGCGATAGGGGCCCTGCCCCGCCTCCGTCGCGCTCCACTCCACCGCGTGCGGGTCCACCTCCTGCCCCGTGGTGCGGTCGATCACCTTCAGCCCCAGCTTCCCGGCCGCCCCCGCGTCCTCCCGCAGCTTCGGCAGCACCTCCTCCTCGGTGATCTGCCGAGGCACGTTCCACTCGGGGTTGAGCACCAGGTACTCCACCTCGTCCTCGAAGACGGGCGTGCTCCAGTCCGGCTCCCCGATGATGACCGGCATCCGCAGCACGGTCTGGCCCTGATCCACCGCCTCCAGCTCGAAGGCTGGCAGGTTCACCATCACGTACCGCTGCTCCAGCTGCCTCGGCGCCCAGCGCCAGCGATCCAGGTTCACCCGCAACTGGGCGATCCGCTCCTCCACCGGCACCCGCAGCGCCTTCAGCGTCCCCTTCCCCACCTTCCCGTCCACCGGCAACCCGTGCCGCCGCTGGAAGGTCTTCACCGCCTCCTCCAGCTCGGCGTCGTAGAACTCCTCCGATGACGGTTCCCGGGGGGACTGCGGCGCCTCCTCTTCCATCGCCGTGCGGACGAGATCGCCCACCAGCGCGGCCACGCCCACGCCTGGAGCCCCCGGGTACAACGGTCGCTCCTCCGGTGCCGCTGGCAGGTCTCCCGTGACGCGCAACCGCTCCCGCAGCACCGCCACCCGGGGGTCCCATATCCCCCGCTCCAGCGGCCCTCCCTCCGGTACCAGCGGCCAGCCTCCGGCGGCGGCGATGGCCCGGTAGCGCGCGAGCGCCTCCCGAAGTCGCACGAAGCCAGGGTGGCTCGGACAGAGGCCCCGCAGCGTCCCGGGCAGATCCCCACTCGCGAGCGCTCCCTCCAACAGCGCCGACAGGTCCACCACGCCCGGTGGCTTCGTCCGCCACCTGAGGCCCTGAGAGGTCACCTGTCCTGAGAGGAGATGCGAGGCGTAGGTGAGGAAGCTCGACGTGAGCCGCAGCTCCACCCGCACCCACGTGTCCTCTGGCCCGCCACCGAGCGACAACTGGCGCAGGTCCTCGTTCAGCTCCGAGACGAGGTAGCGCTCCGGCCGGAGGCCCTCCTCCTCCGCCTCCTGGAGCGCCTCGAGGTACTGCCCCGCCTGGGGTCGCACCGCGCCGTCATAGGAGAACCACGCGGGCTGGAAGCCCCGCGTCTCATAGAAGAGCAAGAGGGCCTTGCTGGTGCGCTCCCCTGGTGACCGCGCCACCTGTTGCCGCACCGCGGACTCGAAAGAGGGAGGTGTCCTCTCCGCCGCGAGGACGGGCAGCCCAAGTAGCAACCACCAGAAGAAGAGCCAGGTGCGCATGGGACGACGGTAGGCACCCCTGGAGTACGAGACAGGCAAGCCGACTCGTCCGCTCGCTCCCTTGACTGTCCAGGTCCGGAGCTACCCCGCCAACCAAGCCTTGACTGAACGTCCTTTCAGCTTCACCCTGGGAGTGTGAAGCCTCGTCCCATCTCCAACCCGCCCAACCCCTGGGACACCACCGCGGTGGAGTACCTGGAGGAGATTCCTCCCTCCAAGCTGGAGGTGCTGGAGGACCACAGCCGCGAGGTGCTCTCGCGCAACGACAGCCCGGACGTCGGCTTCAGCTGGAGCATCAACGCCTACCGGGGCTGCCTCCACGCGTGCGCGTACTGCTACGCGCGGCCCTACCACGAGTACCTCGGCTTCGGCGCCGGCACGGACTTCGAGACGAAGCTGGTGGTGAAGCCCCGCGCCCCGGAGCTGCTGCGCGCGGCCTTCGAGCGCCCGAGCTGGAAGGGCGAGACGGTCGCCTTCAGCGGCGTCACCGACTGCTACCAGCCGCTGGAGGCCTCGCTGCGCCTCACCCGCGCCTGCCTGGAGGTATGCGCCGAGTACCGCAACCCCGTGGGCATCATCACCAAGGGGCCCCTCATCGAGCGGGACCTGGACGTGCTCCAGACGCTCGCGCAGGAGGCACGGGTGTCGGTGTGCATCACCCTGCCCTTCCACGACGAGCAGGTGGCGCGCGCCATGGAGCCCTACGTGGCCACGCCCCGCAGACGGCTCCAGACTATCGAACGGTTGGCGGCGGCGGGCATTACCGTGGCGGTGGCCGTGGCGCCCGTCATTCCCGGGCTCAACGACGAGGACATGGTGCGCGTCCTCACCTCGGCGCGCGAGGCCGGAGCCACCCGGGCCTTCTACACGCTGCTGCGGCTGCCCGGCCCGGTGCAGAAGGTCTTCGAGGAGCGCCTGCGCGAGAAGCTCCCGCTGCGCGCCGAGCGCGTGCTGCACCGCATCCGCGAGACGCGCGGGGGCGAGCTGAATGATCCGCGCTTCCGCACCCGCATGCGGGGCGAGGGGCTCTACGCGGACACCATCCACAAGCTCTTCCACACCACCGCGCGCCGCGTGGGGCTCAACGACGCGTGGGGCGCGGAGGACGAGGAGAAGCAGAGCCCCTTCCGCCGCCCCATGAAGTCGGGCACCCAGCTCAGCTTCTTCTGACCGTCAGCCTCCGCGGAGTTGGAGCAGGGACGTCTCAAGGCGTGTACGGCCATCCAAGTGGCGGGACGCTCAAGGCGGGAAAAAACCAGCGTGCTGGGCCTTACCGCTCGGGAGGCTTGACGTGACCCGTCTGGCATGGCGAGTGCTCTCTGTCCGACCGCACGCACTGCTTCAATACGCCGTGCATCGAGCGAACCCCATGCACCGAAGACTCCTCAAAGTCCTTCTTCCTCTCTGCCTTCTGGGCAGCCCTGCCTGCATCAATCTTCCCGACATCGAGACGCCCAGCCAAACGGTCGGCAACTTCG
>NZ_DASVWK010000534.1:0-7869 GCF_036389735.1 Archangium sp. | reverse complement strand
CGGCGAGGAGGCGGTGGAAAAGGCCGTGGCCGAGCGCCCGGACATCATCTTCCTGGATGTGATCATGCCGGGCATGGACGGCTTCGAGGCCTGTCAGGCGCTGCGCACGCACGAGACGACGCGCGACACCCCCATCATCATGGTCACCACCCGCGGCGAGCCCCAGAACGTGCAGCGGGGCTTCGAGAGTGGCTGCTCCGACTACATCACCAAACCATTCAATGGTAATGAGCTGTTGGACAAGCTCGAGCGGTATCTCGGTCTGTAGAGCGGAGGAGCGCGCGAATGTCACGAGACGAGCAGCCGGAGCACCTCTCCCGACGCGTGCAGGAACTCCAGCAGGAGAACGAGGCGCTGCGCATGCGGACGCGCCTGCTGAGCACCGAGCGACAACGGCTGGAGGCGCGGATGTCGAACCTCGCACAGCTGTGCACCGCCAGCACCCGCTTGAGCGAAGCGGTGACGGACTCGGAGCTGGTGGCCACCTTCGGGGAAATCATCAAGGATCTCATCGGATCGGAAGCCTTCGCCGTCTTCGAGCTCGAGCCGGACGCGTCGACGTTGTCCTGGCTTGGGGGCATGGGGATGGACTCCGAGCGCCTGCGGCGCGTCCCACTCGGAGAGGGTCCTCTCGCTCTCGTGGTCCAGAAGGGGAGGAGCTGGGTGGCCGAGGCCTCGCCGGCCGATGACCTGGCGGTGAGTGCCTGCATCCCCCTGAAACTGGGTACCCAGGTGCTCGGGCTCATCGCCATCTTCCGGCTGTTGCCCCACAAACCGTCCTTCAATGCGGCGGACCAGCTCCTCTTCGAGTTGCTGGAGACGCAAGGGGGGATGGCCCTCCACTGCGCCCGTTGCTCGACCGTCAGGTCATCGCTGACGGGGGGGGGCTGAGGACTCCATGGAGGAAATCGATCGTGCGCTCATCATTGAATCCTTCAGGGATGAAACGGAGGATCTGCTCGCCGAGATGGAGGCGGGCTTGCTGTCCTTCGAGGTCCACCCGCGAGAAGAGGCGCTCCAGACCGTCTTCCGGGGGGCTCACACGCTGAAGGGTCTGGCGGCGTCGCTGGGGTTCACTCCCCTCACCGACTTCGTCCATGTCGTGGAGGATGTGCTGGAGGCGCTGCTGGAGCGGCGGCGGCTGGCGACCGGGGAGCTGGTGACGCTGCTGTTGAGCGCGGTGGACCAGTTGCGTGGACTGACGGGGGCCTCGGTCTCCGGGGAGGCGGAGCTGTCTCCTGGCGCGCGGCGATTGCTGGAGCAACTGGGCGCGCCGGGACTGGCGGGGCTGGTGTCGGTGGGCGCCGAAGGAGCGCCGGAGGAGGCCCGGCGCGTGCGCACGCTCCGGGTGGATGTGGAGAAGCTGGACCGGATCGCCACCCTCACCGGAGAGCTGACCATTGCCCGGGGGCGGCTGACGCAGGTGCTGGCGAAGGGCTCGGCCGAGGAGTCTCAGGCGGTGCACCTCGAGGCGGAGCGGCTGCACCTGGAACTCCAGGAAGAGGTGAGGCGGGTGCGGATGGTGCCCGTGGGCCCGCTCTTCCGGCAGAACCTGCGTGCGATGAGGGAGCTGACGGGAGCCCAGCGCAAGCGGGCGCGGCTGGTGCTGGAGGGCGAGGACGTGGAGGTGGACACCGCGTTGGTGGAGGGGCTGCGCGAGCCACTGCTGCACCTGGTACGCAACGCGGTGGACCACGGCCTGGAAACGCCGGAGGCGCGGCGCGAGGCGGGAAAGGAGTCCTCCGGGACGCTGGTGCTGCGTGCCTTCCACGAGCCGGGGATGCTGGTGGTGCAGCTCTCCGACGATGGCCGGGGCCCGCGCTACGGGCGGCTGCGGGAGAAGGCGCGCGCGTTGGGGCGGGACGCCGAGCGGATGACGAAGGAAGAGTTGGCGGAACTCGTCTTCCTGCCGGGGCTGTCCACCGCGGAGACGGTGACGGAGGTGTCCGGACGCGGGATGGGCATGGACGTGGTGCGCCGCGGCGTGGAGGCCCTGCGGGGCACGGTGACGCTGCACGGCGAGGAGGGGCAGGGCACCACGGTGACGCTGCGGGTACCGTTGACGCTGGCCAGCATCCAGGGCTTCGCGGTGGGCGTGGGCGAGGAGACGTACGTCCTGCCGCTGGAGACGGTGCAGGAGTGCCTGGAGCTGCCGGCGGAGTGGTGCGGACAGTCCGGCGGTGGCGTGCTGAACCTGCGCGGGCAGGCGCTGCCCTACCTGCGGTTGAGGGAGGTGCTCGGCGTGCGGGGTCCCGGTGCGGACCGCGAGAGCGTCGTCGTGCTGGGACACGGCGAGGGCCGCGCGGGGCTGGTGGTGGATGAGCTGTACGGCGAGAGCCAGCGCGTCCTCAAGCCGTTGGATCGACTCTTCCGCAACCTTCCCGGCGTGGCCGGCTCCACCCTCCTCGACAATGGGCGGGTGGGGCTCGTCCTGGATGTGCCCTCGCTCTTGAAGGAGGCCGTGCGGCGGATGGGGTGAGGCGCTCCGCCTACCGGCGGAACCGGTCCGTGGCCTCGACGAGCGCGTGCGTGGTGCCCGGCTCGTACGCCGCGTGCCCCGCGTCCGGGATGATCTTCAGCTCCGCCTCCGGCCAGGCCTTGTGCAACGCCCAGGCGCTCTCGATGGGGCAGCACATGTCATAGCGGCCCTGGACGATGACGCCCGGGATGTGGCGGATGCGGGGCACGTCGTCGAGCAACTGGGTGTCATTGCGCAGGAAGGCGCGATTGACGAAGTAGTGGCACTCGATGCGTGCGAAGGCGAGAGAGAACTCGTCCTCGCCCAGGTGCGCGATGTAGTTCGCGTTGGGCGCGAGGTAGCTGGTACGGCCCTCCCACACGCTCCAGGCCCGCGCCGCCTCCTGGCGCACCTTGGGATCGTCCCCCATCAGCCGCCGGTGGTAGGCCTGGACCAGGTCCCCCCGCTCCTCGGGAGGGATGGGCGCGAGGAAGTCCTCCCACGCGTCTGGGAAGATGGTGTGCGCACCGTGCTGGTAGAACCAACGGATCTCCTGCTGGCGCAGCAGGAAGATGCCGCGCAGCACCAGCTCCGTGACGCGCTCCGGATGCGTCTGGGCGTAGGCGAGCGAGAGCGTGCTGCCCCACGAGCCGCCGAAGACGAGCCACCGCTCGATGCCCAGGTGGCGGCGCAGCGTCTCCATGTCCTCCACGAGGTGCCAGGTGGTGTTCTCCTCCACACTCGCGAAGGGCGTGCTCTTGCCACAGCCGCGCTGGTCGAACAGCACGATGCGGTACGCCGCCGGATCGAAGAAGCGCCGCTGCTTGGGATCCGTGCCACTGCCCGGTCCTCCGTGGACGAAGACCACGGGCTTGCCCTTCGGGTTGCCGCTCTCCTCGAAGTAGAGTTCGTGGAGTGGGGACACGCGGAGGCGGCCGGTGTTGTAGGGCTCGATGGGCGGGTAGAGGGAGCGGGGTGTGTTGGAGGTCATGCCCAGGAGCATATTTGTCCTGAGGCGTGCAGTGGTCCTCGCCGAGCACCCACTCCTCGGGGAGGACCCATGGGGTCGGTGTGTGTGTGGCTCCTCGGCGGTGGAGCGCCCTCGCTCCCGGCCCTGCCCATCCTCGCCGGGGCCATTGCCCCGGACGTGCCCATCGTCATCCTCTACCTGCGCGAGCGCTACCTCCGGGGCCTGCCCGAGGAGCGCATCTGGCGCGAGAGCTACCAGCGCCCCTTCTGGCTCAACCTCATCCACGGCGCCCATTCGCTCCCCCTGGCCCTGGCCGGTGCGCTCGGAGGCCTCGCCCTGGGCTCGGCCGCGCTCACCGCCTTCTTCGCCAGCGTCTTCCTCCACGCGCTCGCCGACCTGCCCGTCCGTGGTGGTTCATCGCCGAGCGGCCCCTGGAGGGCGTGCAGGTGACGGTGGATGGCTTCGTCGAGCGTGGTGCGCCCGTGGTGATGGGCATCGTCGACTCGGTGATGTACCCGGGCACCATCAGCTTCCAGCGCTTCGACTACCCCTCACGCCTGCCCGAGCCCGTGCAGGTGCGCATGCGCGACGTGGCGGTGCGGCTGATGGGGGGCTCCGGCTTCAACCACGCGTGCTTCAACATCGAGATGTTCTACGACTCTCGACGCGACACGGTCCGGGTCATCGAGGTGAACCCGCGCATGTCCTACCAGTTCGCAGATCTCTACGAGCGTGTGGATGGGATGAACACCTACGAGGCACAGCTCGCGCTGGCCACGGGGCGGCAGGTGCCCTGGCGGGCGAGGGCGGGCCGGGATGGGGCGGCGTCGAGCTTCGTGCTGCGCCGGTTCAGCGACGCGCGGGTGGTGCGCGTGCCCTCGAAGCAAGAGCTCGCCGAGCTCCAGGAGCGCTTCCCCGGCACCCTCGTCCAGGTGCTGTGCGAGCCCGGCGAGCGGCTGTCCTCCCATGACCAGGACGTGGGCAGCTTCCACTACGGTATCGTCAACATGGGCGCGCCCACGTACGCCGAGCTGCTCGAACGCTACGCGGAGGTGGAGCGGCGCCTGCGCTTCGAGTTCGCGTAGCCGCGGCGACGCCAGGTTGCGTGGCGCGATCGACGGATTTTCAGCGCTCGAAGACGCCGCTGAGTCAGGGCAACAGGCTGCGGAGGACACGCCAGAGAATCTTGCAGCCGAGGCTCCACGAGCCAGCCTGCTCCTGGGTGAAGGAAAGCAACTGGTCCAGCGACTCACGCTCGTACAAGCGCCCGCCCACGCTCACCAGGGAGATGCGACGCACGAACTGGATGGACTCCAGTGGATTGCCGTCCACCAGCACGAGGTCCGCCCTCTTGCCGGGACGAATGCTGCCGTATTCCCCCGCGCGCCCGAGGAAGAGCGCCGGGTGGAGGGTGGCGGCGCGGAGGGCGTCGCGTGGGGAGAGGCCCGCCTCCACCAGTTCCTCGAGTTCCTGGTGCAGGCTCGCGCCGTAGAACGGGTGGTCCGTGCCCGTCATCACCTTCACTCCCGCGCGGTGGGCGCGTCCGGTGAGCTCCAGGCCCTTGCGGTAGAAGGTGCGGTAGGCGTGCCGTCCCGCGGGGCTGGGGTCCTCCGCCACCGTGTCATCGAGGTCGAAGCGCCAGAAGATGCGGTAGAGCCAGTGCAACGAGCGCAGGTGCGGGTCCTGACGGTAGCCCGTGTCGTCCGCCAGGGCGTCTTCGCGGCGGATGACGTGAGTGGGGCAGAGGAAGGTGTCGTGCGCCCGGAGCATCTCGAGGAGCGCATCGCACCGCTCCGGTTCGTGCTCGTCCACCATTCGCCGCAGCCAGTGGACCCGCGGCTCGCGCGCCAGCATCGCGGCACGAAATCGGTCCGCCTCCGGAAAGCACGCGTAGAGGAGGTCACGTCCGTGCTCGATGCTTCGCTGCCCTGCCTCCACCGCCTCGCGCAGGCTCACCGAGTAGGGGACGTGGCCAGCCACGGGCAGTTCCTGGCGCCGTGCCTCCTCGAGAAGCGCGAAGTACGCCTCGCGGGGCGTCCGGTTGTACATCTTGATGAAATCCGCCCCGCGCGCCTTCTCGTGCGCGACGAAGGCACGCGCCTCGGCGGGAGTGCGCACGTTGAAGAAGGGGGGGAAGGCTTTGTTTCGGGATGACGGCCCTTCCGCGTAGTAGCTCCCAATGGAGACGATGCGGGGGCCGACGAGTGCTCCCCGCTCCACCCGCGCATGGATGTCCCGTTTGTCCGCGACGGTGAGCGCCTGCACCTCGGAGTCGTCCGGCCAGCTGAGCATGTCGCGCAGCCCCGTGACACCGTGTGCCACGTAGAGTGGCAGCTGGAGCTGTTCGGCGCCCCGGATGACGTGGGCGTGCATGTCCCAGAGGCCCGGGATGAGAAACCCGCCCTGTCCCTCCACGAGCCGCACGCCCTCCGGCAGTTGCATTTCCGCGGCCGGGCCGACCGCCTCGATGCGCCCATCGCGGACGAGCACCGTGGCGTTCGGAAGATCCTGCTCGCCCTCCGTGTCCACGACGGTGACGTCGCGGATGGCGAACGACTCCACGCCCGGCGGTGGCGGCGGCGCCTCGAGCGGCCAGAGGACGCCGGCGGTGAAGAGCGCCACCACCCCCGAGAGCAGCAACGCCAGACAGCCGAGAACCCGCCGTCTCCTGGAGAGCCATGTGCGCACGGCCCCGAGATGAGCAGAGCGCCCGAGACGGTGTCAAAGGACTCGAGACGTGGGACTCGAGCCGGGGTCGGGGCAACCAGTGTCCACGGGACGGCATGTCCGGGGGCTAGAAGTCAGCGCCAGGACAGCAGGAGGCCACTTGCTGACGCGACGGTGACCTGCCGGAGGTACGAGCAGGACATGGCATCCCAAGAGCGTGTCGAGACTCTCCGGGTTGAAGAGGAAGTGAAGCCCAGGCTGCGCGGCGTGTCGCACGCGTTCGCGTTCGTGGTGGCGCTCGCCGGGTGCTTCTTCCTGGCCCTGGCCCCGGTGGAGGGCGTGCGTCACCTGGCCGGCATGGTGTTCGGCGTCAGCCTCGTGCTGATGTTCGGCATCAGCGCGACGTACCACTGTCCCAACTGGAGCCCCGCCACCTCCCAGCTCATCCAGCGGCTCGACCATGCGGCCATCTATGGCCTCATCGCGGGGACCTTCACGCCCGTGGCCGCACTGGACGCTGCGGGAGGCGGCTGGGGCCCGTTGCTGCTCTGGGTGATGTGGGCCGCGGCGCTCATGGGCGCCGGGCTCGCGCTGCTGGGCCGCTCCGGGCCACGGGGGCTCCGCTCCGTGCTCTATGTCGTGCTGGGGATGGTGTCGCTCCCGGTGATGCTGCGGCTGCCGGACATCATTGGCCCGGCGCGTGTCGGGTGGCTCGTCTTCGGGGCGGTCATCTATGCCCTGGGCGCCGTCGTCTACGCGCGCAGATGGCCGGACCCCCGCCCCACCGTCTTTGGCTACCACGAGCTGTTCCACCTCATGGTCATCGCCGGGGCCACCGTGCACTACGCCGTCATCCTCGACGTGCTGTGGGGCGGGTGAAGCTGCCTCGTGGCGGGGGATGAGCCTGCCCCGATCGGGGTTCCTGCGGACCGTACGCGGGGGAGGGGAGGGGCTGGCCGCCGAGGATGTTCCAGGGCTCGGTTGGCTGGCGAACGTGACGCGCTGCTGGCGTGTCGGAGGTAGGACACGTTCCGGAAGGACCCGCCCGGAGGCCTCGGGGGGGCCAGCCCATCGTGCGTAGCCTGGGCCTCTTCTTTGCCAAGGAGTGCACGCATGAACCGGATGTCCCGTCAGGGTGTCCTGGCCGTGGCTGTCCTGCTGTCACTGGGGGTCGCCTTCGCGCAGTCGACCAAGGATCCCAAGCCTGGCGGGCAGAAGACGCCCACGCCCAAGGAAACTGGAGACCAGACCTACACCATTCCCATCGTGGCCGAGGAGAGCTTCAAGGCCGTGATGGAGCGGGACATGCGGGAGAAGGCCGGCGTCATGCGCCGCCAGCAGTCACTCCTCGAGTCCCGGTATGACCTGTCCAACCGGTCCTCGAAGCTGATGATGTCGGGCGGTCGCAAGCCCGTGCAGCAGGGGGTCCGCGTCAAGCTGCCGAGCGGGGTGACCTGGGAGCAGCTGGCCGCCATGAGCCCGCAGGAGATCCGCGAGAAGGGCCTCTTCCCGCAGGGCTTCCTGCCGCTGCCCCACGTGAAGCACGCCGTGGGAGGGCAGGTCTTCCCGAAGCAGCAGATCGATGAGATCCGCAAGCAGGAGGGCCGCTCGCTCGAACGCTTCGACGTGGATTTCGACCTGCCCGAGCACCTGACGCCGGAGTTCCCGCCGCCCATCTTCCTCCAGCAGCGGCCCGAGCTGGGGGACGTGTCCCAGGGCAAGGTGCTCACCGTCCGCAACTACTTCGAGATCATGAACGGCAAGCTCACCCCCG
>NZ_DASVWK010000533.1:0-2410 GCF_036389735.1 Archangium sp. | reverse complement strand
GCGCGTGAAGGACCACGGCATCGGCATCGCCGAGGAGGACCTCGCCCGCATCTTCGAGCGCTTCGAGCGCGCCGTCTCCGTGCGCCACTACGGCGGCTTCGGCATCGGGCTGTGGATCGTCCGGGAGATCGTCCAGGCGCTCGGTGGCAGCATCGAGGTGGAGAGCGCGCCGGGCAAGGGGGCCACCTTCACCATCACCCTACCCCGCCGCGGCCCCGGCGAGCCCCACTGACGACGGGGCGGCGCCGCGGAAGCCGCGGCGCCACTGACTAGCGGCGGGTCAGCGCCATGTAGATGACGTTCTGCGTGCTGTCGCGGAACATCTCCACCTTGGCGAGTTCCGAGGGGTCGATCTCCGAGGCGAAGGCGCGCACCTGGTTGTCATCACGGTAGATGAGCCACCAGTCCATGAAGGCCTCGAGGTAGCCGGCGTCGGGCGTGCGGGCGGCGAAGTTGCCCACCAGCAGACGCCCGCCGGGGCGGAGCATCCCGAAGAGGAGCCGGGTGAGGCGCGCGGCCACGGACTCGGAGAGGTAGTCGTACAGGCCCGCCGAGTAGATGAAGTCCTGCTCCGGGAACGCGGCCTTGCCCAGCAGGATGGAACGGACCGAGCCGCGCACGGGCTCCACACACGTGCCCGCGTGCTGCTTCGTCACCACCTCCAGGCTCACCGGGTCCTGATCGAACGCGATGAGCCTGCCGAGGCGGCCCTCGGCCAGGGCGTGCGAGTGCTCGGCCTCGCGCAGGTGCCCGCAGGCCACGGAGAGGATGCTCGGCTTGTGTACCCGCTCGGCCACGGCATCCAGCTCGCCGGCCAGCAATTCCCGCCGCTCACGCACGCTCTTGGGGCCGGATTGACGCCACAGGAAGTGGTAGATGTCCCTTCCCAGCTTCGTCGTCCCCGCCGCCGGGTGCTCGTTATAGAGGTAGTCGATGAGCACCGCGTCACCGGCATAGCCTCGGGGCTTCTCGAAGCCGTGCCGGGTGTAGGGACATTGGTGGATGAGCTCGCGCAGGGGATGTCCCCGCACGATCTCCAGGCAGAAGCGGGTCCACTCCTCGCGGTCCCACTTCCGGTGGAGAAGGGCCAGGCCCCGGAACAGCGAGTCCAGGCCCAGCCGCAGGTTGCCACCTTTGGCGATCTGCCAGTGAATGTCATCCAACCAGCAGGCCGCGCGCTCCAGAGCGTTGCTCCAGTCCACCCATTCCATCACGGGTGCAGCCAGCGCATTGCGCGCGGTTTTGACATCGCCAGAAAGGGCAGCATCGCTCGAAGGAGACGAAGATGACGAGGGAGGTCCTTCCATCGCCACCACAACTGAGTGCCCTGCCATTCCCTTCCCTGCCACGAGGCTGGCCACCGGGCGCCGGCCGAGTCTCTCGCCCGGGGCTCAAGCATGAAAGGTGTAGGACGGAAGCAACTCAGGGAGGCGGAGGTGCGATAATTTCCCAGAACATTTTGCTTCGAAGGGAACGATCATGTCCGTGCACACCATCCGGCAGGGCGAGACGCTCAGTGCGCTGGCCCGTCAGTACAACACCTCGGTCGATGCCCTGGCGAAGGCCAACAACATCCAGGACCCGAACCGGATCGGCGCGGGCCAGCAGCTCGTCATCCCCGATGGATTCGACGCGCCGCGCCAGCCGGCGGCGACCAACTCGGCCGCGTCCCCGGACCGCTTCGAGGCGCGCAGCTTCGCGACGGGCAGCCCAGCCTCTGGAACCACCAACACCAACGCCTGGATTCCGGTGGACGCCCCGGTGCGCGGCAACCCGTCCAACCGCAACGCGGACAACTACAGCCAGGTCATCGACCAGTTCTCGGTGAACAACAACCCGCGCTACCAGCCGCGCGGCGGCAACACCTACTGCAACATCTTCGCCTGGGACGTGACGCGCGCCATGGGCGCGGAGATTCCGCACTGGGTGGACGGCGCGGGCAACCCCGCGGGGGTGGGAGCCCCGGGAGCCCGGGAGCTGGACGCCAACGGTGGCCACCGCTGGCTGGAGACGCAGGGCCAGAACCACGGTTGGCGCGAGGTGAGCGCCCAGGAGGCGCAGAACTTGGCCAACCAGGGACACCCCACCGTGGCGAGCTGGAACAACCCGGGCGGCATCGGCCACATCGCCGTGGTGCGCCCCGGAGAGCTGACGGACCGGGGCCCGGCCATCGCCCAGGCCGGTGCGAGCAACTTCAACAACGGCCACGTGCGCGACTCCTTCGGCAACGCGCCGGTGAAGTACTTCGTGAATGCCCAGGGACAGGCCGGTCAGTCGCCCGCGCCGGCGCCCAGCCAGCCGGCGCCCAGCGCTCCGACGGCGCCTGGCGCCCCGGCCGCCTCGCGGGGCGCGTACACGGTGCAGCCGGGTGACACGCTCAGCGGCATCGCCGCCCGCCATGGCACCACCG
>NZ_DASVWK010000532.1:0-6241 GCF_036389735.1 Archangium sp. | reverse complement strand
GCCGCGCACGTCCTCCAACTGCTCCCGGCGCACCGGGCGCTCCTCGACGGGCCTTCCCCCGAGCCGCCCTTCCTCCAGCAGCACGGAGCGGATGATGCCCGGAAGGCACGGGGCCTCCAGCGGCGGCGTCACCACTGCGTCCCCCATGAGGAAGAACAGGTTCCCGTTCGGCGCCTCGCAGAGCTCCCCGAGCTCGTTGCAGAAGACGGTTCCCCTCCCGAGGTGGGCGTACTGCCGGAGGTACGAGACGCTCTTGTGCTTCAGCAGGGGGTCTCCCCGCCGGTAGCCCTGGCGCTCCAGCTCGTCGTGGGCGCGGCCCTCGCGCACGGTGTGCTCGTGGTCGGCCGGAAGGGGACGGAAGGACAGCAGCAGCAGCCCATCGCCCGCCACCAGCTTGCCCACCCCGGTGAAGCGCGGCCCCAGGCTGGCATCCGCCTCCAGGCACCGGCGCAGCGACTCGCGGACGGCCCCGGCGGTGAGTACGTCCGGCGGGGGAGCGCGCACGCAGTCCGCATGGGCCGCGAGGCTCGACCGCAGCCGCGCGAGGTGTCGCTCGAGGAACATGGGGGCGCCCCCGGTGACGAGAAACGTCTCGAAGAACCCGGCGCCGAAGAAGAAGGACTGGAGGAAGTCCTGGAGCCGCAGCTCTTCCAGCCGCCGCACCTCGCCGTTCACCGCGACCGTCCCCCTCATCCGAGGCGCGCCTCCAGGAAGTTGGCGAGCAACTGGTTGCCATGCGGCGTGAGGAAGGACTCGGGGTGGAACTGGATGCCTTCCAGCCAGGGGTGCGCGCGGTGGCGCAGGCCCATCACCAGCTCGCCGCACCCCGCCGACACCTCCAGGCAGTCCGGGAGGCTCGCCCGGTCCACCACCAGCGAGTGGTAGCGCGCGGCGACGAAGGGGTTGGGCAGGCCGCGGAAGACGCCCCGGCCGTCGTGGTGGATGTCGGCTGTCTTTCCGTGGACGGGCACGGGGGCGCGGACGACCCGCCCGCCGAACACCTGCCCGAGGGACTGGTGGCCCAGGCACACCCCGAGGATGGGGATCCGGCCCGCGAAGGCGCGGATGACGTCCAGGGAGATGCCCGCCTCGTTCGGGGTGCACGGGCCCGGCGAGATGACGATGTGGTCCGGCCGCAGGGCCTCCACCTCGGCGAGGGTGAGGGCGTCGTTGCGCACCACCTTCAGCTCCGCTCCGAGGCTCCCCAGCGCCTGCACGAGGTTGAAGGTGAAGGAGTCGAAGTTGTCGATGAGCAGCATCATGTCGCGTCCTCCGCCGGGCGCGCGGACAGCGCGAGGAGCTGCGAGCGCGCCTTGTGCAGCGTCTCCTGGTACTCACGCTTCGGCACCGAGTCGTGGACGATGCCCCCGCCCACCTGCACCCAGGCCCGTCCGTCCTTGAGCACCATCGTGCGGATGACGATGTTCAGGTCCAGCTCGCCCGTGAAGCTCAAGTACCCGAGCGAGCCCGTGTAGAGCCCTCGGGCGTGCGGCTCCAGCTCGGTGATGATCTGCTGCGTGCGGATCTTCGGCACACCGGTGATGGTGCCCCCGGGGAACACCGCCGCCACCACGTCGAGCGGCTCCACGCCCGGGGCCAGCCGGCCCACCACCTCGGACTCGATGTGGATGACGTGAGCGTACTCGGTGATCTCCATCAGCTTCGTCACCTGGACGCTCCCGTAGACGCAGACGCGCCCCAGGTCGTTGCGCTCCAGATCCACCAACATCGCGTGCTCGGCACGCTCCTTCTCATTGGTGCGCAGCTCGTGGACGAAGCGGGCGTTCTCCTCCGGCGTGCCCTTGCGGCGCGTGCCCGCGATGGGGCGGGTGAGGGCCTGGCCGTCCTCCACCCTCACCAGCCGCTCGGGCGAGGCGCTCACCACCTCGAAGCCGTCCACCTCCAGGTAGCTGGCGAAGTGCACCGGGTTGAGGGCCGACAGGGCCTCGTACAACGCCAGGGCGGGCAGCCGCGGCTCCACCTCCAGCCGCTGCGAGAGGTTGACCTGATAGGTGTCCCCCGCGCGGATGTACTCCTGCACGCGCTCCACCGCGCGCAGGTAGTCCTCCTGGGTGAAGGAGGAGCGCCAGGCCACGTCCGGTGTCTGCCCGTCCGCGAGGTGCCAGGCGGGTGCCGACGGCGGGGTGCCCGCCACGTCGAGCACCACCCGTGTCAGGGCCTCCACCCGCCGGGTGCAGTCGTCGTAGTCGCTGCCCGTGGCCACCACGAGCGCGCCCCCCTCCTGGTGGTCCACCGCCACGAAGGTGTCCACGAAATCCAGGGCGATGTCCGGCAGGCCCAGGTCGTCATTCGGGTGGCGCGGCAGGGACTCGAAATAGTGGGCCGCCTCGTAGGCGAAGAAGCCCACCGCGCCGCCACAGAAGAGCGGCATCCCCGGCAGCCGGAGGCCCCGCCAGCGCTTCAGGAGGGCGCGCAGCGTGGACAGGGGCTCGCCCGGCTGGGGCTCGCCGTTGACTTCGCACCGCGACCCCTTGGCTCGGAACGAGAGGAAGGGCCTGGCCCCCAAGAAGGAGTAGCGGCCCTCGCTGGAAGCCCGGGTGCTCTCCAGCAGGAAGCGGTGGCCCGGAGGCAGGACCCGCAGCAGCTCCAATGGCCTCAGGCCTTCGAGTGCGAGCCACCGGACGACGGGCACCTGGTTGTAGCCCTCCGCGACGAGGGCCTCGAAGCGCTCGCGGGACAGCGGGGGCGGGGGAGGGGAGCGGGGGACCGACATGCGCGGAGCGCTTGTAACAGAGGAAGCACGGCTCGCGCTTCGCGCTCGGTCCCGGGACTCAGTGGGGGTAGTTGCCCGCCGCCTGCGGCTGGTAGGGCACCGCGAGGATGCGCAGGCGCTTGTGCCTCCCCCCGGGCACCAGCCAGTCAATCTCCTGTCCCACGGAAAGCCCGAGCAGGGCCGCGCCCACGGGCGCCAGCACGGATACCCGTCCTTGCTCCAGGGAGGCGTCCTTCGGATACGAGAGCGTCACCTCCCGGGTCTCGTTCGACTCCTCGTCCTGGTAGACGACGCGGCTGTTCATGGTGACCACGTCCGGCGGCACTTCGGTGGGCTCGACCACCACGGCGCGCGTCAGCTCCGCATCGAGCGCGTCCGCTTTGTCGCCCGCGGTCGTGTCGATGAGGGTCCGCAGCCGCTCCATGTCGGAAGACGTGACGACGATCCTCGGCTCTAGCGTGCTCATGACCCTTCAATCCTTTGACTCGATGTGTGGCCGGTCAACCAAGCTCGGCCCGAGCCCTGCCTGCATGGCGGCAGGGCGTCTCACGGCGGACGTCCCACCGAGCGAAACCCTGACGGCCCGTCAAGGGGTGGCGGGTGACGCGGAGAAGGAACGCAGGGCCCCGAGGACCTCGGGCTCCTGCGCGCCGTTGAAGTGACGCGCGCCCGGGACGAGCACCACCTCGGCCCCGAGGCGTTCCCGCCAGAGCTGGCCATTCTCGCGGAAGTCCGAGGTGAACGGGTCGTTGTCGGACAGCAGCACGACGAAGCGGCGCGAGGCGGCCCTCGCCCGCGCGAGGTCCATGGGCGTCTCCATCCAGGGACGGAGGCTGTCCCATGGCTTGTCCACGCTCCACCAGCCGGCCACGAGCAGCACGCCCTCCACCGTGCTCCCCGGAGGCAGGGTCGCGAGGTAGCGCAGCACGGCCTGGCACCCGACGCTGTGCCCCAGCAGCACGGTGCCGGGCGCGGGCGTGGGACCCAGGGCGGTGGCGAGCGCGGAGACCCAGGCGTCGATGGTGGGCTGCTTGGGGTCCGGCATCTCCAGCGCGCGCACGGCGTCGAAGCCCGAGGGCTCCTCGCGCAGTCGGGTGGTGAGCCAGGGGTAGTAGTCCGAGTCGGCGTGGCCAGCCCAGCGGGGGACGATGGTGAGGGTTCGGGTCATGTTGGGGCTCTGGCATAGCACCGCTCGGGGAGACTCCTCGCGGGTTGCAACTCCCTCGGCCTCTGGGAGAGGGTTGGGGTGAGGGTCTTCCCTTTCGAGAGGAGTGACGCCATGGAGTTGAGCCTCCAGTCCACCGTGAAGCTGAACAACGGCGTGGAGATGCCCCGGCTGGGCCTGGGGGTCTTCCGGGCCCCGCGCGGCGAGGTGACGCGCGAGGCGGTGCTGGCGGCGCTCGCGGCCGGCTACCGGCACATCGACACGGCCCGCATCTACGGGAACGAGCGGGACGTGGGCCGCGCGTTGCTCGAGAACGGCCTGCCCCGGGAGGAGCTCTTCATCACCACCAAGCTGTGGAACGATGATCAGGGCTACGACTCGACGCTGCGCGCCTGCGAGCGGAGCTTGAAGGAACTCGGGTTGGAGTACGTGGATCTGTACCTGGTGCACTGGCCAGTGCCGGGCCGACGGCTGGAGTCGTGGCGGGCCATGGAGAAGCTGCTCGCCGACGGGAGGTGTCGGGCCATTGGCGTGAGCAACTTCATGGAGCACCACCTGGAGGAACTGCTGGGACGCGCCAAGGTGGTGCCCGCGGTCAACCAGGTGGAGCAGCACCCGTTCCTCTACCAGGAGTCCCTCCAGCGCTACTGCGCGACCAAGGGCATCGTGGTGGAGGCGTACAGCCCGCTGACCAAGGGGCAGCGACTTGGGGATCCGCACGTGGTGGATCTCGCCCGGAAGTACGGCAAGTCCCCCGCGCAGGTGCTCATCCGGTGGTGCCTCCAGCACGACCTCGTGGTCATCCCCAAGTCCGTCCACGAACTGCGCATCCGCGAGAACGCCAGTGTCTTCGACTTCTCCCTGTCCCCCGAGGACATGAAGCGGCTCGATGGGCTGAACGAGGACCTGTACACGGGGTGGGACCCGAGGGACGTGCCATGACCGAGCCCGGAGACCCCATCTACCTGGACCACAACGCGACCACGCCGCTGCTGCCGGAGGTGGTGGACGCCATGGTGCCGTACCTGCGCGAGCACTTCGGCAACCCGTCGAGCGCGCACGTCTACGGACGCCGGGCCCGTGAGGCCGTGGACCGGGCGCGAGCCCAGGTGGCGGCGCTGCTCGGCGCGCGGGCGGAGGAGATCTTCTTCGTCGCGCACGGGACCGAGGCCAACAACCTCGCGATTCGTGGGGTGGCGGCGGCGCTGCCGGAGAAGCGGCACCTGGTGACGTCGGTCATCGAGCACCCGGCCACGACCGAGCCGTGCCGCGAGCTGGAGAAGCACGGCCATGCGGTGACGTGGCTGCCGGTGGACGAGCACGGCCGCGTCCGGGTCTCCGAGGCCGTGGCCGCGCTGCGCGAGGACACCGCGCTGGTGACGCTCATGCACGCCAACAACGAGACGGGCGTGTTGCAGCCCATCGCCGCCATTGCCCGCGAGGCCCGGGCCCGGGGCGTTCTGGTGCACACCGACGCGGCCCAGTCCGTGGGCAAGCTGCCGGTGTCCGTCGAGGAATTCGGGGTGGATCTGCTCACCCTGGTGGGCCACAAGTTCGGTGCGCCCAAGGGCGTGGGGGCGCTGTACGTGCGCAAGGGCACGCCGCTGCGCCCGGTGCTGCTCGGGGCGGGACACGAGCGTGGCCTGCGGCCGGGTACGGAGAACGTCGCCTCGCTCGTGGGGCTGGGGGTCGCCTGCGAGGTGGCCCGCCGCACGGTGGAAGGGGAGGCGAAGCGGGTGCGCGCCCTGCGCGACGAACTCTGGGAGCGGCTGCGGGCGCGAGTCCCGGGGCTGGCGCTCAATGGGCACCCGGAGGAGCGGCTGCCCAATACGCTGAATGTGCGCTTCCCCGGCGTGAGCGGCTCCGCGCTCCTGACGGCGACGCCCGAGGTGGCCGCGTCCACGGGCTCGGCGTGTCACGCGGGGGAGGAGTCCGCTTCCTCCGTACTCACCGCCATGGGTGTGGAGCCCCGGGCGGCGCTCGGCTCGGTGCGCCTGTCACTCGGGCGGACGACGACCCATGAGGACGTGGTGGCCGCCGCCGAGGCGCTCATTCAATGCGTGGTGAGCGGGTGGTTGGAGAAATGACTCTTCCAACAACAGCCAGAGAACCGCTTTACCCAACGCGCTTTTGATATCCCCACGGATGATGACGCCGAGAACGGCGAGCCCCGAGAGTTGTCAGCCCCATCAGGTATTCCTTCGGACTGGCAACCCATCAGGGGGTAGCCATCACCACGGGGATTCCCATGAAGCTGGCCGGAACGGTGGTGCTGGTGGTGCTGCTCACCGGATGCGCGACAACCCAGGGCACGGGAGGATCTGGCCCTTCGCCCTCACCGG
>NZ_DASVWK010000531.1:0-4758 GCF_036389735.1 Archangium sp. | reverse complement strand
CCCGGGGCCACCTTCGCCTCCGAGTTCGAGCTCAGCGTCGAGCCCATGGCGCGCTTCGTCCGGTGAAGGCGCGGCGGGGCTTCGTGCTACACACCCCGCACGGAGCCTGAACCATGTCCTTCCTCTCCCATCTCGAATGCTCCCGCTGCCGCAAGACGCATGACGCGGACCGGGTCCAGAACCTGTGCGACTGCGGTGGCCCGCTGCTCGTGCGCTATGACTTGAAGGCCGCCGCCCGGGCCGTGCGCCCCGCCGACCTCGCCGGCCGCGTCTCCTCGCTGTGGCGCTACCGCGAGCTGCTGCCCGTGCGCGAGGACAAGAACATCGTCTCCCTCGGCGAGGGCATGACGCCGCTCTTCCCCCTCCCGCGCCTGGGGACCGAGCTCGGCCTGCCCGACTTGTGGCTGAAGGACGAGGGGCTCAACCCCACCGCCTCCTTCAAGGCGCGCGGCGCCGCCACGGGCGTCAGCCGGGCGAAGGAGCTGGGCATCACCGCGCTCGCCATGCCCACCAACGGCAACGCCGGGGGCGCCTGGGCCAGCTACGGCGCTCGCGCCGGCATGTCCGTCACCCTGGTGATGCCCACCGATGCGCCCGCCATGAGCGTGCTGGAGGCCACGGCCGTGGGTGCCCGCGCGTACATGGTGCGGGGGCAGATTACGGATGCCGGAGCCATCGTCGGCCGCTCGGCCAAGGCGCACGGCTGGTTCGAGGCCGCCACGCTCAAGGAGCCCTACCGCATCGAGGGCAAGAAGACGATGGGGTACGAGATCGCCGAGCAGCTCGGCTGGAGCCTGCCGGACGTCATCCTCTACCCCACGGGTGGCGGCGTGGGCATCATCGGCATCTACAAGGCGTTGCTGGAGATGCGCGAGCTGGGCTGGCTGCCGGAGAACGTGCGCTTCCCCAAGCTCGTCGCCGTCCAGGCCGAGGGCTGCCAGCCCATCGTGAAGGCCTTCCGCGAGGGCAAGGACGTCTCGGAGAAGTGGGAGAACGCGTCCACGGTGGCACAGGGCATCCGCGTGCCCAAGGCGCTCGGGGACTTCCTCGTGCTCCAGGCGGTGCGCGAGACGGGCGGCACCTGCGTCGCCGTGCCCGATGCCGACACGCTGTGGGGCCTGGAGCGCATCAGCCGCCTGGAGGGGGCCTTCATCTGCCCCGAGGGTGCCGCGCTCGTGGGGGCCGCGCGCATGTTGCTCCGGGACGGGTGGTTGGATGCCGGTCAGCGCGTGCTGCTGCTCAACACCGGCGCCGGCATCAAGTACCCGGATGTGATGAGCCCCAAGCTGCCCGTGCTCGAGCTCAACGCGACGCTCTGACCCTCCTCACAAACCGAGCTCGTCCCATTCGTTCCTGGCGATCTCTCGGTAGAGCGGAACGACCTCCTGGGCGAGAAGCTCCTCCAGCAACCTTCGCGCGCCCAGGAGGTTTCCGCTGGCGTGGAGTCGGTTGGCATCCACGATGGCACGGCTCAGCCGTCGAGAACCCTCTCGGATCCTCCGACTCACCTCGATGGCGAGATCCATGGCACTCGCCGAGAACCGCAAGGCTTGCTCGGCTTCGCCATCGGAAACCGCCACTTCCCTGGCAACACGCCGCAAGAGGTCGCGTACCTCGTCAGTGAGCGCAAGTGCCCCGTCTCGCTGGGCACTCTTCGCCAGTTCCTGCACCTGGTGCCAGTCACGGGATTCCAAGGACACGGGCCTACCTCTTTCCGCAAACGTCGAAGGGCCACTGCTTCTGACCTTGGCGATAGCGGAGACAGTCGTGGCAGTTCCCGCTCCACTTGCGCTGCTGGCAAAGGACGTACATGTCGATGCAGTGGTCCCTGTAGCCATCGTCCGGGTCCGCCTCTTTGCCCTTGGCTGGCTCCGAAGCAGCCTCCGCGGCCCTGACGGTATCCTCGACCTCCGGTTTTGGCGGAGCAGTAGCCCCACAGCGCTCGGGGTCGCCTGGATGCTGCTTGATGCAACAGCTCACCGTGGAGTCGTTGGGGCTGCACTCCACACCAGCTTGAGCAAGGTACATAAGCTGTTGGCTGTTCGCGTTCGTCGAGATGCATCCCGGCAAAAGCACCACCAACAGCAATCTCCAGTACCCACCAACGAAGCGAAGCCAAGCACTCATGAAGATGAGGCCCGTCGAGCAGTTCGCGAGGTCAGCTCCGGAGGGAGCGGGTTATTTGGGCTCGGTGCTCTCCGGCTTCGTGAAGGGCACGTCCAGCACCGGGAGCTTCGTGGCTCCCGGCAGGTCGTAGTGCCACCACTCCATCAGGTTCTTCTTGAAGCCCGCTCCCTCCATCGCCGCGCGCAAAATCTCCCGGTGCTTGCGCGAGGCCTCCGTGCCTCCCGCGTACCCGTGGTGCGCCGCCTTCTCGAAGGAGTCGAAGGGCGTCGGCATCTCCACCTCGCCACCGTCCAGCGTCACCAGCGTCAGATCCACCGCCGCCCCACGGTTGTGGTTGCCCCCCTTCTTCGGGTTCGCCACGTAGCCCGGGTGCGGGTAGATCTTCCACATCTCCCACTGCACCGCGATCGGCCGATAGCAGTCGTACACCTTCAGCCGATAGCCCTGCTTGCGCAGCGTGTCCGCCGCCTTCGCCAGGCGCTCGGCCGACTCGGGCCGCAGCATGCAGCGCGCCCCGTCCGGGTACACCTTGCGCTTCAGGAAGTTGTCCGGCGTGGCGTATTTCAGGTCCAACATCAGGTCCTTCACCACCTCGGTGGCATCCACCACCTTCGGTGCCGCGCCGCCCGCGGGCGCTCCGCCCACCGCCAGCCACATCCCCAGTGCCACGCTCGCTGGTCCCGCCATCTCAGGCTCCCTTCTCAATTGCCGCTATTGAAGCGCCGCTTGCCTTCCACGCCGTACACCGCCGTGCAGGACGTCACGCACTTGCAGGTGCCGCTCGTCCCCGGGAGGAACACCACCTTCAGCTCTCCGCACGCCCGATCGGCGTCGTAGCCGTTCGCCGTGGGGCCCGGCACCGAGCCATCCGGCAGGCCCCCATCCGGCAGGTTCGCGCACCTGCCCTCGATGCTCCGGCTCTGGCTGTCGCTGAGCACCACCACCGACATCGTCTCCTCGAGCTGCGCGCCCTTGCAGCCCTCGCCGCAGCTCGCGAGCTGGGCCCCGGCCCGGTGCACCGTGGTGTAGCGCTGCTGTGGGGCCTCGTAGGTGCCCTTGCGCGCGAAGCCCTCGATGGTGAACCACACCCCGCCGTCCACGCTGTCGCGCGAGAAGGTGCCCGAGAAGCCGAAGCCCCCGTCCACCAGCCGGGTGAAGTCCCCCCCGTCCGCCTTGCAGTCCGAGCGCGCCCAGTTCGCCTGGGCCTGGAAGTCGAACGTACCGACGACGAGGTCTCCCGGGTACGTCGTCTCGGACAGGCACGCGCCGAGGGCGGCGAGCACCGGGAGGAGCAACAGGGGCAGGTGGGTGCGGGACATAAGGAAGGACGAGGTTACACGACCTCCAGGGCCGCGAGGGCCACCGCGCGGAACGCCGTGCTGGTGCGCAGCACCGTGCCCACGTCCACCGTGGCCGGATCCGAGCCGCGCACCTCGGGCGACAGGTGCGCCAGCACGCGCGACGTCGCCAGCGACGCGGGCACCGCGCGGAAGGCCGCCACCGCCGCCGCGTCGAAGCCGGGCACCTCTCCCGGACGGGCCAGCGCCTCGCCGGACGCTCCCAGGCACATCGCCAGCGCGCAGAGGTAGCTCAGCTCCACCAGGCCAAAGCACGCCAGCGCGCCCGCCCCCACCACCAGCTCGTCCGGCGCGGTGAGGTAGGCCTCCACGCCACCGGCCGGGTTCACGAAGACGCGCAGGTCCTTCGCGTCCAGCGCCCTCAAGGAGGGCCGCAGGGCCGTGTGCAGGCGGGGCATCCCCTCCTCCGTCACGGGCACCGCGTCCGGAGGCAGCGGGTGGCGGAAGCCCTGGGGCCGCTCCACCGGGGAGAGCGTCGCCGCCGCCGCCGTCGCCGTGCTGGAGACGAGCGCCGCGCCGAAGCCGTCCATGCGCGCCACCTCCATCGGCACGTCCTCGCACGCCTTCAGGGCCTCGGCGTACAGCGTCCACCCGTCCGCATCCACCGGCTGCTGTCGCAGCAGCTCGGTCCAGAGGTGGAGCGTCAGCGCCGCGCCCTCGTACGTGGGCGCGAGCCGCTCCGCCACCAGCCGTTTCATCTCCAGCGACAGGGTGCCGGCCTGGAAGAGCCGCTCGGCCAGCCGCACCGCGAACACCACCAACTGCGCGTCCAGGTACTGGCGCAGGATGGCCTCGAGCCGCGCCGGGTCCTCCGTGAGGCGCTCGCGCAGTTGCAGCGCCTCGCCCGTGAGGCCCTGCGCCTCGGCGATCCGCACGCGGTGCTCCAGCCGCTCCGGCGTCTCCGGCAACAGCTTGAGCTGCTCGGCGGCCTCCGGCAGCCGGCCGAGGGCCTCGTAGGCCTCCGCGAGGCGCTCGCGCCACAGCCCCATCGCGGCCGGGCCGGCGAGAATCGCCGCGAGCTGCTCCGCCGCCATCACGAAGCGCGCATGGTCCCGCCTCTCCTCGTAGATGGGCAGCAGGAACTCCAGCGCGCGGATCGTCCCCGGAGCGTCCGCGAGGGCCTTCTCGAAGGCCTCCTGCGCACGCGCCTTGTCGCCCGCCCACATGAGCATGTCGCCATGCTCCACGTGGAGGCTGGCACGCGCCTTGGGGTCCGTCTCGAGCAGGATGAGCAGGCCCAGCGTCTCCGCCGCGCCCGCCGTGTCGCCGCCGT
>NZ_DASVWK010000530.1:0-1514 GCF_036389735.1 Archangium sp. | reverse complement strand
CCCTGGGCATGAAGCTGCCGATGCAGCTGCTGCTCCAGGCGCCGAGCATCGCCGAGCTGGCCAGCCACCTCTTCTCGCGCCGGACGGAGACCACCAGCGCGAAGCCCTCGCGGCACTCGCGCCAGGGAGAGCTGCCCCTCTCCTTCGCCCAGCAGCGCCTGTGGTTCCTCGACCAGCTCGAGCCCGGCAGCCCGCTCTACAACATCCCCGCCGCCGTGCGGCTGGAGGGCACTCTCGACGTGGCCGCCCTCGAGCGTGGCTTCACCGAGCTCGTCCGCCGCCACGAGTCCCTTCGCACCACCTTCGTGGAAGTGGGGGGCTCGCCGGTCCAGAAGATCGCCCCCTCCCTGTCCGTGGAGCTCCCCGTCGAGAGCCTGGAGCAGCACCCGGCGGCCGAGCACGAGGAGCAGGTGCAGCGCCTCGCGCGCGAGGAGTCCCAGCGGCCCTTCGAGCTCACCCGGGGCCCGCTGTTCCGGGTGAAGCTGCTCAAGCTCGGTGAGACCCAGCACGTCCTGGTGCTGACGATGCACCACATCGTCTCCGACGGCTGGTCCATGGGCATCCTCATCCGCGAGGTCGCCGCCCTCTACCGGGCCTTCGCCTCGGGCCAGCCCGCGTCCCTGCCCGAGCTGCCCCTCCAGTACGCCGATTACGCGGCCTGGCAGCGCCAGTGGCTGCAGGGCGAGAAGCTGGAGTCCCAGCTCTCCTACTGGCGCGAGCAGCTCGCGGGAGCGCCCCAGGCGTTGGAGCTCCCCACCGACAAGGCGCGGCCTCCCGTGCAGTCGTATCGCGGCGCCAGCCACCCCGTGCTGCTGCCCCCGGCGCTCTCGCGCGCCGTCAACGCACTGGCCCAGCGCGAGGGCGCCACGCCCTTCATGGTGCTCCTGGCCGCCTTCCAGTCCGTGCTCTACCGCTACTCGGGCCAGCAGGACATCAGCGTGGGCTCGCCCATCGCCGGCCGTACCCACGCCGACACCGAGGGGCTCATCGGCTTCTTCGCCAACACGCTCGTGCTGCGCACCCGTCTGGAGGGCAATCCCTCCTTCCGCGAGCTGCTCGGCCGCGTGCGCCAGGTGGCCCTGGGCGCCTACGCCCACCAGGACGTTCCCTTCGAGAAGCTCGTCGAGGAGCTCAAGCCCCAGCGCGATCTCAGCCGCTCCCCGCTGTTCCAGGTGATGCTCGCCCTGCGGCAGGACCCCCTGCCCGATCTGGCGCTCCCGGGTATCACCAGCGCGCGTGAACTCGCGGTGGACACCCTCACCTCCAAGTTCGAGCTCACCCTCTCCCTCGTCGACAGTGAGCAGGGCTTCACGGGCTGGCTCGAGTACAACACCGACCTGTTCGAGCCGGAGACGGCCGCGCGCATGCTGGGGCACCTGCGGGTGCTGCTGGAGGCGGCCACCGCCAACCCCGAGCTGTCGCTCTCCGCCCTGCCCCTGCTGCCGGAGGCCGAGCGCCAGCAGGTGCTCGTGCAGTGGAACGACACGCGCGCCGACTACCCGCGCGAGGCCTGC
>NZ_DASVWK010000529.1:0-2744 GCF_036389735.1 Archangium sp. | reverse complement strand
TGTAGGGCTTGGCCGGAAAGGGATAGGCGATGACGGGTTGCCCTCCGTCCACCATTTCGCGGAACGACATGCCCTCGGGTGGCAGTGTCGTGTCCGTCGGCACCTCGTGGCTCATGGGTGCTGGCGCGACGCTCGCCACGGGTTCCGTGCTGCTCGGCGGTGGGGACAGGGGGACCAGGAGTCCGAGGGCGAAGGCCAGTGCGAACACCCCGGCGACTCCCGCCAACGCCAGGTGCCGCCGGATGCAGGGCGCGGGGGGGCCGGAGAAAGCGTGGGCCATGCCTTCCACGCCCTTGTGCACATCCTCCAAGGTAGACACCATCGACTCCACCGATTGCCTGTCGGGGGCCACGGACCTCCGGGTGTCCTCCACCTCCATGGCGGTGTAGCTGGGGGAGGCCGAGGAGATGACGCGTACCCGCCAGTCGGTCCGCGGTACCGCGCCGTCCTCGGCGGGCTGGTGCACCAGGGCCGGCGCCCCGGTTGTCACGTTCGTGGCCCGGTAGAGCGTTCCCTGGCTGTAGTCGTCCTGCGGCACCTGCTCGTGGAGCTGGTACGGCCCCAACCTCTCCGCTTCCTCCCAGCTCACCTCGGACTTCTTCTGCTCGTCCATGCTTGCTCCTCGCCAGCCTCAGCGTCGCCCGAGGCCTGACTCGCTTGTTTGCACCGAGCCGAGCCTCCACTCCAGGAGCCACACGGTGCATCGGCGGAAGCCTACTCAGCAGGTACGAGTCCTATTCGCGTACGAGGGAGTGACGCACGCATGGATCACCTTGCTCAATCAGCAGCGTCTATCGCCGCATGTGCAATACGGAACTTCCGCAGGACCTTCAGCGCCTTGCTGGACACCTCCAATCGAAAGTCCGACGTGAGCCGGAAGTCGGCATCGCGATTCTCGCCAGTGATTTTGAGCCATCGGAACTCCGGCAGGACACACCCAGGATATAGCTCCTGGAATTCCGGCGACACACTCACTTGGACCTCGCCCAAGCTGAAACCAACCAATCTCTCCTCTTCGAGTGCCTTCGCGAGGTCGGAAGAGACAAGAAAGCAGGGGAAGGCTTCTAGCAACTCATCGCCCAACCACCCCTCGAAGCGATGGTGAAAGCGATAGACCTTGGGAGGATGAACAGACGAATCCAATCTTGTGTCATCCCCCAACTCCCCAGCAACTTCAGGAGACACCACCCATCGTTCCTTACTCACAGCGACCTCTGTACCATCTACAGCGGGGGCTCGAAAATCGCACCAAATTGCCTATCCAATTGTGCTGAAAAACCAAGCAAATCCTGCTTCGTTGGACTCGGGTGGGTACGATAGAACTGGTTCCAAGCGCGCCGAATTTTGCTGAGATGAAGGTCTGGACTGATGGACTTCGGGATCCCACGTAGGTTTTTCAGCGAGTGAATCTCAGCCTCGGTGAAAAGCCCTGGGTATCTCTTGAGCACTTGCTGTTCAACAGCATGGTGCACGATGACTTTATCGCGCAAGGCGGGATGCGCTGCGAAGAACGTCTCTCGATAATTACTGGCATTGACTGTCGTTTCCGTGCCACCAGCGCGCTCCGCCCCGCTGTTCCCAGCCATCATCGCGAGCGCCGTGGGCGCCAGGGAGATGATGAGCTTGCCCTCCACCACCGCCACCGCACTCACCTGCCCCACGGTCTCCAGCCCGATGCCCACCTGCGAGGCCCCCATCGCAGAGGCTTCCGCGAAACGCGGCAGCAGCGGCAGTCCTGCGGCCAGCCATGAGGCGCCCCCCATCGTGCCCCGACTCACCAGCACCGTCACGGCCAGGATGAAGACGCGTGCGCCTTGTGTTCCCATGACCCTGCCGAAGCGCTCGCCGGCTTCCGCCAGTTCCTCGAAGGTGACGGCTGCGTCGCTGGCCCGCTTCAGCTCGAAGCACGCATTCACCACTTCCAGGAAGGCGTCCACTCCCAGGTAACTCACCATGACGGCCGCTACGATTGCCGCCGCCTTGGTGAACACCGGCTCGGGATTCGCTGCCAACACGACCCAGGTCACCATGCCAGCGCCAATGGCGGCGACGAAGAGTTGGGGGGAGAGGGTACCCTCTACCGCCTTGGCGATGCTTTGGCGCATCGGCTCGAACGACAGGCCCAATGCCACCGCCAGCTTGTCCGTCTGGCTCAACCCCACCACGTCGAGCAGAGACAAGCAGTTTTCCTTGTTCTGGTGCGGCCGACACGGGCCGCCGAAGCTCTTGCGTAGCAGGTACTGCCGCGACGAATCCGCGTCATTGATGGGAGCGGAGGTACGCACCAGCCAGCCTTGCTGGGAGGAGCGGATGAACAGAGGCGCCTCAAGCACCAGCCGCGCCAGCGCCTCCTTGAACTCGTCCTCGTCCACCTCCACGGACCTGTTCGAAGTGGGCGGCCTGTACTCCAGTGGAGCCCCCTGCCCCATGTCGAGATACACCATGCGCGTGGTTCCGCACGCGGTTGACAGAGCCAGCAGCAGGAGCGCAACAACCAGACGGGACGCCATGAGACCCTGTCCAACTCGGGGAGGGAATCAGCCTACGGGACCGTCACCTCAGGAACAATGCCGTGCCGGATGAACCTCCCAGTTTCCCGCCCAGGTGTCAGACTCGACTTTCGCCATTTTGAGGAGAGCAGGCAGGTAAGCGAAGAGAGACTGAGCGGAGGAGGAGGGCGGCCAACGGGAATGGTTGAGAAGTCGACCAAGACTTTTCCCGTCCAGTACACCGATGACCGCCCC
>NZ_DASVWK010000528.1:0-3908 GCF_036389735.1 Archangium sp. | reverse complement strand
AAGCAGCAGCAGCGCAACGTACTGGAATACCTGACGGCCTCCTGTGAGGCTTTGCTACGCGGACAGCGCGGACCCTCGTTGCTGCCCTCGCAATCTCAGCTGCGACTCGCCACCGCCTGACGTGGTGAACGGTTACCCGTGAAATACCTGAACACCCTAGATATCGGGGCGGGTTCGTCCCTCTCGACGCTGCCGGTTACTGTTCAAGCAACCAGGGCAAAACCAGCGGACGCAGTTTTCTCCGCACCAGGAGCGGTGGACGATGTTGAAAGATGCGGCCCCGGTCAGACCACGAACACCGCAGCGAGGATGGGCCAGACGACATGGCGGATTCCGTCATGGTGGTCGGTCTCGCTCGGCTGCCGAAGTTCGCGGGAACGCTGCGATTCGATGTTCTTGATGGAGCCGGACAGCTCCGCACCGATGGTGGGCTCCTTCACTGCGACCGCGCCACGAAGCTTCCGGAGGAGCTCCGCTAGCTCGGCCGTTGGGAGCTGACGGGCACCGCCTGGATGGATGAGGCTTCCCTCCAGCTCGAGCCGGTGCTCAACCCATGCGCCCTGCTGCTGCCGCAGCGACTGCCTCGCCAGAATTACGAGCCCGAAAGCTCCAGTGCTGGTGGGCAGAGGCAGGCCCGCGGGCCAACGCAGCACTGCGGCGCCGCTTGGGCGCTCGGGGAAGGCAAGGCGCCGGAGCACGGCGGAGACCTCGGGGCTGTTGAGGCCGATGGTGTCGGCAGTGGCGCCGCTCCTGCCGGTGACGGGCATCCCGGAGTAATCGCCGCAAGCGCGGGGCCGACCGGCGACCTCGAAGACCTTCGCGGCTTCGGAAGCATCGACGACTTCTTCCTCGCTTGTGCGGAAGCGGAGCACCTCGAAGTCGAGCAGCGGACGGGCCTGAAGTTCCTCGGTGAGAAGCGATTCGAGATCACTCCAACGTGCCTGGCCGGGGTCGAGTGCCCTGACCTTGCGCTGGTTGCCAGCATACTCGTCATGGAACCTGCGCCATTGCTCGAAGCCCTCGGTGACGAGCTTGTTGATCCGATCGGTTTCGTTCGAGTCGAGAGGACCCAGAGGGCGCTCCCCCATCAGCTCTTGGAGTTCCTCCGGTGGGACGAGCGCCATCACCCGGGAGTAGAGTTCCTCGAAACGTTCGGGGGCCACGACCGTGCGGGCAATGTTGTGCAGCTTCTCTCGCGCCACCCGGTAGGTGTCCACCTCGCGGCTGTCCTTCACCACCAGCGTATCCACGAGGATGGTGCGTCTGGACTTGAAGCGGTGGACGCGACCGACCCGCTGCTCCAGGTCCATGGGGTTCCAGGGGACGTCCACATGGACGAGGCGCCTCGCCACTTGCAGGTTGAGGCCCTCACCACCGGCCCGGGACGACACCAGGAACTGCGGTCCGTCGGGACGCCAGAAGGCGTCGATCTGCTCGGTACGCATCTGCTCGCTCTGCGCGCCGATGATCTTCGCCGGACGCTTGCCCGTCTTCCGCTCGATGTAGCCACACAGCGCGGTGACGGTCTCGATAGGCTGGGCGAAGAGGACCACCTTCTCCTCACCGCGGTCGTGGAGGACCTGCTCGAAAAGGATGTCCCACTTCTTGTTGGGATCCCGCTCGAGGAGCGCGGAGCCTTCCTCAAGGAGGCGCGAGAGCTTGTCGAGGTGCGTTACGGCGGGGTGGTCGGGATCGAGATCCTCAAGATCCTCCAGTGAGGACGTCTGCTCCTGGCGAACGATGTCGTGCTGCATCCGCTCGAACAGGCGTACGACGGGCTCGTCGGGTTGCCCATCCCGATAGGGACGGAGCAGCGCCAGGGCACGCTGGAGCCCTCGCATCTTCAGGCTCGCGCCGGCGCGGAGAGCCTGGCGCACCAGGAACCCGAGGCCCGCCTGCACGCTCGATGTGGCCCACTGCAGGGCGAGCCCGCAGCGCCAGGTCGCGGCCCTCCGCCGGGCGTCCCCCGGTCGGTCGTTCCGCTCCGGCTCGAAGAAGTCATGGATATTCTCGAGCCAGCGCCGGTGCTCTGCTCCAAGATCCACGGCAACAGGTTCCCGAACCCGGCGAATCGGAAACAGCGGCCGCTCGTCCCAATCCCGGACGTCCTCCTTGGTGCGGTAGATGACCCGGCCACGCATGGCCTCGTCCGACTCGCCTGGCCTCTTGAGAAGCCGGAGGATGTTCTCGAAGCGAGCCGCGTGTCCCTGGTGCGGCGTGCCGGTGAGGAGGAGGAGCCTGCCTTCCGGGCCGAGATGGCCCACGAGTTCCTGCACCAACTTGTACTTGCGGACGGGGCTGCCGCCTCCTTCAGCCCAGTCGGAGAGGTGGTGGGCCTCGTCGACGATGAGCACATCCCATTCGGTTCGGGATATCTTGTCGATGTGGCTGGGATGGACGGCCCGGTGGATGCTCGCCACCACGCAGGCATCCCCGTTCTTGCCGCCCAGGCGCGCGTCACCCTCCTCGCCTGACACCCAGGCGCGGAAGGGAAGCTCGAGCCGCCGGAACTCACGCATCACGTTGCCGACGAGCCGGGCCGGTGCCAGGTAAAGGATCCGGAGCGTCGGCTGCTGCTCGAGGAGTTCACCAATGATGAGGGCCGCCTCGATCGTCTTACCGAGGCCAACCTCGTCAGCGACCAGGACGCGCCGCAGGTTCGCATGATCGAGCACGTGCCGCACCAGGCTGGCCTGGTGGGCCAAGGTCACCACCGGGCGGACGTCGAGCCGCCGCTGGGGATCCTCGGCGAGGAGGAACCAGGCGAAGGCCGCCGACACCGACCTGCGGCTCCGGGCGAGCCAACTGTCCCCTGCCTCGGGCGGGAGTGCGAGCAGTTCGGCCGGGGTGGGCACGGCGGTGACTCGGCGAGCGTCGACGCTGGAGGTGAGGAGCGGGAGGTTCGTGCCCTCGGCCCCCCAGAATCGCCCTGGGGCTCGGGCGAGATCGAGGGCTCGGATTCCGAAGTCGTCGAGTTCACGGAGAACCGCCATCGGTCCCGTGTCGCGGCGGTAGAGGCGGGTCACGCGGCACCTTTCGGACAGGTATCAAGGAGCGTGCGACCACGAGCGAGGACGGCCTTGCGCCGCTGGGCGTCGCTTCGGCGGACGTGTTCCTCGTGCGAGTCGACCAGGGCGCTCACCGCCATCTGGATGGGGTTGGAACGCTGGCGGAAGACAGAGCGGATGTCGTCGCGCACCTTCTCATAGTTACGAAGGAGGACATCCTTGGCCTTCGGCTTCGCCGCCTCCACCACCGATGGTCCGAGATTATCGTCCAAGAACTCGATCATCCGGCTGAGCACGCCCACACCTTCAGCTTCACCGCTCTTGACGAAGGCCTGGCAGCGGCTGCGAACCGCCTTTTCCACCTGCTTGTAGAGCTCGAGCTTGACGGTCTCCTTGAGCTCATCGATGGCCTCCCTCCCTACCTGACCCAGATCAGCCGTACTCGCCTTGAGGTCTTCGTGGAGGGCTTCCACCATCCGCGGCTTCACCCGGGCACCCTGGCTACGAGCCCATCCTACGATCGGCTCCACGAGCTGAACGTGATCCTCACCCATCATCTTTGTCCGACGACGAAGCTCGACGAGCAGCTTCTTCGACCACACCACCGCCAATGGCTCCTCGAACTCAAGGGTGAGCTCCACCGGGAGTTCGACCTTTTTCGAACCGTGGAAGGTCCCGCCCCGGCGAATCGCCGCCTGCAGGACCTTCCAGTGGAAATTCTTGTACTTGCGTAAGCGCGCGCGGATGGCCTTCTCCGCCTCCATGGAGGCTCGCTCGACCTCGGTCTCAATCAGCGAGGGCATGGTCTCGGTGAGAAAATTCCGAAAAGCGCCCTCCCGATTGGCGAGTTCAGTCCGCAGGGCACTGGAGAACTCTTCGAGTTCCTGCTTGAGGCGTTGC
>NZ_DASVWK010000527.1:0-4480 GCF_036389735.1 Archangium sp. | reverse complement strand
TTGTCCTCGGTGGGCAGGCTCCAGGTGACGCCCAGGGCCTGGCCGCGCGGGATGATGGTGACCTTGTGGAGCGGATCGCAGCCGGGCAAGAGCTTGGCGATGATGGCGTGACCCGCCTCGTGCACGGCGGTGTTCCGCTTCTCCTTCTCGGTCATGATCATGGACTTGCGCTCGGGGCCCATGAAGACCTTGTCCTTGGCCTGCTCGAAGTCGCTGAGGTCCACGCGCTCCTTGTTCTGGCGGGCGGCCATCAGCGCCGACTCGTTGACGAGGTTCTCCAGGTCCGCGCCCGTCATGCCGGGGGTACCGCGGGCGATGACCTCCAGCTCCACCTCGGGGGCGAGCGGCACGCGGCGGGTGTGCACCTTGAGCACGCCCAGGCGGCCCTTCAGGTCGGGACGGGGCACCACGATGCGCCGGTCGAAGCGACCCGGGCGCTGGAGCGCGGGGTCCAACACGTCCGGACGGTTGGTGGCGGCGATGAGGATGACGCCCTCGTTGGACTCGAAGCCGTCCATCTCCACCAGGAGCTGGTTGAGCGTCTGCTCGCGCTCGTCGTGACCACCGCCCAGGCCCGCGCCACGGTGACGGCCCACGGCGTCGATCTCGTCGATGAAGATGATGCAGGGGGCGTTCTTCTTGCCCTGCTCGAACAGGTCGCGAACGCGGCTGGCGCCCACGCCCACGAACATCTCCACGAAGTCCGAGCCGGAGATGGAGAAGAAGGGCACGCCGGCCTCACCCGCGACGGCGCGAGCGAGCAGCGTCTTGCCGGTACCCGGAGGGCCCATCATCAGCACGCCCTTGGGGATGCGGCCGCCGAGCTTGGTGAACTTCTTGGGGTCCTTCAGGAAGGCGACGATCTCCTCGAGCTCTTCCTTGCACTCGTCGGCGCCGGCCACGTCCGCGAACGTGATCTTGTTGTGGCTCTCATTGAGGAGCCGCGCCTTGGACTTGCCGAAGGTCATCGCCTTGCCGCTCCCACCCTGGAGCTGGCGCATGAAGAAGATGAAGAAGAGGAAGAGGAAGACGACCGGCATCCACTGGCCGAGGATGGTGAGCCAGAGGCTGTTCTGCTCCTCCCGCTCGTACTTCACATCCACGTCCTTGGCGCGGAAGAGGTCCAGCACGGCCTTGTCGGCCTCGGGACCGGTGGTGCGGAACTTCTCGTCGGTGTCGGTGTAGACGCCCGAGTAGGTGTTCCCCTTGACCGCAACGGCCTTGACCTTCTGTTGATCCACCTTCGCCAGCAGCTGGGTGAAGGTCGGCTCCTGGACCTGTTCGCTGCCCGTGGAGAAGAAGTTGTAGAAGGCGACGAAGAGGACGATCAGGATGACCCAAAGGCCAATGGTCTTGTAAGTCGAACGCACGTGTCAGCTGCCCTTTCGGTGCTCGGCGGTATGAGGGCACGGCCGAAAATGACCAACAGTTTCGACCGTTTGTCACGACACCGGGAGTGTTGCCCGTTTATCGGACGGTATCAGCAACAGCAAAAACGCCTCAACTATTTTGGGGGTTCCTTCCCCCCTCAATTTCCCAAGTGGTCCACTCTATAACGGTGGGGTACCGGGCATGCTCGCTCCCGGTGCCGAGGCCCACAGGAAGAGCCCTACAGCGCTCGGGGGTGTGGAATTCCAGACGCCCGGCACCCAGAGCACTGCCCCCTCGGCGTCCGTGACCACCGGCAGCACGTCGCGCCGCTCCGCGGGAACGCGTCGGTCCACCATCACATCCTGGAGCTTGCGAGAGCCGGCGGGCCCTCGTACCCGGTCTCCGGGCCGCCGCGTCCGCACGGTGAGGGGCCAGCGTGTGCCCTCGGGCAGGCCAAGGCCGAGACTACGACTACCAGGAGGAGGGGGTGCCGGCCTCACGGAGAAGCTCCAGCCCGTGCCCTCCTGCACCCCCGAGGCCCCCTCCCCCGTCAGCACCAGGACTGGGGGCGGCTCGGAGGGCTCCGCACGGCGCACGCAGCGCACGCGTCCCCCCGTGGCGCGGAGCTGGAGCCCCCCGCGGCCCTGGCCTCCCCCGAGGGAGACGGGCCGGCCCGTCTCCAGGGCCTCCAGCGCACGTGAGAGGGAGGCCTCGTCCACGTCCGCCCCGGCCTCGGCCAGCAGGCGAGCCAGCACCCGTCGGCGCAGGGGCAGTCTCAACGCGCGCACCCCCACGGCGTCCAGGCTCCCATCGACGAGCACGAGCCGTTGCCATGCCCCGTCCGCCAGCTCGCCCAGCAGGGCTTCGTCCTCGGCGGCGAGGCGGGCGAAGGAGGCCAGGCGAGGTCCCACGGGGAAGCCCGCGGCGCGCGACAGGGCCGGCAGCCCTTCATATCGGATGCGGGTACGCAGAAAAGCCGGGTCCTGATTCATCGGGTCCACGACGAAAGAGACGCCCTGCTCCCCGAGGAAGGCCTCCACCTCCTCGCGCGTACGCTCGAGGAGCGGGCGGACGAGGAAGGGACGGGCCCGGTGGATGCCGGCGGCGCCCCGCAGGGCCGTCCCGCGCACCAGCCGCATGAGGAGCGTCTCCGCCTGGTCCGAGGCTGTATGGGCCGTGGCCACCGCCTGGAGGCCCCGCTCCCGCCGCAGCGTCTCCAAGGCCGCGTAACGGGCCTCGCGCGCCCGAGCCTCGAGGCCGGAACCAGGCAACAGGCCCAGGGAGCGCACATGGCAGGGCAGCGCCCAACGGGCGGCCAGCCGGGCAACCGCCTCCACCTCCGCCCGGGCCTCGGGCCGCAAGCCGTGGTCCAGCGTGGCCACCTCCACCTTCAATCCGAGGTGCTCTCGCACCAGGGCGGTGCCCACGAGCAACGCCGAGGAGTCCGCCCCCCCGGACACGGCCAGCAGGACGGAGCCCCCGGCCAGCCCGAAATGGCGGTAGGCGCCTTCCAGCGTCGTCGAGAAAAGGACGCTCATGGGGGGAGTGGGGGCCATTGAACAGGGGAAGGAATCAGAATCGGGCGACTCGGGTTACACCGGATGCGGTCGGTTGAAGGTTCTGACGACGATTCTTATGATCGTCACGTAGGTCGCGGTGGACGGGGTGGTCGGGGAAAAAAGGTTGGGGGGAATGGGTCGCGCGACTTGAACTGTTCTGAACGTGAATTTTGACGGAGTTGGGCCTAGGGGTCCCCCCCCTCCCCCTCTGGGCCCACGGGACCGCCGGGATATGTCCTGGCGGTCCTTCTTTCCGGTTCGCCCCGGGTCTTCTTGATGAGGACCCGGGGCGTTCCCTTTTGCGGGCTTTTTTTTTCGCGGACGAAGCCCGCAGGGCTGCATACGGTACGGGAGCACTCCGAAACCGTTGACCCGTCAGGGCGTCTGTCGGATAACGGCCCCGGTGTGATCAAGTCGTCACCTCAGAGTATCCGCTCCGGAGACCCAGGTATGGCAGGCACCGACAAGCGCAAGCAGTCCCTGTACTTCCCCGAGGAGATGCTGAAGGAGATCCAGGAGGAGGCCAATCGCCAGGACCGTTCGCTCTCGTGGGTGGTGCAGCAGGCGTGGAAGATCGCTCGCGAGCGCATCAAGTCGTTCCCCGCAGTGAACGACGTGACGGGCGACGAGCGGCAGGACCCCCGTGAAGAGGGGAGGTCCTGAGTGGCCGCCACGGATCATCGTAAGCAAAGCCTCTACTTCCCCGAGGACATGCTCGAGGAAATCCAGCGCGAGGCGACGCGGCAGGATCGCTCGCTCTCGTGGATCGTCCAGCAGGCGTGGAAGGTCGCCCGCGGCGAGCTTCGCAAGATGCCCTCGCCCAACGACGTGTTCGGCCCCACGCCGACGCAGCCGTCGCAGCCCGACGGCTCGGGCAATCCGCAGACCTGACAGTCGCGCCGCCGGCCCTACTTCACGACGGGCCGGCCCGGCCGGGCGCAGTTGTTCAAGACGATGCGGACGTCCTTGTCCTCGCCGAGGGCTTGGGCCTCCGTGGAGTGTCTCGCCCTCATGAAGGCCTCGGTGAGGTTGGCGTCCGTCGCCTTGCCGTCCTCCACGCGCGCCTTCACCGGGTTGCGCGACAGGTCCGAGCCCGCGTCCTTGAAGATGGTGCCGTACCCGTCACCTCCCTGGAGGAGGAAGTCGGGCATGGCCACGCGGTAGCGCGGCGAGGCATCCGCGCGCGCCGGCAGCGGCACGAAGCGGTCATTCACCTTGAGCGCCACCACGCGCTGGCCCTTGGCGCGCGCGCAGTCCACGCTCACCTTGGTGCCCTGGGACACGTGCAGGAAGGCGCCGGAGGGCGAGACGATGGGCTGGCCCTCCGGGGACAGCGCCTCCACCGAGTGCTCCAGCATGGCCACGAGCTGCTGCTCGGTGAGGTCCACCGTCACCACGGCGTTCTCGAAGAGGAGCACCTCGTGCAGCAGGCCGTTCTTGAGCGGGCCCTTGGGGATGACGGTGCGGGTGACGCACAGGCCCTCGGCGCGCAGCGAGCCCCCGTTGATGATGCCCAGCTCCGCGGGCGCCTTGGAGCCATCCTCGGCATG
>NZ_DASVWK010000526.1:0-1810 GCF_036389735.1 Archangium sp. | reverse complement strand
GCAGGCCTCGCGCGGGTAGTCGGCGCGCGTGTCGTTCCACTGCACGAGCACCTGCTGGCGCTCGGCCTCCGGCAGCAGGGGCAGGGCGGAGAGCGACAGCTCGGGGTTGGCGGTGGCCGCCTCCAGCAGCACCCGCAGGTGTCCCAGCATGCGCGCGGCCGTCTCCGGCTCGAACAGGTCCGTGTTGTACTCGAGCGAGCCGAGGAGGCCCTCGGGCGTCTGCGACAGCGCGAGCGTCAGGTCGAACTTCGCTGTCTGGCCCTCCACCTCCAGCGGACGCATCTCCAGCGAGGGGCGGGAGCCCTCGGCCTCGGAGTTCGCCGGCAGAGGCGCGTTCTGGAAGGCGAACATCACCTGGAAGAGCGGCGGGTGGCTCAAGCTGCGCTGGGGCTTGAGCTCCTCGACGAGCTTCTCGAAGGGGAGGTCCTGGTGGGCATAGGCGCCGAGCGTGGTCTGGCGCACGCGGCCGAGCAGCTCGCGGAAGGAGGGGTTGCCCTCCAGACGGGTGCGCAGCACGAGCGTGTTGACGAAGAAGCCGATGAGGCCCTCGGTGTCCGCATGCGTGCGGCCGGCGATGGGCGAGCCCACGCTGATGTCCTGCTGGTCCGAGTAGCGCGAGAGCACGGCCTGGAAGGCCGCCAGCAGACCCATGAAGGGGGTCACACCCTCACGCTGGCACAAGGCCAGGAAGGACTCCGACAGCTCCCTGGGCAGCTGCAGCGACTGCTGCGCTCCACGGAACGTCTGGACCGCGGGACGCGGCTTGTCCGTGGGCAACTCCAGCGCGGGAGGCGCGTCGGTGAGCTGCTGCTTCCAGTACCGCACCTGCCGCTCGAGCACCTCGCCCTGGAGCCAGCCGCGCTGCCAGGCCGCGTAGTCGGCGTACTGCACGGGCAGCTCGGGCAGGGGCGAGGGCTGGCCCGAGGCGAAGGCCTGGTACAGGGCCGCCACCTCCTTGAGGAGCACGCCCATGGACCAGCCGTCGGAGACGATGTGGTGCATCGTCAGCAGCAGCACGTGCTGGGTGTCCGCCAGCTTGAGCAGCTTCACTCGCAGCAGGGGGCCATGGATGAGATCGAAGGCGCGCTGGGCCTCCTCCTCCGCCAGACGCCGCACCTCGCCCTCCTGCTGGGACTGGGGCAGCGTGCTCAAGTCGACGAGAGGCAGGGACAGCGAGGCGTTGGAGTGAATGACCTGGACGGCCTCCGTCCCGGTGGAGCGGAAGGTGGTGCGCAGGGATTCGTGACGACGCACCAGTTCCTGGACGCTGTGCTCCAGCGCGGACGCGTCGAGCGTCCCCTCCAGCCGCATGGCGAGGGGGATGTGGTAGGTGGGCAGGCCCGGCTCCAGTTGCTCCAGGAACCACAGGCGCTGCTGGGCGAAGGACAGGGGCAACTGGTCGGTGCGAGCGACGGGCCGCAGGGCGGGCAGTTGCACGCCCTGGCCAGCGCGCACGGCGGCGTCCACCAGGAGGGCGAGGGACTCCACGGTGGGAGCCTCGAAGAGGGCGCGCAGGGGCAGGTCGACGCCGAAGGAGGCGCGGATACGGGAGACCACCTGGGTGGCCAGCAGCGAATGGCCGCCCAACTCGAAGAAGTTGTCACCGCCGCCCACGCGCTCCACGCCCAGCACCTGGGTCCACAGAGAGGCCAGCAGTTGCTCGGTGGGAGTGCGCGGCGCGACGTAGGTGTGCTGCTCGGAGCGGGTGGCCTCCGGGGCGGGGAGGGCCTTGCGGTCCACCTTGCCGTTGGGGGAGAGGGGCAGGGCGTCCAACACCCTGAAGGCGGAGGGCACCATGTACTCGGGCAGC
>NZ_DASVWK010000525.1:0-1710 GCF_036389735.1 Archangium sp. | reverse complement strand
GGGTCGATCGCGCTGCGGCAGTTCGACCTGAAGAAAGTCTTCGCCTACTCCACCGTCAGTCAGCTCGGCTTCATGTTCGTCGGCGTGGCCGTGCTCGCACCCGTGGCCGGCGTGTTCCACCTCGTCACCCACGCCTTCTTCAAGGCCTGCCTCTTCCTGGGCGCCGGTAGCGTCATGCACGGCAACGGGGACGAGACGGACATCAAGAAGCTGGGCGGCGTACGCCGGGAGATGCCCTGGACGTGGGCCACCTTCCTGGTCGCCACCCTGGCCATCACCGGCATCGTCCCGCTCTCCGGCTTCTTCTCCAAGGACGCCATCTTCCACGGCGTGCACCACAACCACCTGCACGGGTACGAGGGGGCCTCCAACGCCCTCTACATCGTGGGCCTCGTCATCGCGGCGTGCACGGCCTTCTACATGACGCGCCTGTACCTGCTGACCTTCGAGGGCAAGCGCTCGCCGCAGGCCAAGGTGGCCCACGCGCACGAGAGCTCCTGGTACATGACGCTGCCGCTGGTGGTGCTCTCGGTGCTCAGCGTGGTGGCGCTGGTGTACGCCCTGCCGCTGATGCCGGGCCGCAACGGACCGCAGCCGGTGATGGAGAACTTCCTGGGCCCCGTGTTCGCCAGCGCCGAGCGCATCGCCTCGCGCGGCAAGATGGTGGAGCTGGACCACAGCGTCCCCACCCTGGCCAACTACTTCGTGGCGTGGCTGGTGGTGGTCGCCAGCGGCGCGGCGGCGGCCTTCATGTACATGAAGTTCTTCCCGTCGCGGGTGGGCCAGCCGGCTCCGGCCTTCGCCCGCTCGGTGCGGCGCTTCGCGCAGAACAAGTTCTATGTGGATGAGGCCTACGAGTTCCTGGTCATCCGGCCGGTGAAGAGCGTGAGCGCCCTCCTCTACAAGCTGGTGGACACCCTCCTCATCGACACGGTGGCGGTGCGCGGCACGGCGTGGGTGACAGCCCGCGTCGGCAGCGCCCTGCGCTACGTGCAGACGGGAGACGCACAGGCCTACGCCGCGGTCATGGCGCTGGCCCTGCTCGGCGGCGCGGTGTACGCGCTCATCCAGGTGCTGCAATGAGCTTCTTCGATACCCATCTGCTCAACCTCGTCGTCTACCTGCCGCTCGTCTTCGCGGCCCTCATCTGCGCGCTCCCCTCCGGAGAGCGCGGGCAGATCCGCACCATCACGTTCATCGGCATGATGGTGGACCTGGTGTTCGGCGTCTGGGCCTACCTGCGCTTCGAGCCGAGCGGTGCCGAGTTCCAGCTCGAGTACCGCACGCGCTGGCTGGAGCAGCTCGGCGTCAGCTACCACATCGGCGTGGACGGTCTGGCCGTCAGCCTGCTGCTGCTGACCGTCTTCCTGGGGCCCCTGGTGGTGATGGCCTCGCAGACGTACATCACCGAGCGGGTGAAGGAGTTCCACATCTCCCTGCTGCTGCTGCAGATGGTGATGCTGGGCGCGCTGGTGTCCCTGGACGTGCTGCTCTTCTACATCTTCTGGGAGGCCATGCTCATCCCCATGTACCTGCTGGTGGGCGTGTGGGGCGCCGAGGATCGCCAGATGGCCGCGGTGAAGTTCTTCCTCTACACCCTGGTCGGCTCGCTGCTGATGCTGGTGGCGATCGTCGCCCTGTACTTCATCAGCAGCACCCCGGGCACCCGCTCCTTCGACTACGCCACCATCTACAACAGCCTCATCGCCG
>NZ_DASVWK010000524.1:0-8018 GCF_036389735.1 Archangium sp. | reverse complement strand
CTGGGTGAGCGCGACGAGTTCAAGAACGAGATCCAGGAGATCGAGGAGAAGCTCAAGAACAAGCGGATGAGCAAGGAGGCCACGCTCAAGGTCAAGAAGGAGCTCAAGAAGCTCCGGATGATGAGCCCGATGAGCGCCGAGGCCACCGTCGTTCGCAACTACATCGACTGGATCATCAGCCTCCCTTGGTACGAGGAGACCCAGGATCGCCTGGATGTCGTCGAGGCCGAGCGGGTGCTCAACGAGGACCACTACGGCCTCAAGCGCCCCAAGGAGCGCATCCTCGAGTACCTCGCCGTGCAGCAGCTGGTGAAGAAGCTCAAGGGCCCCGTGCTCTGCTTCGTCGGGCCTCCGGGCGTCGGCAAGACGTCGCTGGCGCGCTCCATCGCCCGCGCCACCGGCCGCAAGTTCGTGCGTCTGTCCCTGGGCGGCGTGCGTGACGAGGCGGAAATCCGCGGCCACCGGCGCACGTACATCGGCGCCATGCCGGGCAAGCTCATCCAGTCGCTGAAGAAGGCGGGCAGCAACAACCCCGTCTTCCTGCTCGACGAGATCGACAAGATGTCCACGGACTTCCGTGGCGACCCGAGCGCGGCGCTGCTCGAGGTGCTCGACCCGGAGCAGAACCACAACTTCAACGACCACTACCTCGACCTGGACTACGACCTGTCGAAGGTGATGTTCATCTGCACCGCGAACACGATGCACAACATCCCCGGTCCCCTCCAGGACCGCATGGAGGTCATCCGCATCGCCGGCTACACCGAGCCGGAGAAGCTCAACATCGCGCGGCGCTACCTGATCCCCAAGGAGCAGGAAGCCAACGGGCTCCTGGAGCTCAAGATCGACATCACCAACGACGCGCTGCGGACCATCGTCCACCGCTACACGCGCGAGTCGGGCGTGCGCTCGCTGGAGCGTGAGATCGGCGGCGTGTACCGCAAGATCGCTCGCGACATCCTGAAGAACGGCAGGCGCGACATCGTGGTCGATCGCAAGCAGGCGATGAAGTACCTGGGCACCCCGCGCTTCCGCTACGGCGTGGCCGAGCGCGAGGACCAGGTGGGCATCGTCACCGGACTGGCCTGGACCGAGATGGGCGGGGAGATCCTCACCACCGAGGCCACGATCATGCCGGGCAAGGGCAAGCTCATCATCACCGGCAAGCTGGGCGAGGTGATGCAGGAGTCGGCCCAGGCGGCCATGTCGTACGTGCGCTCGCGCGCCGATCGCTTCGGGATCGACCGCAAGATGTTCGAGAACTACGACATCCACGTGCACCTGCCCGAGGGCGCCATCCCCAAGGACGGTCCGTCCGCCGGTGTGACCATGTGCACCGCGCTCGTGTCCGCGCTCACCCGCGTCCAGGTGCGCAGGGACGTGGCCATGACGGGGGAAATCACCCTGCGCGGCCGCGTGCTGCCCATCGGTGGTCTGAAGGAGAAGACCCTCGCCGCCCACCGCGCCGGCATCAAGACGGTCCTCATCCCCAAGGCCAACAAGAAGGACCTGAAGGACATCCCGAAGAAGATCCGTCAGGCGCTCCGCATCGTCCCGGTGGAGTTCGTGGACGAGGTGCTGCGCGAGGCCCTGGTCCTCGAGAAGCCCGAGGAGTTCGGCCGCAGGGCGGAGTCCTCCAAGGGCTCGGACGTCGCGGGCAACCCCACGGCCGGGGCTCCGGCCTAGCGGTCTCGGGCTGAAGCTTGATGAAATTCACGGGCCCCGGGGAAACTCCCCGGGGCCCGTTGCTTTATCGGATGTAAATCCAACCGCGCTGCGGGTGCGTCGACCACGGAGCAAAAGCGAACGAGCCCGCGCCGATTGCAGCCCCGTCGTAGGGCCGGTAACACCCGAACCCGATGGCGGCATCAGGGGTCCCACAGTCATTCTCGTTGTTCATGATCAACCCGAAGCGGCATTGAGAGATATAAGCTCCACCCAGGGAGAGGTTGTATCCAGAGACGTTGCAGTACGGCTCGGAGTCGTAAACCGAGTCGCTCGTGGTGTCCCAGGCCATGAAGGTCGCGCGTTGGATGCCAGCATTGATGGCCGGACCCGCGAAAAGCGCCAACGCCGATGAGGCGGACCTGGTCTCGACGAGGCAGTTCGTCCGCGAGCCCAGACAGAAGCGGATGCCCGTGAACGCGGCGGTGTTGAAGGCTGGGCTCTTCATGTCCACATCGGTGCTCGGATCGAGTACTGCCCCGTTGAGGGTCGTGGAACTCGTCCAGTGTGTCGAAGAGAAGCTGAACACCGAGCTGGAACTCCGTGTCATGGCGATGAGCGTCCAGCCTCCCCCATTCCCCACCATGTCGCAGTAGGCGTTGAACGGCGCCGCTCCTCCCACCCCATCCGGGTCGATGGTGTAGACACCACTGGCTGCGGCGGGGTTGGTCGCCAGCAACCCCTTGCAACTGGTTGTATCGCAAGTCGCCACCGCTCCCGTGAAGGTGCTGGAGGTCGAGAGCCTGAGCGCGTTGCCCACCGTGACAGTGATCTGCGGGGCTGCTCCCCCCGGCGGCACGCAGGAGGGCCCTGTCCAGACGACCTCGCTGGTGTCATCGGTCGTGCTCTGGGCGGAGAGCGTACCGAAGCTCGGCGTCCAGGAGAAGGAGAGGCGGCTGGCTTGGGGATCCATCGCCCGCACCCGAAAGGTGATGCTGCCACTCGTGCCTGCGGTTTGGGAGGTCTCCACGAACACCGGGGGACGCGGAGTGGTGAGCGGGCTGGAGGAAGGGGACTCGTCGTCCCCGAGGTTGTAGGTGCTTCCCAGGCCCAGCTGACCATGGGTGTTGCGGCCCCAGCAGCGGGGCTCGCCCGAACTCGGCAGGGCACAGGTATGCCAGGCACCCGCGGCGATGTGGAAGGCCATGGTGCCGCCGAGGTTCACATTCGTGCCGGGCGGCGAGGAGAGAGAGGCCGTATTGCCCAGGCCAAGCTGTCCGGACTCGTTGCGGCCCCAGCACTTGAGGACGCCAGGGCTCAGCAGGGCACAGGTGTGCTCGGCGCCGGTGGCGAGCTGAAGGACCGTGCCCCCCACGCTCACGCTCCCCGCCGTGGCCGGCGTCTCGTCGTCGCCGATGGAGTGGGTATGGCCTTGGCCCAGTTGGCCATGGGCATTGCGGCCCCAGCAGCGCACGGAGCCGGTGGTGAGTCGGGCGCAGGTGTGCTGGCTGGTGCTGGAGCTGGTGAGTTGCACGATGGCGCCGCCCAGGCTGACGTCGCCTGCGCTGGCCGGGGACTCGTCGTCGCCAATAGGGCGGGTATGGCCGTAGCCGAGTTGGCCGGAGTCGTTGCGCCCCCAGCAGCGCACGGCGCCGGTGGAGAGCAGGGCACAGGTATGCCAGGCGCCCGCGACGAGGTGCTGGACGGAGCCGCCCACGTCGACATCCCCGGAGGGCAGCTCGTCATCGCCGATGGGGCGGGTGTGGCGCAGACCGAGCTGGCCGTAGCCATTGTGGCCCCAGCAGCGCACCTTGCCGGTATCCAGCAGGGCGCAGGTGTGGGCGAAGCCAGCCACCAGCTCGACGGCCCGGCCACCGAAGGGGACATAACCGGAGCTGGAGATGGCCTCGTCATCACCGAGGGAGCGGGTGTGGCCATAGCCGAGCTGGCCAGCGTCGTTGCGACCCCAGCAACGTACGGCACCACCCTCCAGCAGGGCGCAGGTGTGGTGGCCGCCCACGGCGAGCTGGGAGCCGCTCTCCGCCAGGGGGACGTTGCCCACCGAGGAGCGGGGCTCGTCGTCACCCAGGGAGCGGGTGTGGCCCTGGCCGAGCTGCCCCTGGGCATTGAGGCCCCAGCAGCGCGAGGCCCCGCCGCCGAGCAGGACACAGGTATGGCTCTCGCCAGCGAGCAGGGACTTGAAGGCGGTGTCCTCGGTGGGGTTGTCGGGGAACTGGTTGGGCGCCAGGACGTAGAGCAGGGTGGTGGTGCCTCCCTCCGCGTCTATCACCTCCAGGCGCAGGGTGCCTTGCAGCTCGGGGGTGTAGCCCTGGAGCAGGGTGGGGTTGGCCTGGGCGCTGAAGGAGGGTGCCGGCTCGGAGGTGCCATCGCGAGTGAAGCTCCAGGCGTAGGAGAGCTCGGAAAGGGGCCGGTTGTCGGAGACGGAGGACTCGAAGGCCACCTGGGGAGTACCCGGCACGCGCGCGGCGTTCAGGGCGTTGATGACGGGGTTGAAGCGGACAACGAAGGAGGTGTCGCGCACGCCCTCGGAGGAGGGAGGACGGACACGGAGGCGGAAGGTGGTGCGGACGGAATGGCCGTCCCGGTTGGTGAGGCGGATGGAGTGAGTGAAGTCGGTGGCGGAGGGGACTTCGGGGGCGGTGTAGCGGATGACGAGGGTGGCGGAGGTGCCTGCCAGGAGGAGGCTGCCCTGGGAGGGGAGGAAGGTGCCGCCGGCAGTGCCGCTGGAGCCCTCGATGACGTAGTCGAGGCGCTCGCCAGCGCGAGCCTCGACGAAAAAGCTGAGGGGGAAGCTCTGCGAGGGGAAGAGCTCGGCGGCGGGGAGGGTGATGCGCTGGACGCGGGGCAGGGAGATGTCCGCGCCGTGGGAGGCGGGAGCCAGAAAGATGCTCACTGGGGTGTCGTCCTCGGTGAGGGTCTGGTGGGTGGAGCCCCGGAAGAGTTCGTTCCCCAAGGTGTTGGAGGCGGTGGCGATGAAGGAGAGGGGTTTGTTCTTGGGAAGGAAGGGGAGTCGGCCCGTCCAGCGACCATCGGAGCCTTGGGAGAGATTGACGTCGCGGAAGAGCGAGGGGGTGCTGCCATCCGCCTCGCGGAGGAGGACGTCGATGCGGACGCGGGTGACGTCCTGGAAGGAGATGGCGAGGGGGGAGACGGGAATCGCCAGCGAGGAGGGGCCAGCGCCCTGGGAGGAGGCGAGCAGCTCGCTGGAGCCAATGGAGAAGGAGACGGTGACGGTGTCCGCTGCCCCGGAAGCAGATGGGTCCTCGGAGAGAGTGCTCTTGCAACCCAGAGCCAGCCCGAGGAGGGCCAGCAGCAAGAGGTGCAAGGCCGTCTTGCTCACGGAAATGGCGGAGGATGAAAGGACAGGCATTGTTGTGACCTTGAATCTAGCGGACGTACATCTGGATGTAGTTCTGAGCTGCGCCTGACACGCCCGTGTTGAGACCCAGCGCGTAGCCAAATCCAGAGGAGTTCACTTCTGGCGTCGTAGCGCTCGAGTGGATGTCAGGGCCAAACGACGCCCAGGAGGGATCATCGAAAGGACACCCATTGTTATCGCCGATGCTCCAGTTTGGACCGTAGGTCGAATTCGAACTACCACCACTCTGGCAGTACGACACACTGGCGGTGCCATCGAGGTCCCCCTGGTGGAAATAGAGATCGGTGTCACAGAGCTTTCCGGATACCGACAGGGTGCCCGCGGTCATGGGGTAGCCGTTGCCGGCGAGCGAGAGATTGCACACCGGAGCGCTGATGGCGGCCATGAAGCTGGCGATGGAGGTGCTTCCATTGCCCACTCCCGCGTAGGCCGCCCATTTCCCCGAGGGAGCATGGATGAAGAGCAGGTCCTTGAAGGGCACGGAGCTTTGCGCGGAGGACTTGAAGTCCTTGTTGCGTGCGAGGACATTCCCGACAGGCGTCGTGTTGGTCATCAGGGTTCGCTGCTGCCAGGTCCAGGTCGCCTGACCGTCATCACTGCTGACCATCGTCAGGGTCCAACCCCCTCCATTCGTGGTCATGTCACAGAAGACTTGGAAGGGCGTGAGAGGCCCGTTGTTGTCGGGGTCGATGGTGTAGACACCACTCGCTGCGGCGGGGTTGGTCGCCAACCAGCCCTTGCAACTGGATTGAATGCAGGAGTTCGCCGTCACCACGGGGGTGAAGGCCGTGGAGGTCACGAGCCCGAAGGCATTGGTCACCGTGACCGTCACCGTGGGAGTGACACCCGGTGTGGTGCAGGTGGGGGCCGTCCAACTCGCCTGGCTGGTGTCGCTGGCCGTCGTGTCTTTGGAGAGCGTTCCCGTATTGGACGTCCAGGAGAAGGAGAGGCCGCTGGCCTGGGGATCCATGGCCTGCACCAGGAGGGTGAGGGAGCCGCCGCCCGTGACGGTCGGCGCGGACTGGGAGGTCTCTACGACGACGGGGGGACGCGGAGTGGTGAGGGCCGCGCCGGAGGGGGATTCGTTATCACCGAGGTTGTAGGTGTTTCCCAGGCCCAGCTGACCATGGGTGTTGCGGCCCCAGCAGCGGGGCTCGCCCGCGCTCGGCAGGGCACAGGTGTGCCAGGCGCCCGCGGCGAGGTGGAAGGCCATGGTGCCGCCGAGGTTCACACTCGTGCCGGGCGGCGTGGAGAGGGAGGCCGTATTGCCAAGGCCGAGCTGTCCGGACTCGTTGCGGCCCCAGCACTTGAGGACGCCGGGGCTCAGCAGGGCGCAGGTGTGCTCGGCGCCGGTGGCGAGCTGAAGGACCGTGCCCCCCACGCTCACGCTCCCCGCCGTGGCTGGTGTCTCGTCGTCGCCGATGGAGTGGGTATGGCCTTGGCCCAATTGGCCATGGGCGTTGCGGCCCCAGCAACGCACGGCGCCGGTGGTGAGCCGGGCGCAGGTGTGCTGGCTGGTGCTGGAACTGGCGAGCTGCAGGACGGAGCCGCCCAGGCTGACGTCGCCTGCACTGGCCGGGGACTCGTCGTCGCCAATGGGGCGGGTGTGGTTCAAGCCGAGTTGGCCGGAGTCATTGCGCCCCCAGCAGCGCACGGCGCCGGTGGAGAGCAGGGCGCAGGTGTGCCAGGCCCCCGCGACGAGGTGTCGGACGGAGCCGCCCACGTCGACATCCCCGGAGGGCAGCTCGTCATCGCCAATGGGGCGGGTGTGGAGCAGGCCGAGCTGACCATGGCCATTGTGGCCCCAGCAACGCACCTTGCCGGTGTCCAGCAGGGCGCAGGTGTGCGCGGAGCCAGCCACCAGTTCGACGGCCCGGCCACCGAAAGGGACATAGCCGGAGCCGGAGACGGCCTCGTCGTCACCGAGGGAGCGGGTATGGCCATAGCCGAGCTGGCCGGAGTCGTTGCGACCCCAGCAACGTACGGCACCACCCTCCAGCAGCGCGCAGGAGTGGTGGCCGCCCACGGCGAGCTGGAGGCCGCTCTCCGCCAGGGGGACGTTGCCCACCGAGGAGCGGGGCTCGTCGTCGCCCAGGGAGCGGGTGTGGCCTTGGCCAAGCTGGCCCTGGGCATTGAGGCCCCAGCAGCGCGGGGCACCGTTGGCGGACAGGACACAGGTATGGCCCTCGCCCGCGAGCAGGGACTTGAAGGCGGTGTCCTCGGTGGGGTTATCGAGGAACTGGTTGGGCGCCAGGACGTAGAGCAGGGTGGTCTTCCCGCCCTCCCCGTCCGTCACTTCCAGGCGCAGGGTGCCTTGCAGCTCGGGGGTGTAGCCCTGCAGCAGGGTGGGGTTGGCCTGGGAGGAGAAGGTGGGCGGCTCAGAGGGGCCATCGGCGGTGAGGGCCCAGGTGTAGGAAAGCTCGGAAAGGGGCCGGTCATCGGAGACAGAGGCCTCGAGGGCCACCTGGGGCGCACCCGGTGCGCGCGCGGCGCTCAAGGCGTTGATGACGGGATTGAAGCGGACGGCGAAGGAGGTGTCGCGCACGCCCTCGGAGGAGGGGGGACGGACGCGGAGGCGAAAGGTGGTGCTAAGGGAGTGGCCGTCCCGGTTGGTGAGGCGGATGGAATGGGAGAAGTCGGTGGTGGAGGGAACCTCGGGGGCGGTGTAGCGGATGACGAGGGTGGCGGAGGTGCCTACCAGGAGGAGGCTGCCCTGGGAGGGGAAGAAGGGGCCGCTGACCGCGCCGCTGGCCCCCTCGATGACGTAGTCGAGGCGCTCGCCGGCGCGGGCCTCGACGAGGAAGTGCAGGGGGTAGCTCTGCTCGGGGAAGAGCTCGGCGGGGAGGGTGATGCGTTGGATGCGAGGGAGGGTGGCGCTCGCGCCATGGGTGGCCGGAACCAGAAAGATGCTCACCGGGGTGTTGTCCTCGGTGAGGGTCTGGTCGGTGGAGCC
>NZ_DASVWK010000523.1:0-30658 GCF_036389735.1 Archangium sp. | reverse complement strand
GCCGCTTCTTCTGCTGGAAGCGCCACATCTGGAGATTCTTCTCGTTCTGCTTCATCGCATCCAGGAGGCGCTCCGCCTCCTGCCGGTCGATGTCCTCCGGGTTGACACCCGCGTCGCCCACCTCCTCCACCTCGCCCTCGGTGCCCCCGTCGGCTTCATCACCCTGGTCCTCGCCCTGGCCTCCGTCTCCCTGGCCTCCATCCCCGCTCTCGCCGCCATCCTGGCCGGCATCGCCCGGGCCCGCATCGCCCTGTCCCCCATCCATACCTCCATCGCCCTGGCCTCCGTCACCCTGACCGGCATCTCCCTGGCCCCCATCGGCCTGTCCGCCGTCCTGCCCAGCATCCGAGCCGCCGTCCACGCCAGCGTCCGTCCCGCCGTCCTGGCCTCCATCCGCGCCCCCATCCTGGCCACCGTCCTGGCCTCCATCCGGACGTCCCCCATCCTGGCCAGCATCCGTGCCACCGTCCTGGCCCCCATCCGTGCCGCCATCGCCCTGCCCCTTCTGGGGCGGAGGCAGGTTCTTCAGCAGCACCTCGTAGTTGTGGCGGGCCTGTTCGTCCGACGGGTTCAGGGTGAGCGCGCGGCGGTAGGCCTTCAGCGCCTCGCGCGTGTTGCCCGTCATCGCGTGGACGTTGCCCAGGTTGTACGTGGCCTTCTGGCGCAGCTCCGGCAGGTTGTTGGCCTCGGCCACCTGCTGGAAGGCCTTCTGGGCCTCGTCGTAGCGGCCCAGCTTCATCAGCGCGTCGCCGCGGTTGAACTCCACGGCGGGGTCGTTCGGACGCTCCTTCTTGGCCTGCTCGAAGGCGGAGAGCGCGTCCTCGTAGCGGCCGGCCTCGTAGGCCTGACGCCCCTGCCGCACCAGCGGGTGCTCCGTCTCCAGCAGCCCCGCGGCCCGTGCCCCGGACGGCCACGACAGCCCCACGGCCAGAAGCACCAGCCCCGCGCGCATGCCCATGACTCCCCTGCTCACGACGACCTCCGGCGCGCGGACGGCAGCATCAACATCCCCAGCACCAGCAGCGCGAGCCCCGGCAGGGCGAACGTCTGGAAGCGCTCGTCGTAGCGGACGGTGACACGGCTCTCCAGCTCGCTCTTCTGCATGGCCTCGATGCGCTCCATCACCTGGGCCATGGCCACGCCGCGCGGCTGGTAATAGAAGGCGCCGCCGGTGCGCTCGGCGATGGAGGTGAGGCCACCCCGGTCCAGGCGGGTGATCACCGTCTCCCCGCTGGAGTCCTTCTTGAAGTCCACGAACTCGCCCCGACGGTTGTAGACGGGGATGGGCTCGCCCTGCTCGGAGCCCACGCCCACGGCGAGCACCTGGATGCCGGCGCCCTTGAGCGCGCCCACGGCCTCGTCCACCTCGCCCACCAGATCCTCGCCGTCCGACAGCAGCACCACCACCTTCTCCTTCGCACCGCGGTCCGCGTTCTCCAGGAGCTGCTTGGACAGCAGCAGCGCCTCGCCGATGTTGCTGCCACCCTGGGGCATCTGGTCCGGCTCCACCGCGCGCAGGAAGAGCTTCACCGCCGAGTAGTCCGAGGTGAGCGGCGACTGGATGAAGGCATCCCCGGCGAAGGCCACCAGCCCCACCCGGTCCCCCTTCAGCTCGTCCAGCAGCGTGGAGAGCTCCAGCTTGGCGCGCTCCAGCCGGCTGGGCTGCACGTCGCGCGCGAGCATGGACTTGGAGACGTCCAGCGCCACCACCACGTCGATGCCGCGCCGCTTCGTCAGCTCGCTCCGGGTGCCACATTGGGGCTGGGCGAGCGCGAGCCCGAAGAGGAGCAGCCCCAGCCCGTACAAGCCGCCCTGCACCGCCGGACGCCAGCGCGAGGCTCCCGGGGCCAGCTTGTCCACGAGGCGCTCGTTGAGCAGCGCGCTCACGCGGGAGCGGCGGCGCAGCGCCGACACGAGGGCGAGGGCACCCAGCAGTCCGCCCAGCGCGCACAGCGCGAGGAAGGCGGGCTGGGCGAGCCCCACCTGATAGCCGAGGATGGTGAAGCGCCAGGGGTCCGTCAGCATCACGGGAACACCCGCAGGAAGGTGGAGCGCAGGAGCAACTCCAGCGCGGCGAGCCCGAAGGCCAGCAGCAGGAACGGGTGGTAGTTCTCGCGGTAGTTGGCCGAGGCCCCACCCTCCATCAGCTTGGAGCGCTCCAGCGAGTCCAGCACGCTCTGGAGGCCCTGCTTGAGGCCCTCCGGGTCGGTGGCGCGGTAGTACTCGCCGCCGGTGGCATCGGCGATGTCCTGGAGCAGCTCGGGGTTGATGGGAATCTCCGTCTCGCGCCAGACGGTGTTGCCGAACAGGTCCGTCCCCTGGGGGAAGGGCACCTTGCCGCCCTTGCCCACGAGGATGGTGTAGATGGGGATGTTCAGCGACTTCGCCATGCCGGCCGAGTCGATCGGGGAGATCTTGCCCGCGTTGTTGTCACCGTCGGTGATGAGCACCACCACGCGGCTCTTGGCCTCCGAGTCGCGCAGGCGGTTGAGCGCGGTGGCGAGCGCGTCGCCGATGGCGGTGCCGTCCTCCAGGACGCGGGTGCGCAACTGCCGCAGCACCTCCTTGAGCACCCCGTAGTCGAGCGTCAGCGGCGCCTGCGTGTAGGCCGCGCCCGCGAATACCACGAGGCCGATGCGGTCATTGACGCGGTTGGAGATGAACTCGGCGAGCACCTCCTTGGCCACGTGGAGGCGGTTCTGCGGGCGGAAGTCACCGGCCTCCATGGAGGTGGACAGGTCCAGGGCAACAACGATGTCGATGCCCTCCACGCTCAGGTCTCGCACGCGCGTGTCGCGGGACTGGGGCCGGGCGAGCGCGATGACGGCGGCGGCCACCGCGAAGACGCGCAGCAGGGGCAGCAGCGGCAGCAGGTACGTGCGCAGGCCTCGGCCCTGCCGGGCGAGCACGTGCGCGGCGGAGAAGCGCAGCGCGGCACGGGCGCGCCGCTCCCGCCACGCCCACCCGAGGAGGACCGGCACGAGCAGCAATCCCCAGAGGAAGTGGGGGCTATGGAAGTCGCTGAGGTCCGGAAGCATGGGACACGGGGACCGCCTCGGGGGGCGGCGGTGGGGGCCAGGTCTTGTCCAGCAGCTCGTAGCCGAACGCGAGCGCCTCGCGGCACGAGTCCGGAGAGGACTCGGCCCGGGCGTACTTCACCATGTCTGATTCGGAGACGAAGCGCAGCAGCCCGTCCTCGGGCAGGCCCGGGGTGGGCAGGCGCCGCAGCTTCGTCATCAGCTCCGAGCTGGTGCACTCGAGCGCGTCGAAGCCGTAGCGCTCGCCCAGGTAGCCGCGGAGGATCTCCGACAGCCGGAAATAGAAGTCCTTCACCTTGCCCTGGGTGGGCAGGTCCTCGGACTTGAGGGAGTCCAGCGCCTTGCGGATGCGCACATCCAGGGGCGCGGGCGGTGCCACCACCTCGCGCGAGCGGCCGCGGTACTTCTGGAAGAACCGCCACGCCACGTAGCCGACCGCGGCGGCGACCAGCAGCCCCGCGAGCACCCACAGGAGCATCCACGAGCGGATGGCCACCTCGGTGGGAGGCTGGATGTCCTTGAGGTCGGCGCCCTGGGAATCGGCATCCGGCGGCAGGGTGGAGCCCACCTCGATCGTCCGAGGCTCGGCCACGAAGCGCTGGGGGCCCTCCGGCGTGGACACGATGAAGGGCACGGCCGGCAGCGACATCATCCCCAGGTTGAAGGCGGACAGCTTCAGCCGGAAGGTGGTCACGGCCGGCTCCACCCCGGCCCTCGGGGGCTCGCGCGACTGGGACAGCAGCTCGAAGTCCCCCAGGTCCGAGGGCAGGTCCAGCTCGTAGCGCTGGTCCGCCGGGTGGGTGATGACGAGCTCGTAGGTGAAGGGCTCGCCCACGAGCACCCGCTCGGGCAGCACGCGGGCCTGGAAACCCGAGGGCTCCACCTCCGGCAGCGTCGCGGCGGAGGGAGCCGGCGCGGGGGCGGGCGCCTGGGCCCGGGCGGGCGGAACGGCGAGGAGCAGCGCGACGAGAGCCAGCCACCTCATGCCGCCATCCTCCGGGAGCGGGCGCGGAAGAAGCGCACCAGGGCCATGCCGTGGTCATCGCCGGTGTTCAGCTCCACGTGGTCCAGCTCCAGCTTCTTGAAGAGTTTGCGGCGCTCCTCGCGCGAGGCCTGCATGGCGCGGGCGAAGCGGCCCCGGACGAGCGGGTCGCTCGTGTCCACGATGAAGCGCTCGCCCGTCTCCGGGTCCTCCATCTCCACGAGGCCCAGGCGGGGAAACTCCCGCTCCAGCGGATCCTCGATGACCACGGGCACCAGGTCGTGCTTGCGGCCCACGAGGCGCAGCGGCTTCTCGTAGTCCTGGGCGAGGAAGTCCGAGATGAGGAACGTCACCGTCTTCCGGCGCGCCACTCGGTTGAGGTAGGTGAGGCCCTCGGAGAGGTCCGTCCCCCTCCCCTTCGGCTGGAAGGTGAGGATGTCGCTCACCAGCCGCATCACATGCGTGCGGCCCTTGCGCGGCGGCACCACCTTCTCCATCCGGTCCGAGAAGAGGATGAGCCCCACCCGGTCGTTGTTGGCGATGGCGCTGAAGGCGATCTGCGCGGCCACCTCGGCGGCCACCTCCGACTTGGAGCGCTCGCGCGAGCCGAACTCCTTGGAGGCCGACACGTCCACCAGGAGCATCACCGTGAGCTCGCGCTCCTCGGTGAAGACCTTGACGTAGGCCTCGTTCATGCGGGCGGTGACGTTCCAGTCGATGATGCGGATCTCGTCACCGGGCTGGTACTGCCGCACCTCGGAGAAGGCCATGCCCCGGCCCTTGAAGACCGAGTGGTACTGGCCCGCGAGCATGTCCGACACCACCTTGCGGGTGCGGATCTCCAGCTTGCGGATGCGGCGGATGATGTCCTTGGTGAGCACGGCGCGCTCCCTCGAGTCTTCTCCCGGGTGAGGTTACGGGACCTCGACGCGGTCGAAGACGCGCTGGATGAGCTTCTCGGTGGTGAGCTCCTCGGCCTCGGCCTCGTAGGTGAGGGCGATGCGGTGGCGGAGCACATCGAAGGCAATGGCCTTGACGTCCTCGGGCGTCACGAAGCCGCGGTGGCGCAGGAAGGCGTGGGCCCGAGCGGCCTGGCTCAGCGCGATGGTGGCACGCGGGCTGGCGCCGAACTGGATGTAGTCCGCCTGGTCCTTGAGGCCGTAGCGCCCCGGCTCGCGCGTGGCGAAGACCACGTTGAGGATGTAGTCCTTCACCTTCTCGTCCATGTAGATCTGCGTGACGAGCTCGCGGGCGCGCACGAGGTGCTCCAGCCCGATGACCTTCTGAGCCTGCGGAGGCTTCCCGCCGCTCATGCGGTCCATGATGACCTTCTCCTCCTCGCGGGTGGGGTAGCCGACCCGCACCTTGAGCATGAAGCGGTCCACCTGGGCCTCGGGCAGCGGGTAGGTGCCCTCCTGCTCGATGGGGTTCTGGGTGGCCAGCACCAGGAAGGGCGAGGGCAGCGGGAAGGACGTGTCACCGATGGTGACCTGGCGCTCCTGCATGGCCTCCAGCAGCGCCGACTGCACCTTGGCCGGGGCGCGGTTGATTTCGTCCGCGAGCAGCACGTTGGCGAAGACGGGACCCTTGCGGACGGTGAAGTTGGCCGCCTGCTGGTTGTAGATCATCGTGCCGACCACGTCGGCGGGCAGCAGATCCGGGGTGAACTGGATGCGCTGGAAGGAGGCGCTGATGCTGTCGGCGATGGTGCGCACGGTGAGCGTCTTGGCGAGGCCTGGCACGCCCTCGAGGAGGACGTGGCCGTTGCACAAGAGGCCGATGAGGATGCGCTCCAGCATGTAGCGCTGACCGACGATGACCTTGCCGACCTCCTGGTTGAGGAGCTCGACGAAGCTGCTCTCCTGCTGGACGCGCTCGGTGAGCGCCCGGATGTCCGTGTTCATGTCGTCGTACCGTCCCTGGGGAGGCGGGCAGCCTAGGGTGTGTAGGTACGCCGCTCAACAGCGCACCCCGCCGGACATTCCAGTAATTTCGGGGGTCCACCCCCCGGAGAGGTCCAGGAATGACCGGCAGGCGTACCCCAAACCACATCGAGGCGAAGAACGCCAACCTTCCGGAGAGTCCGGGTCGCGCCTTCGCTCCGGGTGAAGTCCGGGGCCCGGGGCCGGTAGAGGCGGAGCTGCTGGGGGAGCTGGCTCCGGCGGTGGTGGCGCGGATGTGCCCGCTGGCGGGGGGCGGGGCGCTGCGGGTGCTCGAAGGGGGCGAGGGCCCTCCGGTGGTGCTCCTCCATGGACGAGGGCACGCGGCGAGCATGTGGTGGCCCCTGCTCCCGGAGTTGGTCCGCGAGCACAGGGTGCTGGCGGTGGACCTGCCGGGCTTCGGGTGCTCCTCGGTGCCCCAGGGGCCGCCGCGCACGGCCGAGGACGGGCTGCGCTTCTTCGTCGAGCCGGTGGAGGAGGTGCTGTCCACGCTGGCCCCCGGGCCGCTGACACTGGTGGGGCATTCGCTGGGAGGGCTGGTGTCGCTGGAGCTGGCGCTGCGGGGCCGAGTGCCGGTGGAGCGGCTGGTGCTGGTGGACGCGATGGGGCTGGGCCCGGAGATGGCTCTGGATGCGCGCCTCTACTTCCGCGTGGGCCCGGAGCGGGTGGCGCGCGTGCTGGGACCGAAGCTCTTCGGACGCATCGCGCCACTGCCGGACACACCGCCCAACCGGCGATTGATGGCGATGGAGTACGAGTTGATGGCGGTGCCCGGCGGCAGACCCGAGGCCACGCGGGCCTTCAACACGCTGGTGCCACTCATGGGCGGCGTGTTCCACCGCGTCGGACGATTGGGCGAGGTGAAACAACCCACCCTGCTCCTTTGGGGCGAGCACGACACGGTGCTGCCCGTGTCACTCGCCGAGGGCGTGGAGAAGGTGCTGCCTCACGCACGAATCGCGCGCGTACCGGCCGGCCATAGTCCACATTTGGAGCAAACGGACCGAGTCCTCTCGGAACTGAGGCATCAATAGATGATGCCTTCGCACTTCTCGATGATGGCCTTGATGACTTCCGGAGTGGTCCCATTCTCCTTGGCCAGACTCGGGGCGAACCAGGTCACGGCAACCGTGGAGGGCGGCTCGCGCGCATGTCCCTTCATCGTGATGGAGCCGATGTCCCCTGGCCATTCCATAGCGGCCAGCTCGTGACTCCTGCGGATGGGGTCCAGAATGGTGAAGCAGGGCCACTTGGGAAACCGCAAGGTCCGGGGGTCACAACCATGGAAGCGGCAGCCGTCCAGGCGCGCTTCGGAGAAGTCACAGTCCTCGATGGCCGCGTGTTCCCACGCCCTCGGGTAACTGGGCCAATGGCCGAAGTCGCAGTCCGACAGCCGCCCATTGAAGCGACAACCCTTGAGCGCGGCGAACACCCAGTCCTGGTGTTTCTTCAGTTCCTGCTTCACCTCGAAGGTGCAGTCGATGAACCGGACTCCATCGAAGAACAGGTTCCTGGCGGACACCTTCAGGACGAGCGTGCAGTTGCGTAACGTCAGGTTGGAGCCGAGGAAGTAGAGCGAGCCCTTGTCCGTCAGGTCCAACCGCTCGTTTTCGATCTCCTTGTTCTCGTAGAAGACCTTGGTGAAGAGCATCCGCCGCCCTCTTAAAAGGTGATCATCCGGAAGAGCTCACCCGCCATGCGCCTGCCATGCCGTGCGAGGTTCGATGCTGTGCCGGAGAGAATCTCGTACTGGGTGCCCATCTCCGGGTCAATCACGTCGACGCCCTTGTTCCGGCTCCAGTCGTAGAGATGCTTGAACTGCCGGTGCACTCGGTCTTCCACGTAGCGACCCCGGGCCTCGCGCTCCAAGAGGCGAGCCAGCCAGTACTCGCCCTCCCTGAGGGCCTTGTCGATGGCACCTCTCTCTCTCGGAGAGAGCAGATCCGGTCCCCACTCCCCGGCCGCCCGGGTAACGGCTTCCTGGAGTTGATCCCCCACCGGGTCGTCCACCGGTATGTCCGCGAGCGACTTGTCGCGCGGCAGGTGCCAACGCTGGCCATTGCCGAGCACCACCTGCCGGTTGCCACCTCGATGGCGGATGATGGTGGTGGGCGAGTTCCCCTGCGGGGCTGCCCCGGCGCCCCCACCCTTCTTGAGCATCACCACCGCGAGCGGACCCTGTGGAGAGGCCGCCACCGTCTCCACCGCCGCCACCGCCCTGGCGAGCGCTCCCTCCCGGACCAGCGCCGTCTCCACCACGACTTCGGGCGCCAGCACGGCGGCCCCACCCTGCGCCTCCCACTGCGCCCCCGCCAAGCTGTAGCCGGGCAGCGACTTCACTCGTGCCGCTACCTCGCCCAGCGTGCGCCCTGTCAGCGCGCCCACCGCCAGAATCATCGCTCGGGCTGCGTCCGTCCCCAGCACCTTCGCGTACTGCTCGCCCGCCGCGCGCAGCTCCGCGAAAGTGGTGGCCTTGTGGGCCTGGGTGGCCAGTCAGGCCCACCCCATCCATCAACCCCCACACAGTGTCCACGCCCAGCCAGCCCACCAGAATCAAGGTGAGGCTCGCCGCCAGTGCCTTCGTTGTCGGCTCGGGCACCAGCCAGGAAGCCAGGTACAAGCTGACGGTCCACATGCACATCGCCACGAGCGCGCGCGGGTCCAACTCCCGCCCCAGTGCTGCCCTCGTCTCGTCCAGCACGGAGCCGAAGGCCAGGGCGAGCGCCAGCGTGCGTCTATCGTCCGCGCGCAGGTAGGGCCCGTCATCGAAGAGGCCGAGGCAATCGCCCCCATTCCGTGGCTCGCACCAGTCCTCGTACTTGCCGCGCAGGGCCGCATCCGCCTGGGGAGTGAGGGGGTTCTTCTCGTCCAGAGGCACCAGGGTGAGGACGCGGTCCCGGCTCACCTCCGCCAGCCACGTACCACTCAGCTCCGGTCTCTCCGACTCCTGATCCAACTGGTCCTTCAGCAACTCGCGCGCAGCCTCCCGGGGGGTATTCCCCTTCAGTTGCACGTCGCGAGCGAGCCGCTGGAAGGCTCGCTGGAATTCGGCCTTGTCCATGGCCACTGGGCGGATGTCCACGGTGCCTGGCTCGATGACCACTACGTCGTACCACCAGGTGCTTGGTGTGTGGTCCGGGGGCGCGCCAGGATAGGCCATGCGCGGCATGCTCGCGCAGGCGGTCAGCAGTACCAGCAGCGCGGCTCCAGCTTGACGCAGTGCCATGGCATACCTCTCCTGTGAAATGGCCGACCTGAAAGGGTAGAGAAGCGCCTCGCCACGGGGAACGATGCTCGCGGTTTCCCCTGCGTCCCCTCACTTCGAGGTCAACCCTCGTCATGTCTGACAATCTACCCACGAGGTCATGTCGTGATAGGGTCTCGCCCGACAACGGCATCGGAGCACCTTCGTGCAGATCACGACCTGGTTCATCGCGAAAGAAGACGAGGCGGAGGCGATCGAGTCGATCGTCACGACCGAGGAGCACTCCCCGGAAGACTGGACGCATGTCGAATTCCCACTCATCGAGATGGAACTGATGGCGCTCTTCGCCGCGCTCCGGGGAACGGATGACCTCACGGACGAGCCTACCCTGGAGGATCCGCTCGTCTTCCGGGAGGAAGACGGTCTGCTCATCGCGCGTGTGGTGGATTCCTTCCTCCAGGCGCTGGCCCGTGTGACGGCCGAGAACCTGCCTGGGCTCACCGACGCCTGGGTTGAACGGATCGACCAGGACCACCATGAGCCGGAAGAGCTGCGCACCATCCTCCTGGCCCTGGCGAACTTCGCACGCGAGGCGGTGGCCCGCCGCAGCCCGGTGCTGTCGCTCTCGACGTTCTGAGGTGTCCCCACCCGGAGGTGCCCATGACCCGCGGACCCAAGACTCCCGAGCAGGATCGGACCGAGGGAACGGCTCGTCCCCGGGGTTATGAGCAGGTGGACAAGCTGTCCGTCCCCCTCCCCCATGGCACCGAGGTGACCACCCGCGTCGAGCGTGTGGCTGGCGACCGGCGTGTGCCCCAGGGCGTGGTGGGCCGCGTGGTGCGTGCTCGCGGCGGAGGCTTCGATGTCCAGGTGGTCGGCGTGGGCGAGCTCTGGTATGCCCGCGACGAGCTGGTGCCTCGCAAGCCGGGCCAGCTCCAGTTCGCCCTCCGGCGCGCCGCCACCTGGGACGCCCTGCGCCCGTGCGTGGTGCTGGAGACCGTGGTGGGCTCGCAGGCCTGGGGGCTCGCCAACGAGTCCTCCGATGTCGACCTGCGCGGCGTCTTCGGACTCCCCCTCCCCTGGCACTTCGGCCTCGCCGACAAGGCCAGGGACCTCGTCAGCGCCGACGGCAGCCACACCTACTGGGAGCTATCCAAGGCCGTGGAACAGGCCCTCCGCGCCGACCCCAACACCCTCGAGATGCTCTTCGTCCCCAGCGCCCGTGCCACGGACCCGCTGGGCGAGTGGTTGCTCGCCGAACGCGAGGCCTTCGTCTCCAAGGCCATCTTCGGCAGCTTCGGTCGCTACGCCATGAGCCAGCTCGACAAGCTCACCCGCAGCCAGAAGCTCGCCGAGCACCGGGACCTGGTGCTCGAATGGCTGTGCGAGGAGCCCGCTCCGGGTCTCGACGAGGTCGCCCGGCGGCTCGCGGCCATCTCGCCGCACTCCGCCCCCACCCCCGAGGACGCACTGCTCGCGGCCAAGACGTACCTCAAGCAGCTCTACCGCTCGCTGTGGGACCAGGGCCTCCTCGAGGCCAATGACCTCGCCGCCCTCACCCACTACGCGCGCAGTGGGGGTATAGCCGGCCCCCCAGCGCCCGCGAGCTACGGCCGAAGAACGCCTACAACCTGTTGCGCCTCGTGGTGCTCGCCACGGGGTGGTTGCGCGACGGGGTGCCCACCTTCGAGGTCTCCGGCCCCCACCGCGAGCGCATGCTGGACATCAAGGCGGGCCGTGTCCCGCTCGAAGACGTACTGCGGGACGCCGAGGCCCTCGCACCGGAACTGGAAGAGGCCCACCGCACCAGCCAGCTCCCCGTACTCCCCGACTACGGGCGCGCGGACCGGCTGCTGCGGCGTGTGGGCGAGGAACTCGCGCGGCGCTGGGTGATGAAGGAGCCCGGGCCGCTCGGCCGCGACGCTCCCGCGCCGCCGGCCGTCGAATGGAGGGAAGAAGAGTCATGACGCGCAACCTGATGACCGAGCACCGGCCCGTGTGGCCGACCGCGTGCTCGATGAGGCGTGGTTGCTCGACGTGCGGCGCACAAGGCTTTAGCGTGCTCCGCCGTGTCCACTGATTCGCTCGACCTCGCCGCCACGCCCGAACGCCTCTATGCGCTCGCCGAGGCGGGCGTCCTGTCTCCTCCCGCGCTGCAACGCGCCCTGCGGCTCGCCGTGGCTTCTCCAGAGCCGACCGCCTGGCGGCGCTTCCTGTCCGCCGTGCTCCTGGGCTTCGGCTCCCTGCTGCTCCTCTCCGGCGTCATCTACTTCTTCGCCTACAACTGGGCCGCCCTCCACCGCTTCGGCAAGCTCGGGCTCCTGCTCGCGGCCATCCTCGCGGCCTGTATCGCGGCCTGGCGTCTCGGCGAGGGACTCGCCGGCCAGTTCGCCCTCCTCTTCGCCGCGGTGCTCGTGGGTCCGCTCCTCGCCGTCTACGGACAGGCGTACCAGACGGGCGCGGACCCCTATGAGCTGTTCCTCGGGTGGAGCCTGCTCGTCCTCCCGTGGGTCGCGCTCGCCCGCTTCGGGCCCCTGTGGCTGCTGCTGCTCCTCCTCGTGAACACCGCCCTCTCCCTCTTCTGGGTCCAGATCCTCTCGGGCAAGGGCACCACGCTGACGCTGGTGCTCGCGCTGGTGAACGGCGCGGCCTGGGCGGTGCATGAGTTCCTCGCGGGGCGCGGCGTCCCCTGGTTGCGCGACCGGTGGTTGCCTCGGATCCTGGCGACGATGACGATGGTCCCCCTGCTCGCGCTGGGCCAGTACGTGGTGGTGCTGCCTCGGGAGGCCGATACCTCCAGCCGTGTGGCGCTCGGCCTGCTCGTGGTGGCGATGGTCGCGGCGTACCTCTTCCACCGCCTGGTGCGCTCCGAGCTCTTCCTCCTCACCCTGGACGCGGTGAGCCTCATGACACTGGCCACCACCCTCATCGGGCGCTTCTTGCTCGAGTCCCTCAAGTTCGAGGCCATCCTCTTCTCCTTCACGATGGCCCTGCTCATCATCGGCGAGGTGGGGATCACCGTCTGGTGGTTGCGCGCCGAGGCACGCGGCCCGGAGGAGGTCTGACCATGGCCCTCAAACCCTCGTTGCGAGACGTCGTCTCCCAGCTCCAGGTAGAAGGTGTGCTGGCCGGAGATGCCCAGGCCCTCGCGGGTACCGCGCTCGCCTCCCGTCAGGACGTCACCACCGGCACGCCCTGGTTCGTGCGCATCCTCACCGGCTTCGGCGCCTGGGTGGCCTCCCTGTTCCTGATCGCTTTCATCGCCCTCGTGGTGACGGCGAGCGAGGAGGTGGGCGCCATCATCCTCGGCCTGCTCCTCACCGGAGGCGCCGTCGTCGTGCGCCGCATGGGGAACAACGTGTTCCTCACCCAGCTCGCCCTCTCCACAGGACTGGCCGGGCAGGCCCTCTTCGTCGGCGGTATGGGCTCCCTGACCGACAGCGGGGAGGCCGCCGCCGCCGCTACCCTCGGGCTCGGGCTGGTGCTCCTCTTCGTCTACCCGGACACCATCCAGCGCTTCCTGTCCGCACTGAGCGCCAGCCTCGCGCTGCTCATCCTCCTGCGCCTCACGGTGCCCGGTGTGCTGGTGGACGTGGCCCTGGTGGGCCTCACCGTGCTCGCGCACCTCCTCTTCCTCCAGCAGGGCCGGCTCCAGGCCGGGCGTTGGGGCGAGGTGGTGACTCCCACGGCCTTCGGGCTCGTCACCGTGCTCTTCTCCGTGCTGCTGATGCGCACCTGGTTCCAGGACTTCTACGGCAGCCTCTTCCGCGAGGGCGCCGTGGAGCTCCCCCCTGGCGTGCTGACGCTGGGGCTCGCCGTGGTGACGCTCTACTCGGCCTGGCGCGTGCTCGAGGAGACGGGCGTGGACACCGGTGGTACCGCCGGGGTGACGGCCTTCGCCACGCTGGTGCTCCTCGCCGTCCTCACGTTCCGCACCCCCGGCGTCATCGCCGCCGCGGGCGTGCTCCTGCTCGGCTTCCACCGACGCAACGTGGTGCTCCTCGGCATGGCCGTGGCCTTCATCCTCAACTTCGGCGTGAGCTACTACTACGACCTCGAGCTCTCGCTGCTGGCCAAGTCGCTCGCGCTGCTGGGCAGCGGGCTCGTGATGCTCGGCCTGCGGCTCTTCATCCTGCGCCGCTTCCCCGCGGTCGAGGAGGTGCGCTGATGCGCTCCCGCGTCATCTTCGGCGGTCTCGCCCTCGTGGTGGTGGCCCTGCTGGTGCTCGTCATCCGCAAGGAGCGCGTCCTGGCCCACGGCACACCCGTGCTGCTGGAGCTCGCCCCGGTGGACCCGCGCTCGCTCATGCAGGGCGACTACATGGTGCTCGACTACGCCGTGAGTCGCGAGCTGGCTCGGTCCGAGGCCCCCCGGCAGAGCTTGCTCGTGCTCCGCCTGGATGAGAACGGCGTGGGGCGCTTCCTCCGCGAGCAGACGCCGGGCACCCCGCTGGCCCCGGACGAAGTGTTGCTTCGCTACAAGGAGCGCGACGGCCGCATCCGCCTGGGCGCGGAGTCCTTCTTCTTCCAGGAGGGCCACGCGGACCTCTACGCCGGGGCGAAGTACGGGGAGCTGCGAGTGGCCGAGGATGGCTCCAGCGTGCTGGTGGGCCTGCGGGACGCCGAGCGCCAGCCGCTCGGGCGTCCCGTCCCCTGAAAGCAGGGAGACTCTACTTCGCGGCTCGCAGCACGAAGATGCTGTCGAGCCGCATCTCACCCTTCTTGCGTGGCGCGTCCACCTGGTAGTCGAAGTCGTAGACCGCCAGCACCTCGAGCCCCGCTCGCCGGAAGAGGCGTCGCGTCTGCGTCAGGTCGTACGTGCGGAAGTACCAGTGCGTCTCGATGAGCAGGTCCTTCCCCGGCCCGGTGATGCGCAGCCGGTTGCGCATCGTCGAGCGCCGCAGCCGACGGTCCGGCAGGCCCTCGCGGGTGTTGCACACCACCGTGTCCTTCCCGAGCCGCTCCACCCAGCGCTCATGCTCGGGTTTCTTCCGGTCGTAGTCCGTCAGGTGGAAGCCGAGCACGTACAGGCCCTTGGGGTTGAGCAGCCGCCGCGTGCCCTCCAGGTGCGCCAGCGCCGCCTGCTCGCTGTCGAGGTAGCGGAACGTGGACACCAGGTTGAAGGCCAGGTCCACCTTCCCCTCCAGCTCCGGCCGGAAGAACTCCTGCATCGGCGACGCGTAGAGGCGCACCTTCCGGCGCAGGGCCGGCGAGAGGCGCTCGCGCGCATGCGCCAGCATCTTCTCCGACAGGTCGTAGCCCACCACCCGGTAGCCCCGACTCGCGGCCTCGGCCACCAGCCGGCCCGCCCCGCACGCGGGCTCCAGCAGCAGCTTGCCCCCCGTGCCGTAACGGCGGTTCACCTCCACCAGGAAGTCCAGTTCCCGCGCGGTGTCCGTGCCGAAGATGGCCTCGTAATACTCGGGGTGGTCGTACCAGTCGGAGAGTCGTTCCATGGTCGCGCTGCCCCTTAATCGTGCGGCCGACCTTCATCAAGTCCGGGGGACACAGCCGCCCCGCTCCTCACGGTGCATCTTCCATGTATCGGCAGTACAGCGCGGGCCGGTCGCCCCACCCGCGAGGAGGCAGTCATGGCCCCTCCCATCCGCCGCATCCTCGTCCCCACGGACTTCTCCCCGCATTCCAAGCAGGCCCTCGAGCGTGCCCTCACTCTCGCGGAGCGGATGGGAGCCTCGGTCGATGTGCTCCACGTCTGGGAGCCCCCGGCTCACCTGGAGTGGTACATCGTGGACCTGGTGCCCTCCGCACCCGCCGCGGACGTGGAGACGATGAGCCTCGCCCAGGCGGGCCGTCTCCTTCAGGAATGGGTCGAGCCGTATCGCTCCAGTCCCGTCCCTCTCCAACCGCACCTGGAGCGAGGGCCCTCCGCCGACACCATCGTCCGCTTCGCGGCGAGCGGTTATGACCTCGTGGTGATGGGCACGCACGGGCGCACCGGGCTCGCCCGACTCATGATGGGCAGCGTGGCGCAGAAGGTCGCGGCCCGGGCCTCCTGCCCCGTGATGACCGTGCACGGGACGGAGTCCGAGGAGGTGGCTCCGCCCGCGCCGTGAGGCTCAGCGGCATGCAGGACCTGGGAGTATCCGGCCAACCACGACCCGCGGTTAGTGAACCCCGTGCGCCGTCACCTGCGCGAGCGCCAGCATCAGCAGCAGGCCCGTCGTCATCGCGGCCAGGTTGCGCACCCACCGGTCCCTGCCGTGCCGGCTCACATGCGGAATCAGGTCCAGTATGGCCACGTACAGGAAGGTGCCCGCCGAGAAGGCCAGCGCCCGGGCCGCCAGTGACTCGAAGCTCAGCACCGCGTCGAAGGCGAAGTACAGCCCCGCCCCCACCGGCACCATCAGCCCGTACATCACCGCGAAGCCCATGATGCGGCGCGTGCTCTTGCCCTCCGACTTGAGGATGGAGGCCAGCGACAGCGACGAGGGCACCTTGTGCGAGGTGATCGCCAGCAGCGCCATCAGCCCCACCCCCTCCTTCACCGCCGAGCCCAGCGCGATGCCGTCGAACAGGGTGTGCGCCGACAGCCCCAGGAACGCCGTCATCCCCAGCGTGTTGCCGCCCTGCACGTGCTGGTGCTCCTTGCACCCCACGGGGTCCTCGCACGCGTGCGTCATCACATACCGGTCCAACACCAGCAGGAAGACGAACCCCGCCGGCACCAGCGCGAACGTCCACAGCCCTCCGCCGCGGTAGGCCTCCGGCATCAGGTGGAAGAAGGCCGCCCCGAACATCACCCCCGCCGCGAACGCCAGGAACGTCACCAGCCTCGCCTGCTTCTCGGTGAACACCACCACCAGCGCGCCCAGGACGGCGCCCAGCAGGATGACCAGCGAGTACGAGGAGAGGGCGACCGCGAGAGGCATGGGGGGCCCGACACCTAGCACAGAAACGTGCCAACCGGTGCCAACCCCCCGGACGCTTCCATGCCGGATGGACAGACAGGTGGGGGGGAGACCCTCACTCCCGGTGGGAGAGGAAGGGGGCGCTCAGTAGTACCGGCGGAACACCACCACCTGCACCCTCCCGGGTTTCACCTCCACTTCCCGGGCGTTTCCGTGGCCTCCCTCGTCCATGTTCACCGTGTAGCGGCCCGCCGGGAGTCGGAAGCGCGCCAGTTGGAATTCCGCCGGCAGGGACAGCCAGGAGCGCAGGTCCGGCTCGTTCATCGCGTTCAACAGCAGGAAGGTCAGGGCGCCGAGCTCCTTGCTCTTCGTCAGGGCCCCCGCCCCCGCCGCCAGCCCCGCCTTCACCGTCGCCGCGGCCAGCTGCCTGGCCAGCATCCGACCGATCCGGTCCTCCAGGTGCACCCTCGCCACGTCCGCCAGCGATGTCACCGTCACCGTCCGCTGCTGCTGCTGCCCCTCCCCTACCCATATCCGCGCCCGCGTCGGCGAGCCCCGCTCCCGGTACACCGGCACCTGGATGAGGTCATGCGTGTCCGTGTATCGGTCCGCCGGCTCCTTCTCCGGCGACAGCCCCGCCTCCACCACCACGACCACCTGCCCCTCGCCCGGCCCCAGCGGAGCGTGCCCCACGTCCGGAAAGCGCCGGCGCAACTGCTCGTACTCGTCCAGCCGCCCCGTCTTCTTCGCCAGCCGCAGCAGCGGCTCCGCCAGCGGGCCCAGCCCCGGCTCCAGCTCCAGCGCCTTCGCGTAGTCGATGTACGCCGAGTCCCACTCCCCCTGGTCCTCGTAGAGCACCCCGCCGAGGTAGCGCGCGATGGCGAGCTGCTCGTACGGCTTGCTCTCGTCGACGATCATCTTCTGGAGCCGCTCGTTCACCCGGCGGACCTCGACGAGCGCTTCCTCGTCCTGGCCCAGCTGCGCGTAGTTGAGCGCCTGCAACACGGAGATCATCAACTTCTCGAAGTCCTCGCCCCGGTAGGCCCGCTCGCGCTCGTTGGTGAGCAGCGTGCCGGCCTCCTCGCTCACGGAGATGGCGTCCAGCTCTCCGGCCAGGCGCTCCGCCTCCGCCAGCACCTGGATGCTGTCCCGCCACCGCCCCGCCGCGTGCAGCACCATGCCCCGGTCCAGCAGCACCAGGAGCTGGTCCTTCCTGGAGCCGTGCCGCGCCACCGCGTCCAGCTCGGCCAGGGCATGGTCGTACGACTCGGACTCGTACGCGGTGCGCAGGTTGCGCGTGCGCGCGACGTAGTCCCCCGCGCAGCCCGACAGCAGCACCACGCTCGCCAACGCGAGCACGGCCCACCCCGACATTCTTCCACCGCGCTGGCGCCAGAGGCTCATCGTCGCGCTACCAGGAGATGTGCTTCTTCTCGAACTTCTTGCGGATCTCCTTCTCGTCCGTCCACTCCACGATGCCCGTGCGCACGTTGTTCAGCTTCACGGTCATCTTGTAATAGACGAGCTTGTCGCGGCCGACCTGCTGGACGATGGAGGAGATTTCCCCCGTGAGCAGGTAGTCCGCGCTGGCCTGCTGGCCCGGGCCCTTGGCCGCGTTGGGGTCCACGTACCCGGACTGCTGGTACTCGTACTCCTCGGCGAGGTCCTCGCGCGCCGCCTTGTCCAGCAGCGCGAACCGGCCCGTCTGGGCCAGCCCCGTCTGAATCTTGTCCCCCAGCGAGCCCATGTCGATGTGCTCGGACGTCTTGTTCTTCATCCGCCCCACCAGCACCACCGGCAACTGCTGAGCGGGCTGGGCGAAGCGGGGCGAGTTGGCCAGCGAGCCCACCATCTTCTTGGCGATGAGCTGGAGGTCGTTCTCGTTGAACTGATCCGACAGCATCTCGATGGTGTTCGGGTCCTCGTAGGTGCCGCGCGTGAAGGCGCGCGGCCCCGAGCAGGCGGCGAGGAGTCCCACGAGCGAGGCGGACACGATGAGACGGGTCTTCATGATGGAGCGCTCTCCTAGTTCCATTCGCATTCGAAGCGGCTGCCCTGGAAGTTCCACTTGTAGGCGAGCACCGCGTCCCGCCTGTACCCGGCCGTCAGCCGGCAGAGGCTCTGGAGCGAGGCCCGGGGATAGTCGAAGGTGTACACCTGCGCCTTGGCCCGCTCGGCCTCGGTGAGTTGCGAGGGGTGGGTGAGCGCCGGGTTGGCGCTCGCCACCACCAGCACCCGGTGCGCGCCGTACGTCTTGAGCGGCACCTGCCCGGCGAGCTGGATGCGGCGCACCGTGCGCGCGCGCAGGATGTCGCTGCGGTCCACCCTCGTCTCGTTCGCGTTCTGGCGGCCGAGCAGCTCCGACAGGCTCGCGGTGAAGAGGCGCGTCAGGTTCCCATCCTCCACGAAGAAGTAGAGGTAGGCCTCGCGCGCGGTGCGGCTCTCCCCGGTGAAGTCCAGCGTCACCAGCAGGTCGAGCGCCCGGTTGGGCTTGAGCGCGTGCGTGGATACCGCGTCCAGCACCGCCTTGGTCGCCCCGGCCTGCTTCAAGCGGATGAGCCCGTCCGCGCTCGCGTCGCAGGCGCAGCGGCGCTGTTCGAGCATCTTGACGATGGAGGCCTCGTCGAAGCCCGCCTGGGCCAGCTTCGCCACCTCCTCGTCGGAGAGCGGGAGCTGGTCCGTGCGCTCGTAGATGCGCGGCAGCTGGTTGGGGTCCCACTGGATGATGTTGAGGGTCCGCGTCTCGCCCGGGAAGGGCAGCACGGGCACGGCCTGACCGGTGGCGAGCACGAGGGCGGCGACGAGGGCGTGGGCGAGCATGGCGTTAGAACCTGTAGCCGACGTTCATGAAGAGGCGGTTGGTGATTCCCCGCGAAGCGAGGGGAATGTCCAGGGCGTAACCCAGGCCGAGCACCACATGCTCGTTGGCCAGGAACACGTCCACGCCCGCCTGGGGAGAGAGGCCAAAGCGCAGGCCCAGGTCCGGCACGAGGAAGGCGCCAGCCTTGAGGCCCGCGGTGAAGCTCACCGGGTAGCCGTAGGTCCGGAAGCGAGGCCCCACCAGAACGTTCACCTGGCCACTCTGGAGCACGTAGGCGCCGCTGAAGTCGAACTGGTACCAGTCCGCGCCCCAGATGGAGGCGGTGCCGCCGATGAACAGCGGCGGCCCGTCCGCGCTCTCCAGCTCCGACAGCCGGGCGGCGAACGCCGCGCCCCAGTTCACCTCCAGGGAAAAGCGGCTGTCCGAGGACCTCGAGTAGCCGCCCTTGCCGTACTCGGACCCCTCGGGCCCATCGGTACGGCCTCGCGGCTGGGCATGCGCGGACAGGGGCGCGACCACGGCGACCGCCAGCGCAGCGGCCCCCCACCACTGGGTAAGACGCTTCATCACACAGGCTCCACGGAAGTGCAGCAACCCTCCTCTCCGAACGCGGAGAGGGGCCGGATATTCATCACCCGGCCGAAGAAGCCAGTGGGGCTCAAGCCCGGGGCACGGCGGGTGGCGGGGACGGCGCCTGCTCGCCCGCTGGCTTCTGCTCGCCCGTGGGCGCGGGCTGCGGCGTGGAGCGCGGCTCGGTGCGGGTGATGGGCAGCCACTCGGCGCGATCGCGCAGGTAGACCATCATCTTCTCGCGCACCAGGCACCTCAGGTCGAAGAGGTCCTCCGGGGTGGAGCTGACCAGCACGCGCACCTGGAGGGTCCGGTCCAGCACCTCCTCCACCACCACGGTGGCCACCTTGCCGTCCCAGAGCGCCTTGCCCTCGTTCTCCAGGATGCGCCGCAGCTCCGTGCGCAGCGTCTCCATGTCCGTGGTGAAGTCCACCAGCAGCTTCACCGGCCCGAGCATGGACTTGCCGCCCTTGCTCCAGTTCTGGAAGGGCTTGTCGAGGAACTGGGCGATGGGGATGACCAGCCGCCGCTCGTCCCACGCGCGCACCACCACGTACGTGAGGGTGATCTCCTCCACCGTCCCCCACTCGTTCTCCACGATGACCGTGTCCCCGATGCGGATGGGCTGGGTGATGGACAGCTGGATGCCGGCCAGCAGCGAGGAGATGGACTTCTGCGCCGCCAGACCGATGACGAGGCCCGCGATACCGGCCGAGGCCAGCAGCGACACACCCACGTTGCGCACCGTCTCGAACTGCATGAGCAGCAGCGCGGCGGAGATGAGATAGGTGGCCGCCTCGAAGACGCTGCGCAGCACCACGAGCTGGGTGTGCAGCCCCCGGGAGCGTCGCGCGTCCTTGGAGTCCTTCGTCATCGACTCCTGGACGAACAGCGCCGTCACCCGCAGGAAGCGCAGGATGAACCACGCCACCGAGATGATGATGAGCGTGGTGACCAGCCGGTTCTTCACGTACTGGGCCGTGGGCGAGAGCAGCAGCAGCGACGTCCCCAACGCCACCAGCAGCGCGAAGTACAGGAGCCGTAGGGGACCCCGGCCCGCCGACACCAGCGCGTCGTCCCAGGTGATGCGCGTCCACCTCGCCAGCCGTGCCGCCAGCGCCAACGACAGCCGCTCCAGCACCACGCACAGCACCAGGCCCCCCGCCACCGTCGCCAGCAGGCCCAGCCACTGCCACGGCTCCAGCCCCAGCACCGGCTTCTCGAAGAGCACCGGCGGCAGCGACTCGCCAAACACCCCCGGGCCGTACTCCTCATAGAGCCGGTCGATGGACCGCACCGTTGGCTCACTGAACACCCACACCCGCCCACCTTCAACCCTGACGTGGGCAAGACGGATGGGGTAGGCGTCCTCGCCCACGGTGAGAATCCCAATCTGGTCATAGAGGGTGCCGGCCGGGTCGCCCTCGGGCTCCTTGCTCAAGCTGGTGAGGGCCAGGGGCAGCTTGTGGTCCAGGACGAACTTGAGCCGGCGGGCGAGCTGGGCGCCCTTGTCCTTCTGCTCCGACGGGGGGAGGTAGTCCAGGTCCAGGTAGTGCGCGCCCAAGGAGTAGTCGCCCTTGTGCACGGCATCGGAGAAGCCCTTGGCCGCGGCATAGGGCGTCTGCCGGTCCACCGTGGTGGGCGGCTCGCCGAGACCGGCGTTGAGGGCCCGGGCCGTCGGCGGGAGGACGAGGGACAGCAGGGCGCACAGTCCAATCAGGGCACGACTCATGGCCGCCTCTTAGTGCGCCACCCCGCCCCTCCCCGCAACACCAATGTGTCGCCAGCCCGCCCGTCCCCCGGCTTACCGGACGACTCCGTTCATTCCCTGATTCCAATTGGACGGGAAAGCCTTGGAGCCGCAAGGAGCGGTGGGCTAGAAGGGGCCTCCAAGGAAGAGGGCGCCGTGCAAGAGAAGCGAAAGATTCTCCTCATCGATGACAGCGAGATCACCCTCGCCATGGAGAAGGCCGTGCTGGAGGCGCGCGGCTACGAGGTCATCGCGACCTCCACGCTGATGGAGTTCGAGAAGACGCTCCAGACCTGGAAGCCGGACCTCATCCTCACGGACATCCACATGCCCGAGGCCAAGGGCACGGACATCTGCCGCACCCTGAAGAACGAGTACGGCACCCAGGACATCCCCATCATCCTCTTCTCCAGCCTCCCGGACGACGAGCTGAGCAAGCTGGCCGAGCAGGTCGGGGCCGACGGCAGCCTGTCCAAGGTGAATGGCCTGGAGGCGATGGGTGAGAAGATCGACGAGCTGGTGCAGAGCATCATCTGGTGACGCCGTGAGACGGCTCCTCGGTGGACTGGCCCTGTTGGCGGCGCTCTCGGGGTGCTCGCGCAAGGAGGCGAGTCCCGCGGGGCCGCAAGTGGCCTCGCGCTCGGACGAGGCCCCGAAGGCGGACGCCCCGGGCGCCCTCCTCTTCTTCTCCGCCGACACGCGCGGCTACCTGGGCCCGTGCGGCTGTAGCGAGAACATGCGCGGCGGCATCGATCGCGCGGCCTTCCAGGTGCTGGAGGCGCGCAAGGGCCCCTTGCCCGTCCTCTATATCGACGGCGGCGACAGCCTCTTCGGTGAGCCCACCCTCGCGCCGGCGCAGGTGCCCCAGGAGGAGCGCAAGGCACGGGCGCTCGCCGAGGCCATGAAGCGCATGGGCCTGGCGGTGCGCGCGCGGGGCGAGCTGGACGAGGTGCGCGGCGCCGAGTTCCGCAAGGGACTGGGCCTGCCCGAGCTGGAGCCCGGCGGGGTGAAGGTGCTGCCCGCGGGAGCGCGCAAGGTGGGCGTGGTGAGCGCCTCGGACGCGGCCGGGCTGAAGCAGGCCAGTGCCCGGGCCCGTGAGCAGGGCGCCGCCTTCGTGGTGGGCCTCTTCCACGGCACCCTCCAGCAAGCGCAGCAGGCCGCCGCCACCCCGGAGCTCGGGGCGGACCTCGTGCTGGCCACGCACACCGCCTCCGAGTTCGACGGCGAGGAGAACAAGCTGGTGCGCGACGCGGTGCCCGTCATCGCGCTCCAGAGCAAGGGCCGCTCGCTGCTGCGCGTGGACCTGGCCTACGGCGCGAAGCCGGGCCGCTTCGCCCCCCAGAAGACGGCGGAGGACACCGAGCGCGAGGTCACCTCCATCGATCGGCGCCTGGAGCTGCTGGACCGGGACATCAACCTCCCCGGCCTCAACCCCGAGCGCAAGCGCCTCCAGCAGCAGAAGCGCGAGGAGTTGGTGGCACGCCGACAGGCCCTGCTCACCGCGCCGGTGGCCTCGGCCTCCGCTGGGGAGAGCGACAGCTTCAGCGTGCGCTTCGTCCCGCTGGAGTCCAACCTGCCCTCGCACCCGGACGCGCAGGCGGTGGTGAGCACCTACGACGCGGACGTGGGGAAGATGACCCTGGAGTGGGCCAAGGCGCATGGCCAGGACTGCCCGCCCCCCGAGAAGGGCCAGGCCGCCTTCGTGGGCAACGCCTCCTGCGCCGAGTGCCACGCGGAGGCCTTCCCCTCGTGGGAATCCTCCAAGCACCACGAGGCCTGGCGGACGCTGGAGAAGCTGGGCAAGCAGTTCCACCTCAACTGCACCGGCTGCCATGTCACCGGCTGGGAGCAGCCCGGCGGGGTGTGCCGCCTGGACAAGGTGGCCGGCCGGGAGAACGTGGGCTGCGAGAGCTGCCACGGCCCGGGCTCGCTGCACGCCGAGGATCCCACCGCCGCCAACATCACCGGCCGCCCCGGCCAGGCCATGTGCATCACGTGCCACAACCGGGAGAACTCGCCCCACTTCGACTTCGCCACCTACGTGCCCCGCATCCTGGGCCCCGGGCATGGCCAGCCACCGGCGGTGAAGAACAAGCCCTGATGCACACCCAGGCGGTGCGTTTCTTCCCGTCGGTGACATCCAAGGGGAGAATGGCTCGCCCGGACGGCTGTTTGAGTCCCGCGAGAAGCCTTGAATACTTGAGTCTCCAACCAACCCGGCCCTCTCGCCAGCCGGCCCCCAGGTGACCATGCCGTCCATCAGCCTGCTCCTCCTGGTGCTCGCCTCCGTCCCTTCGTCCCAGGGCGCGCTGCCGATGCCCCCGCCTCCTCCCGGCATGCGGGTGCTTGGCGCCGAAGACAAACGGTTGATGGTGGGCTCGGCCGACGAGCCCGAGGAGAACCTGGACGAGGGGGACGAGGAGCCCACCGCGGAGTCCGCCGAGTTGGAGGAGCTGCGGGCGCTCGAGGATGCCACGCTGGATCCGGGGGCGAGGCCCAACGCCGAGGTGCTCCAGTCGTTGCGCCGCCTGGGCCTGGCCAACCCGCTGCGCCAGCGCATGCTGGATGCGCTGGAGGAGCCCACCTTCCGCGAGGACGAGGCCGAGGGGGAGCTGGCCCTCATCACCGACCTGGCCAACGTCGACATCTCGCGGCTCCAGTCCCGCTACGACATCCCGGTGGAGATGCAGCCGCTGGTGGCCAAGTACGTCGAGTTCTTCCGGGGGCCGGGCCGCAAGTGGTTCCGCAAGTGGGTGAACCGCTCCACGCGCTACCTGCCGGTGATGCAGCCCATCCTCGAGGCCAACGGGCTGCCGCGCGACACGGTGTACCTGGCGATGATCGAGAGCGGCTTCTCGCCCAGCGCCTACTCGTGGGCGCACGCCTCCGGGCCCTGGCAGTTCATCTCCAGCACCGGCCGCCAGTACGGCCTGCACCAGGACTTCTGGGTGGACGAGCGGAGGGATCCCCTCAAGGCCACCCGGGCCGCCGCGCGCTACCTGAAGGACCTGCACAGGGAGCTGGGCCACTGGTACCTGGCGTGGGCGGGCTACAACACGGGCAGCAGCCGGGTGCGCCGGCTGATGGAGCGCCTGGACACCAAGGACTTCTGGGTCATCTCCGCCGAGGAGAAGGGCCTGGCGACGGAGACGAAGCACTACGTGCCCAAGCTCATCGCCGCGGCGCTCATCACCAAGAACCCCTCGGCCTTCGGCTTTTCCGAGAGCGAGTTCGAGTACGAGCCGCCCCTCACCTTCGAAGAGGTGAAGATCAACGACGCGACCGACCTGGACGTGATTGCCCGGGCGGCTGGCGTGGACGTGAAGGAAGTGCAGGAGCTCAACCCCGAGCTGCGACGCTGGTGCACCCCGCCGTCGAGCGCGAAGAACCCCTACGTGCTGCGCCTGCCCAGGGGCACGGCGGAGCGCTTCGCGGAGAACTTCGCCAGCATCCCCGCCAAGGAGCGCCTCACCTTCCGAGTCCACAAGGTGAAGCGGGGCGACACGCTGTCGCAGATCGCCCTCACCTACGGCAGCGCGCCCGAGGCCATCCTCCAGATGAACCAGCTCAAGAGCATGAAGACGCTGAAGCTGAACTCGGAGCTGGTCATCCCGGTGCAGGCCGGGCGCGGTGGCAAGGAGAGCGGTGAGGGAGCCCTGGCGCGCAAGGTGGCGCAGGCGCGGCGCAGCGGCGTGACGGTGCTGCGTCCCGAGGACGAGGTCCCCGCCGGGACGCCTCGCGGCCCGGTGGCCACGGGCCCCATCAAGACGGAGACCATCAACGGCCGCAAGCGCGTCACCTACGGCGTGCAGTCGGGGGACAGCCTGTGGGCCATCGCCCAGCGCTTCCAGGTGAACGCGGACGAGCTCCGCAAGTGGAACAACCTGACGGTGCGCGCCAGCAAGAAGGCCTTGAAGGTGGGCTCGGTGCTGTACGTGTTCCCGGACAACGGGCCCAAGCAGGTGGAGGAGCGCGCGGGCACGGTCATCGCCCAGCGCGCCGTGAGCGGCAACGTGGGCCGCCCCGGCGCCGTGCACGAGCTGGCCGCCGGCGAGACGTTGTGGAGCATCGCCCAGCGCTACGGCATCTCCGTGGACGACATCAAGCGCTGGAACAACATCAAGGACACCACCCGGCTGCCCACCGGCCTGCGCCTCACGGTGAAGGCGCCGTAGTCCCCGGTCACACCACGATCTCCCTGCGCGGGAGGGAGGGCGTCGTCACCGCCCCCGTCTCATCGGAGTAACAGAGGGCCAGGTAGACGAGGGACAGCGGCAGGGTGAGGACGACGGCGAAGGTGGTCACCCCGCCCAGGGCCGAGAGCACCGCCAGGACGAGCCAGTTGAGGAAGTACGCCGCCCAGTCGTGCCTGCGTCGGAAGAGGCGGCCGCTCTCGGCGAGCGCCTCGGTGGCGCTGCGCCCATCGGCGGCCAGCATCGGCGCGTGGAGCCAGTAGAGCGAGAGCAGCACACCCGGCACGATGAGGAGGAGATAGCCGATGAGGATGGGAATCCCCATCGCCAGGGTGAGCCCCCAGCTCTTCAGGAAGTTGCCCTGCCGGTCATAGACGGCCTGCCAGCGGACCAGTCCACCCGTACGGCGACACTCGATGATTTCCTGGAGCAGGTTGAGGGTGAACCAGGGCCCGGGAATGACGACGAACCAACCGGCGAGCACCACCAGACCGCCGAGTAACAGTCCTCCCGCGTTGGTCAGGAAGAAGTCCCACGTCCGCCTGGAACGTTGATCGATCTGCGAATCCAGCATTGCCGTGTTCCTCCGAGGAAGCGCCATCTGCCTCCTTACGGAATCCAGGCGATCCGGATGTGACCCGCCCAACTCGGAGGAAGAGAGCCCCTGGCTGGCTGCCTGGCGGGCCGCGAGTTCCTGTTCGCGATGAGGTACAAGCGCCTCCAGGCATCCACCTCCCGCTCCGAGAGTCGCCAGGCCCATGGAGATCGTCATCTGGTTCATCGTGGTCGGCGCGCTCCTCATCGCCATGGCGCTCGGGGGCTCGGTGCTCAAGCGCCTGCCCCTATCCACCTCGATGCTCTACCTGCTGGTGGGCTTCGCCCTGGGACACTTCGGCGTGGGCCAGCTGGACCCCTATGCGCAGAAGAAGCTCCTCGAGACCCTCACCGAGGTCGCGGTCATCATCTCCCTGTTCACCACGGGCCTGAAGCTGCGGGCACCCCTGCGAGCCCCGCGCTGGCGCATCGCCGTGCGGCTCGCGGGAGTGGGCATGGTGGTCACCGTCGGGCTCGTGGCCACCGCGGGCGTCTGGCTGCTGGGCCTGTCCCTGGGGGCGGCCGTGCTCCTGGGCGCGGTGCTCGCCCCCACCGATCCGGTGCTCGCCTCGGACGTGCAGATGGAGCACCCCTTCCAGCGCGACACCCTCCGCTTCGGGCTCACCGGCGAGGCGGGCTTCAATGACGGCACGGCCTTTCCCTTCGTGATGCTCGGCCTGGGGCTGCTCGGGCTGCACCCGCTGGGCGAGGGGCTCTGGCGCTGGGTGGCGGTGGACCTCGTGTGGGCGGTGGTCGCGGGGCTCGGCGTGGGCACGCTGCTGGGCGGAGCCGTCGGACGGATCGTCCTCTACCTGCGGCGCACCCATCGCGAGGCCCTGGGGCTCGATGACTTCCTGGCCCTGGGACTCATCGCCCTCTCCTACGGGGTGGCGCTGCTGCTCCATGCCTACGGCTTCCTGGCGGTGTTCGCCGCGGGGCTCGCGCTGCGGCGCATCGAGAAGCAGTCAAACAAGGGCAGGCCGCCCGAGGACGTGGTGCAGAGCGCCCGCGTCCACCCCGAGGCGGCCACCGACCCGGAGCACGCGCCCGCCTACATGGCCAACGCGGTGCTCAACTTCAATGAGCAGATCGAGCGCATCGGCGAGGTGAGCCTCGTGGTGGTGCTCGGCCTGCTGCTCTCGCGCCTCCCGCTGCCTTCCGAGGCGCTCTGGTTCACCCCCCTGCTCTTCCTCGCCATCCGCCCCGTCTCCGTGCTCGTCTCGCTCGTCGGCTCGGACACCACGCGCCCCCAGCGCGGGCTGATGGGCTGGTTCGGCATCCGTGGCATCGGCTCGCTCTACTACCTCTTCTACGCCCTCAACCATGGCCTCCCGGAGGCGCTGGCACACCAGCTCGTCCCACTCGTGCTCACGGTGGTGGCCGTGTCCATCGTCGTGCACGGCATCTCGGTGACGCCCCTGATGCAGCGCTACGAGCGCACCCAATCCGAGGAGGACACCGCGCAGGCATGAGCGGGTGCTGCTCACCGAGTTCCCCCTGGGGGACGGGAAGCTGCCCGAGGAGTTGCTGGAGCGGGACCGTTACGAGTTCACCGGCCGGGGGCCTGTCTCGGATCCCGCTTGAGAGGATCAAGAACCCCGGCTCTCCAGGCCTCATCGTGGCTTGCATCGCATCCTGACCGTCCCCGGTGTTTCCGGCGAGGCATGCGTCTCACACTCCTGCCCCTCGGGACACGGCGCCTGCTGGCAGTTCGTCCCCTGGACCTCGGCACAGATCGAGGCCCCCAAGCGAAAGCGGATGCACTCCTGGCCACGAGGACAGCCCCGCTCCTCGCACGTCGGAAGGCAGGAGGGGCCATCGGGACCTCCCTCACGTGGGCAGAAGAAGCCGTCCGGACAGTTCCCAGACACCTCTGGTTCGCAGGGCCGACCGCACCAGTCGTTGCAGAGCAATTCCCGTGAGCAGGCCCTCGCGTGGCGCTTCGACAGCGGCTCACAGCGCTCACCTTCCCTCCGGCCCCCCGCCAGCGAGCACCGCTTCAACACCTCTCCGCCCCAGGTCTCCACCGCCCTACAGACGAAGCCCTCACGGCATTGAGAATCCGCCACGCACTCGCTATCCGTGCAGTAGAGCCCCCGCTCGTGCCGATCGAAGAAGCACGCGAGCGGAGAATCACAGTCATCGCTCCGCCGACAGGGCTGGTGCCATGTCGGCAGTTGGCGACGCTGCTCCCACGAGAGCACGGAAACGAGCTGTCCCCGAGTCGGCTCGGGGGGCGTGAACCGCGCAAGCCAATGCCCGGAGATGAGGGCCAGGAGCGGCAAAGGCAGCAGCAGCCCGGCCAGGAGCCGCCACCTCACCACTCCTCCTCTTCCAGGGCCTCCTTGCACTGCCGCTCACACTCCTTGAACTTCTTTGGCTGACAGATGGCCTCGAGGGTTGCTGGCGAGCAGTCCGTCAACTTCAGCGGTCTGGCGGAGTCCTCCATGTCCTTGAGCACGGCTCGATCGATCGTGCCTCCTCGACCGAAAGCATGCGGGCACGCCGTACAGAAGAGGAGCACCCAGAGCAGGAGCGAAGTATTTGACACCTTTGTCGACACCTTTGCTGGCGCGCCGAGGCTCGACCTACGGGCACTGCGACAAGCCGAGGCGACCGCCGCCCACCCGTGCCACCGCGTCGTAGTACTGGAAGGGGCTGCGGTTGGTGTAGCAGGCGTAGTGCCGGTAGTTGTACGGCTCGATGTGGACGTGCGGGGCGGTGGAGCAGCGCCCGTTGTACTGCCAGGTGGCCTTGGCGATCTGGTAGGTGTTGCTGATGACGGCACCGTTGTTCACGGTGATGCTGTCCACGTGGGCGTACTTGACCCAGCCGATCGGCGTCCAGGTGCCGTTGTAGTAGGCCTGCACCTCGACCTGCACCACGTACCCGCCATCGTAGTAGTTGCCACTCGCGCAGGCCGGCACGGGCGCATTGGCTCCACCCGACAGCACCACCCCGCGCATCGCCGTCGCCAGGTAGTAGGGCTTCACGTCGAACCAGACGTTCGTCCCGCCGGTCGAGCCGCTCTGCAGGGCGACGTCGAAGGAGGTGTCCCCGCCGAAGACGACATGGTGGGAGGGCGCGTAGGACGTGACCACCCCCGCGTAGTCGAACGGGCTGATGACGCTTGCTTCCAGGTGGTACGGATTGGTGCCATCGGCCAGCGCACTGCCCGCCGCGCCCAGGGACGCCAGCAACACGAGACGCAGGACCGCGTTGAAGTTCGGGGCCTTCTTCATGGCTCGCTCCTGTGAAAGCAGGTTTTTCACTGCTTTCCAGGATTCTCACGTTTCAAGCGAGCTGGCAAGCTTTTGCCGTACGCTCCGTGTGGGTCTCAGCCCTCCTGCATCAGCGCCTTCAGCTCACGGATGCGGCGGGTGATGTGGTCGCGGTCCAGCCGGCGGAAGCTCTCGGGCAGCAGCTCGCGGCTGGTGCACTCCTGCACCGCCACCAGGTTCTGCAGCTCGATCTCCAGCGGGTAGCTCGGCGGCACGAAGTCCGCGAAGACGGCCTTGAGATCCTCCACCGTCGCCTGCTCCCGGCCCTGGGCCAGCGCCCGGAAGCGCGTGCGCACCAGCACCGCCTCCAGGTCCGCGCCGCTCAGCTGGCGCGTCCCGGGCGGAATCAGCTCGCCCACCGACTGCACCTCCAGCTTCAGGCCCGTCTTCTTCTGCATCACCCGGAACAGCTCCTCCCGCTCCTCCTCCGTCTCCGGGTAGAAGAGCGCGAGGTGCTCCTCGGCGCGGCCCTGGCGCTTGAGGTCCACCGGCAGCAGGTCCGGCCGCGCCGTCAGCAGGAACCACACAATCTTCCCGCGGTACACGGTGTTGCCCATGAACGAGGCCACCGAGCCGAACACGCGGCTGCTCGTCCCCGAGTCCCCGCCCGAGTCGCGGTTGCCCAGGAAGGTGTCCGCCTCGTCCACCATCACCGCCACCGGCCAGAGCGCCTTGAGCAGGTTGAAGATCTTCTCGAGGTTGGCCTCGGTGACGCCCTGCCACTGGCTGCGGAAGTTGAGGAACTTCACCACCGGGATGCCAATCTCTCCGGCGAAGCAGGACACCAGGAACGTCTTGCCCGTGCCCACCGGGCCGCTCACGAGGTAGCCCATGGGCATCACCTCGATGCGGCCCTTCTTCAGGGCGTTGGCCGCGTTGCGCAGCATCTCCTTGGCCTTGGCGTGGCCCGCCACCGCGTCCAGCGTGTGCGCCGGCTCGATGAACTCGAGCAGGCCATGGCACTCGGCCTGGATGAGTTCCTTCTTCTTCTCCTTGAGCAGCTCGGTGGTGATGCGGACGTCGTGCTCCAGGGCCTCGGTGAGGACGCGGTCCAGGTTGATGCGCGACAGGCCCGCCGTCATCTTCGCCAGGCCCTCCAGCGGCACGTCCGACACCGCCGCCAGCCGCTTGCCCTCCAGCTTGTAGCGCACGTACTCCAGCCGCTCCTCCTCGGTGGGCAGGGGCAGCTCGATGGCCGCCTCGTACGGGTTGCGCGTGAGGCGCTGGGACATGTCCGCCAGGTTCTCGGCCAGCAGCACCACGGACACGTCGCCCGCGAGGAACTGCGGGTCGTGCGCCCACTTCTCCAGCGTGGCCAGCACGAAGCGGTCCTCGGCCGACAGGTGGCTCATCTCCCCGCCCGGCACCAGCGTCTCGGCGAAGTCGATGACGAGCGCCAGCGACTTGCCCTCGCTC
>NZ_DASVWK010000522.1:0-12705 GCF_036389735.1 Archangium sp. | reverse complement strand
AGCTCACCGCCATCCCCGGGGAGCTGAGCGACAGCGCGCGCAAGCTGGAGAACGTGCTGCGCGGCATCGACGACGACTTCAGCCGCTTCAGCAAGCAGTTGCTGGAGCTGCGGGCCTCTCTGTGAGGAGGCACTGACGCGTGTTCGTCGCTCGGCTCGCACGCCTTCGGCAACGGCTGGATGCGCTCCAGGGGAACTCTTCCCAGACCGAGGGGCTGCGCGGTTGGTGGCGCGGGCTCACGGCCCCCTCCGAGGTGGACCTGTCCCTGCCCACCGTGACGGCGCTCGACCGGGCGCTGGAGCGGGTGGGGGTGCACACGCTCGCGGACGCGCGGCTGTTGCTGGACCTCGGCGTGAAGAAGGGCAGGGTGGGGGAGCTGGCCACCGGGCTGAAGACCCGGGCACAGCAGGCCCTGGAGGAGTTCGAGCAGACGCTGGACGCGGTGGAGAAGATGCTCCGGGTGGGCCGGACGCCGCCGGGCGCGCGCACGGCGCTGGAGCGGGGTTTCGTCCGGCTCACGCGGGTGCTGCGGGTGGCGGATCTCTTCATGTCCCCCACGCCCCCGGCACAGGAGGAGGGTGGTTTCGAGATCTTCTCGAAGCCCGGCCCGCTCTGGAACGACCGCGGGGCCCCGAGCAAGGCCAGCATGGCCGTGGCCGAGTTCCTGGCCCAGCGGGCGCGCGAGAACGTGGAGGACCTGGTCCAGAAGCGGCGGGATCTGGACATCGCCCATGAGCTCCTTCTGCGCATCGGCATGGAGCATGACCGCGACCGCGGCGTGGCCCTGCGCAGCGAGGTGGCCCAGGCCCGCGAGCGTGTCCGCGAGCAACCCGCGACGCGCTCGTTGACGGCGCTGGTGCAGGAGGTGAAGCGCACCGCGCGCAGGGAGCCGCGGATGGCCTGGCGCTCGCTCCGGGGACTCTACGAGCGCGCGCTGGAGGCGAATGACCCCGAGCTGGCGGCGGCGGCTCGCGCGGCGCTCGCGCCGTTGATGCCCTCGGGAGGGCGGATGCGCTCCCTTCTGGAGTCCGCCGAGCGCGATGACCTGACCCGCTGGTTCGGCGAGGCGCCTCCCGTCAGCGAGGGTCCGAATGGTCCACGGCAGGCTCCCAAGGTCTCCAGCGCGGATGATCTGCTCGCGGACCTGGCCTTCTCGCTCCAGCCGGAGCAGCTCTCCGCGTTCGAGCTGGCGGCCGGCTGTGCCCGCTACTTCGACGTGGAGGACTCGCTCACCGAGGAGATCGTCGAACTCAACACGCGCAAGGTGCGTCCCGTGCCACGGCGGGTGCCATACCCCACTCAGAACATGACTTTCGAGCGCACGGGCAGCCTCCACGACGTGCACAACTTCGTGATCGCCGACCCGCGGATGCTCGTCTACGAGCTGGCGGCCCACAGCCAGACGGTGCGCGCCTACCTGGAGGATGAGCCGCCGCCCGAGCCCAAGAAGATGAAGCGCACCGCCGTGCGCGTGTACGTCTGTGACGCCTCGGGCTCCATGCACGGCGCTCGCGCGCGCTTCCGCGACGCCATCATCATCGCCGAGCTCAACAACCTCCGCGTCAAGGCGCGCCAGGGTCTGCCCTTCGACCCGCTCTACTTCTCCTTCTTCAACGACATCCCCACCCAGCTCGCCCGCGTCGACACGGCCCGCGAGGCCACCCGGCAGATCGAGAAGCTCTTCCGAGACTCGCCCGCCGAGGGGCAGACGGACATCTCCCTCGCCCTCATGTCCGCCTTCGAATCCATCCGCGCCGCGCAGGGAAGGGATCCGTACCTCGCCCGCGCCACCGTGGTGCTCATCACCGACGGCGAGGACCGTGTCGACCTGGAGCTCATCCGCCGTACCCGGGCTCCCATGGACGCGCTGGATATCGCGCTCAGCTTCATCTCGCTCGGCGAGGAGAACCCGGACCTCAAGTCGCTCGTCCAGGAGCAGCGCGCCCGCGGCGGCCGCGCCTTCTACCACCACCTCTCCGACCAGGAGATCCAGTGGGCGCGCACCGAGTTCGACAGCCCCTGGCGCACCCTCCTGCCTCGTGACGTGCCCGTCACCCCGGAGATGCTGGAGGCGCTCACGCCCCACCTGGGCGCCCTCGAGGCCCTGGCTTCCGGACGCACCGTCTCCTCCGCGCCCATGGCCTCCGAGGCCTCCTTCGATGCCCTCTTCCCGGAGCCGCAGCGGATCTCCGCCCAGAAGGTGACGGGGGAGTCGCCCGGCCCCGACGTCGCCGCCCGCGTGGCCGACATCCTCGACGCGCTCGTGGAGGCCGCCTCGCTCGCCCCCGCGGACCGCCGCGCCACCGAGAGCCTCACCCTTCTTCAGCACCTGCTCGGGGTGTACCAACTCACCCCCGCCCGCTACCTCGCCGCGCTCGCCACCGGAGGTTCACCGGTACACGAGCGCCTCAATCGCGTCCGGCTCCTCTGCCGTCCCTTCGAGTAGGCTGCTGCCCGGCCATGCTCTTCGACTGGTTGCGCAAGAAGAAGCCCGAGAAGAAACCCCTGGATCCGCTCGCGGCCTTCGATCAGCTCATCGAGGACCTGGAGCGGCAGGGCTTCGAGGTCCGCAAGTCCGCCGCCACGCTGCTGGCGCTCAAGGGAGACCTCGCTCGCTCCGAGGATCGCTACGTCAAGCGACTCCAGGACCTCGCGAAGCGGCGCGCCGTCGCGGACGAGCAGGGGGATGTGAAGATCGCCACCACGCTCGAGCGCGACCGCTCCCAGACCGAGGCCCTGCTCGCCACCACGCGCGAATCCCTCAACCGCGCCGAGCAGGACAGCAAGCTCCTCCTGGAGGCCGCCGCGGACCTCGGCAACCGGGTGGCGGAGCTCCGGACCGAGCGGGAGAGCGCGTCCGCCCGGCTCGCCGTGGGGGGGGCCGTCAGCACGGCCCTGCGCGAGCAGGTGGAGCGCTTCGACAAGCTGCTCGCCGTGGATGCCGCCCGGGATGAGATCGAGCGTGCCCATGCGCTCGCGGACATCTATCGGGAGGAGCGCGGGGAGTCCTCGAAGGAGGGGTGACCCCAAAGGACCCGGCGCCGTCCAATCACGGTAGGGTGCGGCGGGACCAGTTGGGAGGGACGCGATGGGCTGCTGCCACTACCACCACGTCGCGGAAGGCTGCGACAACGCCTTCACCGTGGACACCTCGCGCATCACCTTCGGCCGAGGCTGTCTGGCGGAGGTGGGCGACCGCGCCAGGGCGCTCGGGATGAAGCGCGTAGCCCTGTTCTCGGACGAGCGGGTGGCCCGGTTGCCCCACTTCGAGAAGGTGCGTCAGTCCTTGAACGCCGCCGGGCTGGACGTGGCCGTCTACACCGACGTGCACGTCGAGCCCACGGATCGCTCGTTCCTGGAGGCGGCGCGGTTCGCCGCGGAGGTCCGGCCGGACGGCTACATCTCCCTGGGGGGCGGCTCTGTCATCGATACCTGCAAGGCCGCCAACCTCTACGCCACGCATCCGGCGGACTTCCTGGCCTACGTCAACGCGCCGGTGGGGGACGGGCGCCCGGTGCCGGGCCCGCTCAAGCCGCACCTCGCCTGTCCCACCACCTCGGGCACGGGCAGCGAGGTCACCGGCATCACCATCTTCGATCTGCTCGCGATGGGGGCGAAGACGGGCATCGCCTCGCCAGCGCTGCGGCCCACCGAGGCGCTCATCGACCCGGATTGCACCGCGACGCTGCCCGGCGAGGTGGTCGCGGCCAGCGGGTTGGACGTGCTGTCCCATGCGCTGGAGTCCTATACCGCGCGGCCCTATGTGCGCCGTCCGGCCCCGGCGCGGCCAAGCCTGCGGCCCATGAGTCAGGGTGCCAACCCCTGGAGCGATCTCGGCTGCCGCGAGGCGCTGCGGCTGATGGGCCTGTATTTGGAGCGCGCGGTGGCGGACGCGGGGGACCAGGAGGCCCGCGAGCAGCTGATGTGGGCCTCGACGCTGGCCGGCATCGCCTTCGGGAACGCGGGGGTGCACGCGCCGCACGGCATGGCCTACGCCGTGGCCGGGCTGGTGCGCGACTTCCACCCCTCGGGTTATCCCCAGGACGAGCCCCTGGTGCCGCATGGCATGGCCGTCATCGTCAATGCTCCGGCTGTGTCTACACCGACGCGGACCTGTCAGCCCTCACGGAAGGCGCCTATCCGCAGCAACGCCTGCTCCAGAACGCGCCCCGGGAGATGACCCGGCCCGTCCTCACCGAGCTGTTCCGCCAGGCGCTGCGCTACTGGTAACCCAAGCAGGGGCCCCCGCCATGTCCGACGCAGAGACCTCCGACCGCTACCGCTACTTCCAGCCCATCACCACGCGCTGGATGGACAACGACGCCTACGGCCGACCGCCTCCGGGCGGGCCTGCGCGTGGACAAGCTCGGCAACCGCTCGGTGACGTACGGCATCGGCATCTTCAAGGAGGGCGAGGAGCAGGTCGCGGCCCACGGGTACTTCGTGCACGTCTTCGTGGACCGCGACTCGCGAAAGGCCGTGGCGATACCCGAGCGCCTGCGCGAGGCGCTCGCGCGCATCTCCGTGGGCTGAGCAGGGAAGGCGCTAGGTGCGGCGCGCGGTCTGGTGCAGCTCCAGCACGATGTTGCCGCCCTTGAAGAGCCTCACCGCGCCGGACGTCTGGCTCACCACCAGCGCGATGCACTTCGTCGTCGAGGTGATGCTCGCCGCCGCCGCGTGTCGCGCTCCGAGGCCCAGCGGAATCTTCACCAACTCGTCCGAGGCCGACAGATAGCGCCCCGCCGCCAGCACGACTCCGTCCTCGCGCATGACGAAGGCGCCGTCCAGCACCGAGAAGTTCTTGATGGCCTCGCGGATCTTCGGATCCAGCACGTTGCGCTCGGCCTCGGACAACCCCTGGAACGGGTTGATCGTCATCTGCCGGCTCTTCTCCATCACGCTCGTGTGATCGCCGATCGTGATGATCGTCCCGATGGGGTGGCCCTCGAAGCCCTCCTGACCCACCTGGAGCGCGAGCTGGATGAGGGCGTCCACCACCTGCGAGTTGAACTCATCCCCCAGCTTCACGCCTTCGATCGTCAGCCGGTCGTCCAGCGAGCCACCGATGCGCATCTGCATCATCGTGTCCGGTGATCGGCCGAGTCTGCCCGTCATGCACAGGACCAGGTCTCCCTCCTTGAAGGCTCCCTGGGAGAGCGCGGACACGAGCGCTACCTTCACCCGCTCGGTGCGCGAGTAATCGTAGGCCGGAATCACCAGCGCCCGTTCCTTCTTGGCGAGCAGCTCCTGCGCGACCCGAGGCGCGGTCACCGCGTAGATGAGCTTACGCTTCGCCTGTTGGCGGCGCAGGTCCTCGGGCGGGATGGGGACGTCGCTGATGTAGAGGAAGTGATCCACGTCCCCCTTCCCGGCAAGCGAGAGGGCGGCTCGAAGGAACTCCCGGTCGAATTTCGAGGTGTCGCTCATAGGGTACAACCTCGCCGCCTGTTATGCTGGGTCGGAGTCAGTGTCCTTGACTTCAGACCGCCTGTGAATAAAGCTTTCCGGCCTTTTTTTTCGGAGCACCAGGGCCCTTTCCCCCGCAGCACCGCGGAGCCTAAGGCTGTGAACCAGAAAGATCTCAAGCGTTACAAGAAGATGCTCGAGGACAGCAAGACGAGCCTGCTCGAGAGCGCCAAGAAGACCCTGGTGGAGGAGGCCAGCTTCGACACCGACGATCTCCCCGATGAGATCGACCAGGCCTCTTCCGAGTACGCCCAGTCCATGGTCTTCCGCCTGCGCGACCGGGAGAAGTTCCTGCTCCAGAAGATCGAGCGGGCCCTGGGCCGCATCGAGGACGGCACCTTCGGCATCTGTGAGCGGTGCGAGGAGGAGATCTCCCCCAAGCGGCTCGAGGCGCGGCCTGTCACCACGCTGTGCATCCGCTGCAAGGAAGAGCAGGAGAAGAAGGAGAAGTCCTACGGCTGAGGCCGTGGCCGTGGGGCAGGCGGCTGTCACGCACGGGCCCGCGTGACGTCGCCTGCGCCGCTCCTTCAGGCCGGCAGTTGGATCTCCACCCGGAGCAACTGGCGGCCGATGAGGAAGTGATCCCCGTTGTCCACGAAGACGGGGCCGTTGAGCCGGATGAAGGTGCCGTTGGACGAGCCCACGTCCCGCACCCGCAGTCGGTCCTGCTTCACCTGCAGGAGCGCGTGGCGCCCCGAGACGAAGCCGTCGGTGGGGAAGGTGAGTTCCCCCTGCTCGCGCCCCAGTTGGTTGTCCCCCTCCTTGAGCGGGTAGGCTCCTCCGCGCACGCCCCCCTCGAGGATCTGCACCAGCCGCAGCTTGTAGCCCGGGTCGGCCGAGCCCCAGATGTGGGCGCCGCCGGGCCCCACGGCCGCCGCGGGAATGGGCTCCAGCACCAGCCGCTGCCGACCCAGGCGCAGCTCGCCGCCCACCGGCAGCTCCCGCTCCTGGCGCAGGCGCACGAAGACGCCGTTGGCCCCTCCCACGTCCTCCACCGCCAGCCGGCCGCTCGAGAAGAAGAAGCGGGCCTGCACCGGCATGATGAAGGGGTCATCCGCCAGGGGCAGATCGCCCTGGGGGCCGCAGGTGAGGGTGTCCCGGGTCATCCGCACCACGGACTCCGGGCCACCGTCCGCTCGGACCACGCGCAGGGACACCTGGGGACGGGCCGTCAGTTTCGGCGCGGCCATCACCATCGTACCGGCGCGCATGGGCGAGCCACACGCACTGCAGGTGGAGGCGTTGTCGGGGTTCTCGGCGTCGCAGCGGGGGCAGTAGGCCATGGCGGGCGTACTTACATATCAAGCCCGGCGAGGGCTTGCGCGGATCGCGAGCATTGTCCGCCCACCTTGCGGGCGACCCGACGCTCGTGGGAAGTTCGGGGTACAACACCCCGCCACTGTACCCGGGAAGCCCCTCCTTGCATTGCCCCAGCTGCGGCGCCAACGCCGGTGACGTCTCCAGATTGTGCCCCTCCTGCGGAACCGTGCTCTCGCGCGGGGACGGGGACGACTACATCGGTCAGACGCTTGCCCGGAAGTATCAGGTGGAAGCCCTCATCGGAGAGGGCGGTATGGGCAAGGTGTACCGGGCCCGCCAGGTCGCCCTGGACAAGCTGGTGGTGCTCAAGGTGCTGCGCCAGTCGCTGCTGGGCGATGACCGCACCGTGGCCCGCTTCAAGCGCGAGGCCAAGGCCGCCAGCCGCCTCAACCACCCCAACTCCATCAGCATCCTCGACTTCGGCCAGGCCGAGGACGGGGCCCTCTTCATCGCGATGGAGTTCGTCCCGGGGCATGACCTGCACACCGTCTTGAGCAAGGACGGGCCGCTCCCCGAGTCGCGCATCGTCCGCATCGGCAGCCAGGTGCTCTCCGCCCTGTACGACGCGCACGCCGCCGGCGTCATCCACCGGGATCTCAAGCCCGAGAACATCATGGTGGAGCAGCGCCGCAACGAGCCGGACTTCGTGAAGGTGCTCGACTTCGGCATCGCGAAGATCCAGGACGGCGAGGACGGGCCCACGCTCACCCGCACCGGCTTCGTGTGCGGCACCCCCGAGTACATGTCTCCCGAGCAGGCGCGCGGCGCCACGTTGGATCACCGCTCGGACCTGTACGCGGTGGGTGTCCTCCTCTACCAGCTCCTCACCGGGCGGCTCCCGTTCGAGTCCGACTCCGCCGTGGGCTACGCCACCAAGCACCTCACCGAGGAGCCCCTCCCGCCGTCGCGCAAGCGCCCGGAGCTGCGCGTCTCTCCGGCCATGGAGCGACTCATCATGCGGGCCCTCTCCAAGAGCCCGGATGACCGGCCGCAGGACGCCGAGGTCTTCAAGGCCGAGCTGCTCGCCGTGGAAAAGGAGCGCGAGCGCCGGCCCAACGCCGCTCCCGCCAATCGGCGCTCGCCGGCCTCCGCGGCGGTGCTCGCGCCGCTGCCTCGCCGGGCCACGCCCCCTTCGACCAACTTGAGCACGGAGATCACCGACCCGGGTTGGGGCGGCGACTCCGACGCCACCGTGCGCGCCGTTCCCGAGCGCATGCAGGCCAGCGCGGCGATGGCCCGCATGTCACAGGAGCGCACGCAGCTCGCCGCTCCCAGTCGGCCCGTGCCGGAGCGCGACAGGGAGCGCGACAGGGAACGCTCGCAGCCCTCGCCCCTGGTCTCCGTCCGGGCCCCGGTCGAGCGGATGCCCGCGTCCGTGCCCGTGCCCACCATCACCATCGACAAGGCCGAGGCCGTCGTTCCCAGGGCGTCCGAGGGTGGGGTGGGCTTCCTCAAGGCCTTCATCATCACGCTGGCGGTGGTGTCGCTCGCCCTGGGCGCGTGGTGGTTCTTCGGCAACTGGCGCACCCAGGCGCGCAACACGCCCTTCGTTCCGCCGAAGAACGCGCCCATCCCCGGCCAGGAGTCCGGCGCCTTCGTGCCCGTCCCCGGCGTGCCGCTGTACGAGCAGGAGATTCCCGCGGCGGCGCGCAACCCGGAGGAGGCGGAGCGGTACGAGCAGCGGGGCGACGACGCCCTCAAGCGTGTCAGCCTGGACCTGGCGGCCACCGAGTACCTCAACGCCTTCATCCTCAACCCCTCGCCGGAGCTGTCGCTGAAGCTCGGTGAGGTGTACTGGACGCGGGAAATCCCCGCCGAGGCGCGCGGCTGGTGGAAGCGCCACCTGCGGGATCTGCCGAAATCCAAGGCCCGCGACTACCTGCTCGGCAAGGTGCCGGACCTGCTCTCCGCCGGAAACCAGTAGCCCGGCGGTCGTCGCTCAGCCCACGACCTCCACCTGGAGGATGTGCTGACCCAGGCGCACCCGGTCCCCCGGGCGCAGCGCCCGCTCCACCGTGGGAGGGATGCGCACGTACGTCCCGAGCCCTCCGGAGAGGTCGCGCAATTGGGCGCCCGAGGCGGTGAAGCTCAGCTCACAGTGCCGGCTGGCCAGCCCCTCCTCCTGGGGATAGGAGAAGTCGCAGTTGGCCTGCCCGAGCGTCATCAGCGGGGCGGACGTCACCACGGTGCGCCCGCTGCGACCTCCCACCAGCACCTCCTCCACGCCGAAGACGCCCTGCCCGGGAGGTACCGGGGCGCCGTAGACGGTGGGGCGACCGGCGAGGGGCGGCGGGGCCTCGAGCTTGCCGATGAAGCGGAAGAGGCGCTGGCCGATGCTGAAGAAGGACATCGGAGTCAGGGTCTCCGAGCCAATGGTGACGTACACGCCCGAGGTGCTGGACTCGTCGCGCACATGCAGCACGTTGTCCTTGATGAGGAAGGTGGCGTGCTGGGCGGAGAGGAAGATGTCGTCGGCGAAGAGGATGGCGCCCCGCGTGCGTCCCACGGTGCAGCCGGTGGTGGGCAGCTTGAAACGCTGGCCGCGCGCGGTGCCGGCGATGACGCTCAGCCCGAAGCGGGAGGCGGCGGGGGCGGGGCGCGCGCCGGAGCCAGGGGCCGCGGCGGGCTTGGGCGCCGGACCGGGCGGGGCACCGGAGCCGGGAGGGGAAGGGGCCCGGGCGGAAATCCCAGGAATGGGACGGGGCGCGGCCACCGGCACGCCTCCGGCCGAGGCGATGGGGGGTGGGGTGCGCGAGGACGGACGCAAGCCCGGTGGAGCCTCGGGCGGACGGGCGGCAACCGGAGGGGGGCGGGGGGCCCCGGCGGGCTTGCCCGAGGAGGGGGCGGGCGAGGCGTGGGCCGATGAAGCCTGGGCCGGAGCCGCCGTCTCCACCAGCGGGGTGCCACAGCTCGCGCAGGTCTCCGCGCGAGGAGGGTTGTACCCGTCACAGTTCGGGCAGACCACGGCGAGAGCGGACAGCAGGAGCTGTGACATGGGCGAAGTGACTCTAGAAGTGCCTAGAAGGCCGGGTCAACGAAAGCGAGGGCCCGTGCGAATCCCGAGGTTGTGACATTGCCCCCCCAGGGGGCCGCAGTTACCATTGCTGACGCTTCGATGATCCGGCTCAACGACATTCTCCAGCGGGTTGCCTCCTATCATCCGGACCCCGATCTGGACATCATCAAGAAGGCCTACGTCTACTCGGCCAAGGTTCATCAAGGCCAGCTCCGCAAATCGGGGGAGCCCTACCTCATCCATCCCCTGGAGGTCGCCGGCCTGCTCGCCGAGCTCAAGCTCGACGAAGCCTCCATCGTCACCGGCCTGCTCCACGACACCATCGAGGACACGCTCGCCACCGCCGAGGAGCTCACCGAGCTGTTCGGACCCGAGGTGGCCCAGCTCGTCGACGGGGTGACCAAGCTCTCCAAGTTCTCCGCCTCGGCCACGCTCTCCCAGGAGGAGAAGCAGGCGGAGAACTTCCGCAAGATGATCATCGCGATGGCGCAGGACATCCGCGTCATCCTGGTGAAGCTGGCGGACCGCACGCACAACATGCGGACCCTGGACCACATGTCCGAGGAGAAGCAGCGGCGCATCGCCCAGGAGACCCTGGACATCTACGCCCCGCTGGCCAACCGCCTGGGCATCAGCTGGATCAAGACGGAGCTGGAGGACCTGTCCTTCCGCTACGTGAAGCCCCAGGACTTCGTCGCGCTCCAGGACAAGCTCAACAAGCGCAAGAAGGAGCGGGAGAAGTACATCGAGGACGTCAGTACGCTCGTGCGCACCAAGCTGGAGGAGCGGGGCCTCAAGGGCGACGTCAGCGGCCGCTTCAAGCACGTCTACAGCATCTACAAGAAGATGAAGTCGCAGGGGATCGAGTTCGAGCAGATCCACGACATCATCGCCTTCCGCATCATCATGCCCGCGGTGCCCAGCTGCTACGAGGCGCTGGGCCTGGTGCACCAGCTGTGGAAGCCGGTGCCGGGGCGCTTCAAGGACTTCATCGCCATCCCCAAGCCCAACATGTACCAGTCGTTGCACACGACGGTGGTGGGGCCGCTGGGCGAGCGCATCGAGGTGCAGATCCGCACCCCGGACATGCACAAGGTCGCCGAGGAGGGCATCGCGGCGCACTGGGCGTACAAGGAGGGCAAGGCGCTCTCCGTCAGCAAGGACGACGAGAAGTTCGCCTGGCTGCGCCAGCTCATGGAGTGGCAGCAGGACCTCAAGGATCCCAAGGAGTTCCTCGAGACGGTGAAGGTGGACCTCTTCACCGACGAGGTCTTCGTCTTCACGCCTCGCGGAGACGTGAAGAGCCTGCCCCGGGGCGCGACGCCGGTGGACTTCGCCTACGCCATCCACTCGGACGTGGGCGGCCGGTGCGTGGGCGCCAAGGTGAACGGGAAGATCGTCCCGCTGCGCTACAAGCTGAAGAACGGCGACACCATCGAGGTGCTCACCAGCCCCCAGGCGCACCCGTCCAAGGACTGGCTCACCTTCGTCAAGACGAGCCGCGCCCAGCAGCGCATCCGCGCCTTCATCAAGCAGCAGCAGCGCGAGAAGAGCCTCCAGCTGGGCCGCGAGTTGCTCGAGCGCGAGCTCAAGCGCTTCCAGCTCAACTTCAACAAGCTGCTGAAGAACGGCGAGTTGAAGAAGGTCTGCGAGGAGCTGGGCTACCGGATCGAGGACGATCTGCTGGTGGCCCTGGGCTACGGCAAGGTGGTGCCCAACCAGGTCATCGCTCGCGTGGTGCCGCCGGAGAAGCTGGCGGCCGGCGCGGGGGATGGCAAGGGCACGTCGGGAGACGGAGCCGCCTCGGCGTCCACCAGCGGCGGCATGCTGCCTGGCCTGTCGCGGGTCACCGACTTCGCCAAGAAGCTGGTGGGCAAGCAGAGCAGCAGCGGGGTGCAGATCGGCGGGGTGGACGACGTGCTGGTCCGCTTCGGGCGCTGCTGCAACCCGGTGCCGGGAGACCCCATCGCCGGCTTCATCACCCGAGGCCGGGGCGTGACGGTGCACACGGTGGGCTGCGACAAGGCGCTGGCCACGGATCCGGAGCGTCGCGTGGACGTGTCCTGGGACGTGCGGGGCGACTTCAAGCGCCCCGTCACCCTGCGCGTGCTGACGGCGGACCGCACGGGCCTGCTGGCGGACATCTCCAATACCTTCTCGAAGAAGGGCGTGAACATCTCCCAGGCCAACTGTCGGGCCACGGGGGATGACCGGGCGGTGAACACCTTCGAGGTCACCATCTCCGACCTCAAGCAGCTCACCGACCTGATGCGCACCATCGAGCGACTGCCGGGCGTCTTCTCCGTCGAGCGCATCTGAGGTTGGTCGTCCGGGCGGCCGGTGGTAGAGCCGCCCTGGATGGGCGGCCGCTCCCGGTCGCCACACCTCCGAGGTGCATTCATGGCTCGCAAGATCGTGCAGTCGAACGACGCGCCCAAGGCGATCGGTCCCTACTCGCAGGCGGTGCAGGTGGACGCCGGGAAGATGACGTTCCTCTCCGGCCAGATTCCGCTGGATCCGAAGACGATGGAGATGGTGCAGGGCGACGTGGTGGCCCAGGCCGAGCAGGTGATGAAGAACCTGGGCGCGGTGCTCAAGGAGGCCGGTCTGGACTTCTCCCACGTGGTGCGCTGCACCATCTTCCTCACGGACCTGGGGGACTTCGCCAAGGTGAACGAGGTCTACGGCCGCTCCTTCACCGGTGAGCCCCCGGCTCGCGCCACCGTGCAGGTGTCCGCGCTTCCCCGCGGCGCCAAGGTGGAGATCGACGCCATCGCGGTGTCCTGAACGCTCGCGGGGCGGACCTCGGGCCTGCCGGTCGGAGGGCATGTCTGGCCAGGACAAAGAGAAAGGCCGCCGGACCCGCTTCGGTCCGACGGCCTTTTTCAATTCAGCGGGAGGCG
>NZ_DASVWK010000521.1:0-8279 GCF_036389735.1 Archangium sp. | reverse complement strand
GCTGAACGACTTCTACCCGGAGAAGCGCGCGCACTGGACGCGCATCCAGCAGTACGTCTCCGAAATGGTCGAGGAGGTGCGTGCCGCGGGCTACACGAACGTCCACTACTTCGCCCACACCCCCATCGGGAGCGAGCCGTTTGGCGAGGACTGGCACCCCACCGCGGAGAGGCACCAGAAGATGGCCGCCGAGCTGGAGGACTTCCTCCGGCTCAAGGGACTCCTCTGAGCCGACCGCCTCATGAGCCGACCGCCTCAGCGCTTCACTTTGTACCGCAGCCAAAGCATGTCGCCCTTGCGCCTCTCGATGGAGACCAGCTCGAGGGCGATGGAGTGCCGATGCCACCGTCCGCGATAGGAGACGCCTTTGGACGGAAGAAAGGCCAGCCTGTCCCCTTGAGGCTCAAGCAGCCCGCCTCGGACTGACAGCCAACTGGCCTCGTCACAACCGGCACGGGGGCGCTCTCTCCACGTGGAGGGAGAGTGAGGGCCTGACTCTTCCCTCAACGACAACGGTGCCGCGCAACGGATTGATTCAGGGCCCGATCACCGGGCCATCCATCCCGTCAATGGTTACCCTAATCATACAGGCACGGTGCGAGCGCCCCATCGGCTCGAAAGGAAGCGCTCATGAGAGCCGAAGGGCAGCACGCCGCGATGGACGGCGACGCGAACAGTCCGGTGACGGCGGAGAGCACGATGCGGGCAATCGTGCAGGACACGTACGGCTCCGCCGACGTCTTGCGCCTCGCGCGGCTCCCCCCACCCAAGGTCGCCGACAACGAAGTGCTCCTCCGAGTGCACGCGGCGGGTCTCGATCGGGGTACGTGGCATCTGATGACGGGCCGGCCGTATCTGCTCCGCCTCGGTTTCGGAATCCGCGGACCGAGGAACCCCGTGCCCGGGCGAGATGTCGCCGGCACGATCGTCGCGGTCGGTTCGGCGGTGACCCGGTTCTCCGCGGGTGATGAGGTGTTCGGCATCGGCCACGGTTCCTTCGCCGAGTACACCGTGGCCCGAGAAGACAAGCTCGCCCGCAAGCCGGTGAACGCCACCTTCGAGCAAGCCTCGGCGGTTCCGGTGTCAGCGCTCACCGCCCTGCAGGGGCTGTGCGACGTCGGCCGTGTCGAGCAAGGGCAGAAGGTGTTGATCACCGGTGCGTCGGGCGGCGTCGGCACCTACGCCGTGCAACTGGCCAAGGCCCTCGGGGCGGAGGTCACCGGCGTGTGCAGCACCCCGAAACTCGAGCTGGTGCGCTCCCTCGGTGCAGACCATGTCATCGACTACACCCGAGACGACTTCGCCGAGGGTGCGCACCGCTACGACCTTATCCTCGACATCGCGGGGAATCCCTCACTGTCACGGCTGCGTCGAGCGCTCACGCCCACCGGGACGGCCGTCATCGTTGGCGGCGAGGAAGGCGGCGACTGGACGGGGGGTATCGACCGACAGCTGCGGGCCCTGGCCCTCTCGCCCTTCGTGCGCCAGCGACTGACCAATTTCATCTGCAAGGAGCGCTCGAGCGACCTCGAACGGCTCACCGTCCTCATCGAGGCGGGCAAGGTGACGCCGAGTATCGACAGAACCTACTCGCTGGAGCAGGTGCCGGAGGCCATGCGCTACCTCGAAGCCGGGAAGGCACGAGGAAAGATCGCCATCACGCTCTGAGCGACCCTGGCGTCCCGTGCACGCCCAAGCCGGCCTACCCTCCGGGACAAGATGGATGCTCACCCTTGAGCATCCGCTCCCCGCGCACTGCCCATTTCCCGTCGCGGGTGCGCCGGGCCCTTGGCGCCACCCGGCAATGTCCCTATTTCCCCGCCGACTTGGGCAGGAGCATCCACGAGGGGGGATGGATGGCGAGAGCGGAGAAGCGTCCTGTGTGGGCGTGGGTGGCCCTGGTGACGCTTGGGGTGCTGGGCATGGGGCTGGGGGCGCACGCCGCGCATCCGGGAGGCAGCCACCTGACGACGGTGGGGCCCATCGACCCGAGCAATGGCTTTCCGGTGTGGTACCGGGACGCCAATGGCGTGAGCACCGAGCTGTGCCTGGAGCCGCGCAACCCGCTGTGCGGCTTCGCGCCCGGAGACGTGCCCCAGCCGGATGCGCCGCTGACGGTGCCGGGCAACTTCCCACATGAGGCCTTCTGGATGCTGGCCGGCGCGGAGATGGACACGGCCGGCGGAGGCCGGGCGCGCCTGACGCTGGCCCTGGAGGCGGCATTCGCCCGGGACGAGGCCATCGCCGGAGACCAGATCAGTTTCGGGCGCATCCGCATCCGGGTGGACAACCTGCGGCCGGGCGCCACCTACCGCGTCACCCACCCCTACGGCGTGGATGTCTTCACCGTGGAGGCGGGGGAGGACGCGGAGCGCGGCATCAACTTCACCGAGGACATCGGCGGCCCCGACTTCGCCGAGGCGCTCAAAAGCCGCGTGGGCCCCTTCCTCACCTGGGCACCGCCGTCCTCCGCCCCCCCGGGCTACCTCGGCAACCCCGACGTGCCACACGTCATCACCGGCAGCCCCTTTGGCACCAACCTCTTCCGCATCGAGGGGCCGGGCGTCGGCGCGCCGGGTTCGTCCTTCCTGTGCCGCCCCCCCAGCACGGACTGCATCCAGACGAACCTCTTCTCCCTGATGGGCAAGCGGGCCACCCGCGCGGGCGTCGGGGTGGTGCGGGCGACGTACTCGCGCACACCGGCCACCGGCGCCCTGGTCGACGTATTCGCCTTCTCCCAGCCGGGGCAGACCCTGCACCTGCGCGGCCCGGGCGTCCGCACCACACCGCTGGCGGGGAACACGGCGGGGCAGTACTTCGCGCGGCTCGGACTGGAGAGCGCCGCCGTGCCGGCCTCCGTCGACGTCGTCAACGTGTCGGACGAGCCGGACATGGCGGTGTCCGTCAAGCCGGTGGACCTCGTGAGCATCGGCCGGGCGGAGTACGACACCGCCACCCGGGAGCTGCGCATCGCCGCGCGCTCGAGCGACGAGGTGGAGCCGCCCGTCCTCACGGCCGAGGGCTGGGGGCCGCTCACCGCGGGCTCGCTCGTGGTGGCCGGCGTGAGCGTGGCGCCGCCCTCGGTGAGGGTGGGCTCGTCCCGGGGAGGCTCGGCCACGCTGCCCGTCACCGTGGTGGGACCGCGCAGCGAGCCGCTGCCCTCGCGGGCCGTCGCGGGGCCCGACCAGTCCGTGCAGCAGGGCCAGGCCGTCGTCCTCGACGGCACGGGCTCCTCCGGAGACCTCACCGGCTTCTCCTGGAGGCAGACCGCCGGAACGCCCGTGACGCTGTCGGGGGCCACGCTGGCCACGGCCTCCTTCACCGCGCCGGGCGTCGCGGGGGCGCTGACCTTCGAGTTGACGGTGAGCGGGCCTGGCGGGACCTCCACCGACACGGTGACGGTGACGGTGCTCCGGGCGACGGCGCCAGTGGCCCGCGCGGGCCCGGACCAGACGGTGGTGCAGGGGCGCACCGTCACCCTCGATGGCTCGGCCTCCACCGGCGCGGCGAGCTTCCAGTGGCGCCAGACGGCGGGCGTCACCGTCGTCCTCACCGGAGCGACGACGGCCCGGCCTACCTTCACCTTTCCGGCCCAGGACACGGTGCTCGTCTTCGAGCTGACCGTGAGCGGCCCGAGAGGCCGCGCCCGCGACACCGTTCGCGTCTCCCGCGTCCGGGACACCCTCACGCCCACGCTCGTCGAGTTCCGCACCGGCCCCCAGGAGTGGCGAGTGACGGGCACCGCCACCGTCGTGGGGCCGGACAACACCGTCACCCTCTACGTGGGGCCTACCCCGGGCGGACAGGTGCTGGGCACCGCACAGGTGGACGCGCTCGGCAACTGGAGCTTCCGCGAGCGTGACTCCACCCAGCCCCCCAACGGCACACGGACCGTGAGCCTCCAGTCGAGCGCGGGGGGACAGGCCCTCGCGGTTCCGGTGAGGGTGCGCCGCTAGCCAGGAGCCCTTTTTCGGTGAGGACAATGAAATACAAAATCACGGCGCTCCAGGTAGTGGTCTATTTCAACAGGGAAGGAGACCACGACCACAATGGGCTCATGTTCGCCCTCACGGCCAACGTCCCCATCCTCAAATACATCCAGGCCCTGGGACGGGTGGGCCTGCCACCGAGCCCTGGGCAGTCCGAGACGCCGGAGCAGTGGTATGCCCAGGCGAAGGCCCGTGCCGACGAGATTGGCGTCGAGCTGCCTTCCAGTCCCGAGGAGGCCCGCCAACCGCACCCCCTCGTGCGCCCGCTCGTGCTGCGTGCCCGGAAGGGCGAGCGCGTCCAGGTGGAGCTGCGCAACGACATCCGGAATCGCCAGGTGGGCCTGCACCTCGTCGGTGACGGCTACGACGTCAGGTCGGACGATGGCGCCCATGTCGGGCGCAACCCCTCCAGTCTCGTGGGCCCCGACGAGCGCCGCACCTATGAGTGGTGCTGCGACCACGAGGGCGTCTTCCCCTTCCACGATGGCGGGAACTTCTCCGGGGGCGAAGACGGCACCCACGCGCACGGCCTCTTCGGCGCCCTGATCGTGGAGCCCGCGGGGTCGCGCTGGCGTGACCCGGTGACGGGCCGTCTCTCGGAGGATGCACACGGCGTCCGGGAGCTGGATGGGCTCTACCTGGATGTGCTGCCCCCGGGAGTGCCCGACACGTGCGCCCCGTCGAACACCACCCTGGATGACCACGTGTGGCCGCCGCCCGTCGAGCACCCCGACTTCGACACGAAGGCCCACCGCGAGTTCGTCATCTTCTTTCACGACGAGCCCGAGTTCGTACCGCCCCATGGTGCCATGGAGCCCCATCCCTGCGAGGGCGAGGACACCGGCGGGCACCCGGAGGGGCGGATGCATCCCGGCGCGCCCGCGGGCGGCGCGACGGGGCACGGCGGGCACGGGGACTTGATGCCCATCATGCCCGTCTCCTACCGCGCCGAGCCGATGATCAACCGCGAGCGCATCCTCTGGCGGCTCCTGCGCGAAGGCCACGTCCTCCAGCGGCCCATCCTCAACGAGGAGCAGCACCACAGCTCCTGGATGTTTGGCGACCCCGTCACGCCCATCCTCAAGGCCTACATTGGCGATCCGGTCCGCATCCGGCTCATCCACGCGGCGGTGAAGGAGACGCATGTCTTCCACCTGCACCTCTACGAGTGGCATACCGTGCCGCAGGACCCGAACTCTCCGCGCATCGACGCCATCTCCATCGGCCCGCAGACGGCTCACACCATCCAGCCCCTCTGGGGCGCGGGCAACCGCCACCAGGTGGCGGGCGACGTCATCTGGCACTGCCACCTCTACCCCCACTTCCACGAGGGGATGTGGGGCATGTTCCGCACTTTCGATACGCTCCAGGAGGGGACGGACGGCCCCCCGCTCCAGAGCGAAGACCCGCGCTACGCCGGGCGGCGCATCGGCCGCTACCCGGACGGCACGCGCATCGAGAGGCTCCTGCCACTGCCGGACCCCGACCGTCCGCCGCCGCCCCGGCCCACGCCGACGAAGCCGGGCTACCCGCTCTACATCCCTGGCGAGGTGCGCCAGAAGTCGCCGGTGCCGCCCTGGCCGTACGCGGACAGGCCCATGCCCGGCGACCTCGACTACCGACCCGAGCCCACGCAGCTCGAGCGCGAGGCCTTCAATCCGACGCCGGTCCCCGGAGAGCTCTTCACCCGCCGCCCGTTGAGCGTGCAGCAGACGGAGGAGTACGAGGCCAACCCCCGGTTCGGCACCTGGAACGGCCCCAGGGAGGTCCAGCGCGACGTCGTCGTGGCGATGCGTCCCATCGTCTACAACAGCCAGGGCTGGCACGACCGGCACGGGCACCTCTTCTACCTCGCCGCGGAGGGTGACCCGGCCACACGCCCCGGCCCCCGCGAGCCGCTCTTCTTCCGCGCCCAGCACGGCCAGATTCTCAACCTCACGCTCTCCAACCAACTGCCGCGCACCATTCCCGCGACGGAGTTCGATCCCCCCTTCCCTCCTTGCGCGAAACTCCCGTGGGAGGGCGAGTGCGGCCTGCACGTGCACATGGTGAAGTTCGACCCCATCTGCGGCGACGGCGCGAGCGTGGGCTGGAACTACCTCAGCGGAGCGAGCTTCGGGAAGAAGATGGTCTACCGCTGGTGGGCCGACAGGGAGTTCGGCACCATCTTCTTCCACGACCACCTCTTCGCCAACTACCGCCAGAAGCACGGGCTGTTTGGCGCGCTCCTCGTCGAGCCCATTGGCGCGAAGGCCTTCCACCCCTTCGAGCCGGAGCAGGAAATCGTGAGCGGCCAGCAGGCCAGGATCCAGCTCCCCTCGGACGTGCGGGGCGAGAGGTGGTTTCGGGAGTTCTGCATCGCCATTGGCGACCACATCCCCATGTGGGACCGGGACGGACGGCCGCTCAATCCGCCGGCGCACCCCGGGGGACATGGCGACCAGGGCGTCATGGGGTTGAACTACCGCAACACCCCCATTCGCGAGCGCACCGGCGACCCGGCGTACTGGTTCAGCTCCCGGCAACATGGCGACCCCGACACCACCGTCTTCCACACGTATGAGAATGAGCCGCTCTGGATTCGCCTCGTGCAGGGCTCTCACGAGGAGCAGCACAGCTTCCAGATTCATGGCATGCGCTGGCGGCGCTTCCGGGCCAACCTCGACTCGTCGATCCGCGCCCAGCAGACGCTGGGCATCTCCGAGGCGTTCACCTTCATCAACAACGAGCCCTTCGGGGCGGGCGACTACCTCTACAAGCTGTCGGCCGCGGACGACCTGTGGCTCGGCTGCTGGGGGCTCATCCGCGCCCTGCCAGGGGATGCCCGGAGCGGGGCGGGCCAGGACCTGTTGCCGCTCGAGGCGGACGCCGGAGCCCCGCGAGCCGCGGACAGCGACGCGCCCTCCGACCTCCCGGTGCGGCGCTTCCGGGTCATCGCGGAGCCTCGACGGCTGGTCTACCGCGAGCCGGACCTCGTCGATCCCTTCGGGCTCGTCTATCGCCTCGTCTCCGTGCAGGGGCCTGGCGAGCAGGCACCCTGCCCCGTCGAGTCGAACCCCGACGAGCCGCTCGTCCTGCGCTGCCGCGAGGGGGAGCAGGTCGAGGTAACGGTGGAGAACCGGCTCCCGCCCGGCCTGCGGCCCGAGCCCTTCGCCCCCGAGGTCCCCGTTGAGAAGGACGACCGCCGCGTCTCCCAGCAGGTGTCGCTGCACGCGGACCTCGTGCGGTACGACGTCACCCACAGCGATGGGGCCAACGTCGGCTTCAATCCTCCTCAGACGGTGCTGCCCGGCCAGGAACTCACCTACGTGTGGCGCGCCACCCGGCCCCCCAGCCCCAACGTCAACGCCGGGGAGCCGCTCGGCCCCGTCCTGCTGCAGGACATGGCGGACTTCCGCCACCACCGCCACCATGGCCTCATCGGCGCGCTCATCATCGAGGCGCCCCGCGCCACCCCCTACGCGGTGGAGGCGGGCGCGGCCACCGCGGCCCCGGACGCGCCCGAAGCCTGGTACGGCGCGCGGGCGACGATCGTCCAGGAAGGGGAGCGCTCCGAGGAGGTCGTCCTCCTGATGCAGGACGGGCTGCGCCTCTACCTCCATGGGAACGTGAACTTCCCGCTGCCAGATGAACCGGGCGAGGGCCCCAACGCGGCCGATCCGGAGGACCAGGGACAGAAGGGCTTCAACTACCGCAGCGAGCCCATCGGGCCCCTCTTCAGTCCGACGGGCGGCGAGTACTCGCTGGCCAACCCGGCCCCCGCCACGCCGGTCTGGTGCGTGCCGGTGGGCAGGCAGGTGCGCTTCCACCTCGTCGGAGCGCTCGACAAGCCGCGCAACCAGAGCTTCACCCTCCACGGGGTCACCTGGCCGGAGTGGCGCTTCCTCTCGCCCACCGGAGAGCCCCGGGTCTCCTCCGAGTCCGCCATCAGCTGCGGCACGGCGCGGACCTTCGAGTTCACCCCCCTGCATCCAGGTGACTACGCCTATCGCAGCGGCGTGACGAAGTGGGCCCTCGCGCAGGGGATGTGGGGGCTGCTGCGGGTCGTCCCCGACGTCCAGGACAACAAGCGGCGCCGGACTCGGCACAGGGGGTCGGACGACTCGTAGGGGACGAGGTGTCGGAATGAATCCTTTGACACCTTCCCCGGATTGTCTGCGCCGTCGGACCGATGCTGAACGACTTCTACCCGGAGAAGCGCGCGCACTGGACGCGCATCCAGCAGTACGTCTCCGAAATGGTCGAGGAGGTGCGTGCCGCGGGCTACACGAACGTCCACTACTTCGCCCA
>NZ_DASVWK010000520.1:0-10517 GCF_036389735.1 Archangium sp. | reverse complement strand
AGGACCTCGATGGCTATGTGGGAGGAGAGCCCTTCACCGGCTCGTGCAAGGCGCTGGTGGGCTTCGTTCCCCCTCAGGACTCGGAGCTCATCGCGCGCCAGCGTCGCACCGGCGTCATCTTCGTCGGCAAGACCAACACGCCCGAGCTGGGGCTGCTCGGCACCACCGAGCCGGCGCTGCGCGGGCCCACGCGCAACCCGTGGAACCTGAACCACTCGACCGGGGGCTCCAGTGGAGGCTCGGCGGCGTGCGTGGCGGCGCGGATGGTGCCCATGGCCCACGCGGGGGACGGTGGTGGCTCCATCCGCATCCCCGCGTCCGCCTGCGGCCTCTTCGGGCTCAAGCCTACCCGCGCTCGCAACCCCGTGGGCCCGAGCAGCAGTGAGGGCTGGGGCGGCTACGTCCAGCAGCATGTGCTGTCGCGCAGTGTGCGGGACAGTGCCGCCATGCTCGATGCCACCCAGGGGCCCGAGGCGGGCGATCCCTATGCGGCGCCTCCGATCGCCCGGCCCTTCCTCCAGGAGGTGGGGACCCCGCCCGGACGTCTGCGCATCGCCTTCTCCACCGGCTCGCTCTTCGGGAAGAACGTCCATCCGGACTGCGTCGCGGCCGTGAGGGACGCGGCGAAGCTCTGCGCGGAGCTGGGCCACGAGGTCATCGAGGACGCCCCCCGGCTCGACTGGGCAGAGCTGGTGCGCGCCTACCTGGTGAACGTCGCGGCCAACGTGGCGCCGACGCTGGAGGAGATTGGCCAGCTGATGGGCAAGCCTGTCACTCCCGAGGACTTCGAGCCCACGACGTGGGCGCTCTCGCAGATGGGCCAGATGCTCTCGGCGACCGATCTGCAACGCTCGCGCAATGCCACCCACCGGGCGGGCCGGGCGATGGCGACCTTCTTCGAGCGCTACGATCTCTTCCTCGACGCGTCACTGGCCTATCCGCCGGTGCGCATCGGGGAGCTGGCGCTCAAGCCGGTGGAACTCGCCGCGCTGCGCGTGCTGCGTCGGGTGCCGTTGAAGCCCGCCTTCATGAAGATGTTCGACGACCTCGCCGCCAACAGCCTGGAGCGGACGCCCAACACGCAGCTCTTCAACCAGACGGGGCAGCCGGCCATGTCCGTGCCCCTGTACTGGAATGGCGCGGGCCTGCCCATCGGGGTGCAGTTCGCTGCCCGCTTCGGAGACGAGGCCACGCTGTTCCGGCTCGCGGCGCAGTTGGAGCAGGCTCGGCCGTGGGCGGGGCGGAAGCCTTCCGTCTAGACGCGCCCGATGAACAGGGTGTGCATCGGTCCGCCACCCTTGCCGCGCGCGGGCGTCTCCACCACCTCGGTGTCGAAGCCCGCGCGTTTCAGCCGGTTGGCGAAGAGGTGGTCCGGCGAGGCCGACCACACCACCACCACGCCGCGCGACTTGAGCGCGCGCCGGATGATGGCCAGTCCCCGCTCGCCGTAGAGCCAGCGGTTCTGCTCCTGGGTGAGCGCCTCGGGGCCGTTGTCCACGTCCAGGAGCACGGCGTCGTACGTGCCGTCCGCCTCGCGCAGCAGCTCGCCCACGTCCCGCGTCTCCACCTTCACCCGCGCATCCTCGAGCGGCCGCCCGGCCAGGGGCGCCAGCACGCCCTGGTTCCACGCGACCACCGCCGGTACCAGCTCCGAGACCACCACCTCGGCACCCGGCGGCAACCGGTCCAGCGCGGCCCGCACCGTGTAACCCAGCCCCAGGCCTCCCACGAGCACCCTCGGATGCTTTCCCTTGAGACCCGTGCAGGCCACCTCGGCCATCTTCTCCTCGGAGCCATGCTGCCGGCTGGACATGAGCTCGCGGCCGTTCACGCGGATGGCGAACTCCTCACCCCGCTGATGCAGCACCAGCTCGCCACCGCCCGGAGCGGGCGCCCGATCGATCACCTTCCACGGCTTCATCGCCCGGCACCATAGCCCGGCCCGCGGGTCATCGGGGGGCTCGCTGAACATCCCTACCTGGCCGAGGCGTACCACCAGGGCTACTACCGGAAGAACCCGCTGCGGTACCGCTTCTACCGCGCCACGTGCTGCCGTGATGCACGCCTGAAGGCGGTCTGGGGCGCGGAAGCGCCGAAGGGCTCGTCTCACTGAGGCACAACGCTTTGGCGTCAGTCCGCCAGGAGGCTCCTGGTAGCATCCGCGCCCCATGTCACGCACCTCCCGTGCTAGCGCCGTCGCCTTCCCCCTCCTCGGGCTCCTGCTCGTGTTGCATGGGCTGCTCTTCTTCCCGATGCGGGTGGACGACGCCTTCATCCTGTTGCGCTACGCGGAGAACCTCGCCGCGGGCCACGGGCCCGTCTTCAACGTGGGCGAGCGCGTGGAGGGCTTCACCAGCCCCGCGATGGTCGTGGTGGAGGCCGCCTTCCTGCGCCTCGGGGTGGAGCCGCTCCTGGCGGTGAAGGTCCTCGGGCTCCTGTGGGGGCTCGTGCTGCTGTGGGCCACCATGGCCCTCGCCCGGGAGCTGTATGACTCGCCGTGGGCCCGCATCGTCGCGGGGCTCCTCGTGGCGCTGCACACCGGTGTCGCCGTGGCGTGCGTCAATGGCCTCGAGACGGCGCCCTTCGCCGCCCTCGTGGCGCTCGGCCTGTACTTCCACGTCCGCGCCCGCTCAGCCCGGGACGAGGGCGCGGCGGGACTGGCGCTCGCGCTGGCGATGCTCTTTCGTCCGGAGGGAGGGCTGCCGCTGGTCTTCGTCGGCGTGAGCGCGCTGTGGCGGTGGCGCCGGGAGCCCGACCGCTGGCGGCGCTGGGTGGCCTTCGCCCTACCGGCCCTGGTGCTCGTGGTGCCCGTCTACCTCGCCAAGGCGGCGTGGTTCGGCTCGTTCACCCCCAATACGCTGCTCGCCAAGGTGCCCCGCGCCGAGCTCGGGGCCCGCCTGGCTTCCGGGCTCTCCTACCTGGCCAGGTACGGCACGACGCACCATGGCTACCTCGCGCTGCTCGGCCTGTGGTTGCTCGCGTTCAAGGCGGATCGTCGCTTCCGCTTCCTCGCCGTGTTGGCCACCGTGTGGGTCGGCTATATCGCCTCCGTTGGAGGCGACTGGATTCCCCACGCCCGGTTCCTCATTCCGCTGGTGCCCATTGCCTCCGTGGCGATCGCGACCGCCCTCGTCTTCCTCTGGCGGGTGCTCGGAGAACGCCTGCGCGAGGCGGTACGGGCTCCGGTCCGGGTGGGCCTCGTGCTCCTGGCGAGCGCGGCGGTGCTGCCCGCCGCCCTGCTCCAGTCCCAGGAGGTGCTCGATCAGGTGCAGCTGGACACCCTGGCCTCGCTCCAGGCCCGCGAGCCGATGGGCGCGTGGCTGACGTCCGTGGGCGGGCAGGGCGCCTCGGTGGCGATGCTCGACGTGGGGGCCGTGGCCTACCGCTCCGGGCTGCGCATCATCGACACCGGCGGCCTGACGGATAAGCGGGTGGCGCGTGTGATGCACGACAGCCGGGGCGTGTACCAGGGCCACCTCTTCTTCCCGGATTCCGAGGGCGCCGCGCGGATCGCCCAGGTGGTGCTCGGGGATCGCCCCTCGTTCCTGGTGCTCCTCCTCAATGGAGAGTTCCCCTACTTGCTGGAGGATGCCCAGCGGCCAGCGGGGATGCCACCCGTGAGCATGCGCGTGGCCTACCGGCAGGATCAGGCGATCCTCTTGAGCCCGGGCTTTGGCGAGGACTACGAGTACCTCTGCCACGTCCCCTCACAGCCCTCGGGGTATGGCTGGGTGTGGCACTACAACGTCTTCGTCCGCAAGGGCGTCTCGCTCGCTCAGCGCCCCCGGACCGATGCGGAGGGCTTCACGTACTGCTTCTGAGCCCCCGTGGGGGCTTTCGGCCACGTCCAGGCCTCGTCCGCCACCAGGCGAGCAGAGCGCCTGCTCGCCTGGTGATCCTCTCCGGTGCCCACTGCCCTCGCTTCAGCCCGGTGTCGGAACTTTCTTCCGGTCGTTCAGGCCTCCTTCGCCACGCCAGCCGGCGCCGCCTCCTTGTTCCCGTTCAGCGCGGAGCTGCCCGCGAACAGGCCCACGCCCATCAATGCGAGCGAGGCCGCCTCCGCGAAGGGCCCCAGCACCGAGCCGAGCACCGTCATTCCTACCGTCCCCACCGTGAACATCGCGATCACCGCCCCCGCCACCTTGCTCATAGCCGCCGTCCGCCCCCTGAAGTTCACTCCGAACCGGTCCGAGCCCGGTTCCGTCGCAGGTGATTCAAACGGCGTGCCGCGCTTCCGCGCGAGAGAGTGGGAAAAAAACCGGGACACCTTGGGAAGCGCCGTTCCCTCTTCGAGGGCAACGAGGGCAGTGGTGCGAGTCCGCCCCGAGGTCCGATGTCGGAATTTTTTCCCGGACACCCACACCGGTTCCACCTCAGTGCCTCGCGTAACCCACGGTGATCCCGAGACTTTGCCTGCGTGGGGCCTTTGGCACACCTGCTGCTAAGGCCAACCCCCGAACACGTAGCCCCGTCCTTTTGGTTGAGAGGCCGGGTGCTTTGGGAGAGGCGAGCGATGGGAAAGATGAGCGCGAGGTGGTGGGCGGTGCTGGGGTTGCTCCTCCTGTCGGGGTGTGCCCACCGCACGGCGCAGGTGGACAACTCGGACCAGCCGTACCGGATCGGCCGGGAGGACATCCTGGACGTGGCGGTGTGGCGCGATGCGGATCTCTCGCGCACGCTGCCGGTGCGGCCGGATGGTTTCATCTCCCTGCCCATGGTGGGTGAGGTCCGCGCCGAGGGGCGCACGCCCGATGAGCTGGCGGCTGAGATCCGCGAGTCCCTCAAGTCCTATGTGCAGGAGCCCCGCGTGACGGTGATCGTCCGCGAGGTGAACAGCAGCCGGGTCTTCATCACCGGAGAGGTGACCCACCCGGGCGCCTATCCGCTGCGCGGTCGCGTCTCCATCCTCCAGGCCATTGCCCTGGCGGGAGGCTTCACGGACTTCGCGGATCGCGAGGGCATCGTCGTCCTGCGCCGCTCGAGCGCGGACGGCAAGTACATCCCGGTGAGCTACAGCGATCTGGTGGACGAGCCGGAGAAGTTCGAGCCGCTCATCCTGCGGCCGGGTGACACCATCATCGTCAAGTAGACGCGAAGCGTGGGCTTGGGGTCGGAGTGCGGGGATGGAGGGTGTGCCGTGAGACGTTCATGGAAGGGCCTGGCGACAGCGGCGGTGGTGGGGTGTGCGCCGGCCGCGCTCGCGGCCACGGTGGTGGAGCCTCGGGCGCGACTGACGCTGGAGGAGCGCTACGACGATGACTTCCGGCTGAGCGCCGGGGGGAGCGGCGGCCAGCTCATGACGAAGCTGACGCCGCGGATCGGGCTGGACGTGAAGGATCCGACGCTGACGCTGGAGAGCTTCTACGCGACGGATCTCCTCCTGCGGCACGGTTCCGGCAACGTCTCGCTGGATCACCGCGGGGGGCTGTCGGTGCGCAAGCTGTTGTCGCGCCGCCTGCGGGTGGAGGTGTCGGGGAGCGTCTATCGGGTGACCGATCCCGCCTCCCTGCCCCGCGAGAGCGTGGCCCGCGCGGCCGAGCCCGTCCTCTACGGGCAGACGCGGGTGTACGTCTCGGGGCGGCTGAGCCGGCGGGCGGACGTGGGTGCCGGCTACGGCATGGAGGGCGTGAAGGTGCTGGAGGGCGGGCACGCCACCGGCTTCGTCCATACCCCGTTCGTGGAGGCGTGGCTGCGGGCCACGCGGCGGTTGTCGCTGGGGGCCGAGTACCGCTACCAGGCCTTCCTCTACGGCGAGGAGCTGGATCAGTCTCACGGCGTCTTCGGGGCCCTGCGCTACCGACTGACGCGGCAGACCACCGCCACGGTGCGCGCGGGGCCGGTGTCCTATCTCGGGTCGGACGGTACCCGGGGGCTGATGCCCCGGGTGAAGCTGGAACTGCTGCACGAGGCCGGGCGCTTCGATCTGGGCTTCGTCGCGGGGCATGACCTGGTGGGCGCCAGCGGCTTCACCAACTCGCTGTGGGCGGATTACGCGGGCCTGGTGGTCAACCACCACTTCAACTCGCGGCTGTCCGTGTACGGCGTCTCCAGCTTCTTCCGCAACGGGCGCGCGCCGGGAGAGGGCGCCTTCACGTGGAGCGGAGGGGCCCGTGTGGCCCAGGGCTACGCGCTGGGGGCGGGCGTCGAGTTCAAGATGAATGAGTACCTGTCGATGCAGGGCACGGTGGATCGCATCGCGCAGGTGGGTGTGGACAGTGCCGCGGTGGACGTGGTGGGCCTGACGCGCAATGTCGCGGCGGTCCGCCTGCACATGACGGCGTTCTAGAGAGCACAGGGGGCACAGGTGGAGCCAGGAGGAGGAGTGCACATGGAGCGAGGGATGACGGCAGACCAGGTGCTGAAGGCACTGTGGCGCCGAAAGGTGCTGGTTGGGGCCATCGTGCTGGGCTGCTTCGCGGTGGGTGCCGCCATCGTGTTGGCTCAGCCGAGTGTGTACGAGGCGACGGCGGTGGTACGGGTGCAGCCGCATCGGCTGGGCGAGGAGATGGCGCAGCGCACCGTGAGCGAGCTGGTGGAGCAGCGGCTGCTCACCGTCCGCCAGGAGCTGATGTCGCGCCCCGTCCTCGAGAGGGCCATCCAGGAGATGAACCTCTATCCGGACATCGTGTCCGAGGACGGCATCGAGGCCGCCGTCATCCGCATGCGCAAGGACCTGACGGTGCGCGTGGAGGGGGAGAGCGCCTTCGAGCTGACGTACGCGCACCGGGATCCTCAGGTGGCGGCGCAGGTGGCCAACCGGCTGCCGCAGCTCTTCGCCGAGCAGGCGCAGAAGTCGCGTCAGGACCAGGCGGCCCGGGCCACGAAGCTCTTCGAGGACGAGCTGGTGTCGCTCTCCAAGAGCGTCACCGACTGGGAGAAGAAGATCGCCCAGTTCAAGGTGGACCACATCGGCGAGCTGCCCGAGCAGCTCGAGATGAACATGCGCGGGCTGGAGCGCGTGGGTGCGCTGATGCAGACGAAGTCCGAGGAGCTGCGCGTGGCCGAGGCGCGCCGCTCGGAGCTGGCCCGGGCGCGTAACGCCGCGGACAGCGAGGCGGGCCGGCTGGAGTCCGCCGAGCACTCCCTCACCCAGGCCCTGGTGGCCGCCCGCTCCTCGTGGACGGGGGATCACCCCGAGGTGAAGCGCATCAACCAGGAGCTCTCCTCCATGCGTGAGAAGCGCAAGGACGCCGAGAGCCGCCAGTGGGTGGAGCGCCAGGAGCGCACCCGCGTGTCCGAGCTCATCACCACCATCCAGAAGGACATCGAGGCCCTGCACCAGCAGGCCAGGGGCTACCAGGAGCGGCTGGATCGCACGCCGAAGTGGGCCCACGAGCTGGGCGTGCTCCAGCGCGACTACGAGATCGCCCGCACCAAGTACCAGAGCGTGGTGTCTCGCCGGGTGGAGGCGGAGATCGCCCAGGACCTCGAGGCCAAGAGCGCCGAGAGCCTCTTCCACGTCATGTCCACGGCCGGGGTTCCGACGACGGCGGCCAGGCCGGACCGGATGAGCGGCCTGCTCATCGCCTTCCTCGTCTCCCTGGGTCTGGGCATCCTCACCGCGGTGGTGCTGGAGATGCGCGACGACAGCATCCGCGACACGCAGGAGCTGCGTGACCGGCTGCCCCTCCCCGTGCTGGCGGTGGTCCCGAACATGCATGGGAAGGCGGAGAAGCGGGTGTTGATGCCCGCGACGGGAGCGCGCAACGGAGTGGTGACGCCGTCTTCATCGGACTCGCCGCTGAACTGAGTGGGAACTTCGAGTGCACAACGCGGAATCCGGGAGGAATGAGATGGAGCAGACGATGGAGCGGGCGGGGAATTTCCTTCCCCGGGTGGACGATGCGGCGGGTTCTCCCAACGCGGTGGACAGGCGGGTGGTGTCGCTGACGGCGCCGGCCTCGGGTGCGGCGGAGCAGTACCGCAGCCTCTACTACCGGTTGGAGCGGATGCGCGAGCTGCGGCCGCTCAAGGTGGTGGGCATCACCTCGGCCATGCCCGGCGAGGGCAAGACGGTGACGACGGTGAACCTCGCCCTGGCGGCGGCCCGGGCCAACCCGGAGCGGCGCATCCTGCTCATCGACGCGGATCTGCGTCGGGGGCAGGTGGCCGAGGTGCTCGGCATCCGCAACCGCCCGGGTCTGGCGGAGCTGCTGGCCGGGGAGTGCGAGGTGCGTGACCTGGTGCGCCGCTTCCAGTCCACGCGCATGGCCGTCATCACCGCCGGCACCGCGCCGGAAGAGCCCACCCAGGCGCTCGCCAGCGCGAAGATGAAGCAGTTCCTCAAGGTGGTGCGCGAGCACTTCGACGAGGTGTACGTGGATCTGCCGCCCACGCTGCCCTTCGCGGACTCGGCCATCCTCGGCCACCAGACGGACGGTCTGCTGATGGTGGTGCGGGCCAACGTCACCCCGGCCCGCTCGGTGAGCCAGGCCGTGGAGCAGCTCGGCGGGGCGCCCGTCCTGGGCTGCGTGCTGAACGGGGCGGAGATGAGTGACACCCCGTACTTGAAGAACTACGTCCGCAAGTAGGGACGTGGGGGGGACCCGGCCGCGCGAGAGGGGCTTCGCGCGGCCGGGTGGTCAAGGCAGAGGGCGTCGAGGTGGTCGGAGGGACATACGTGCTTCGGGTTTTCCATCATTACTTTTCGTCCAGGAAGCTGACGCTCTTCCTCATCGAGGGGCTCTCCATCGCCCTGGCCTGTCTGCTGGGCGCCGCGGGCTGTTCGGTCCTGCTGGCGCCGGCGAACGCGGACCTGCCGCTGGCGCAGTCGTTGCCGGCGCTGCTGCTGCTGGGGGCCACCTTCGTTCCCACGTACCAGTTCTCGCTCTACCTCATGGATCTGTACGACCTGAGGGTGGCTGCGGAGGACCGGGGCCGGGGGGCGCGCCTGCTCAAGGCGGCGGGCGTGACGACGGCCTTCGTGGGTGTGTTGATGCTGCTGGCGCCGCTGGTGCTGCCGGTGAGCATGCCGCCGGGGGCGCTGCTGGGCGGGGCCATGGGGGCCCTGGTGGGCACGATGCTGGTGCGTGCCTCGCTGCGCGCGGTGGTGGGCGTCCCCAGCCGGGTGCTCATCGTCGGAGACGGTCTCAAGGCGCGCTCGGTGGCGAGCGCCATCGAACAGGGTGGGGAGGACAGCTTCCGGGTGGTGGCCCTGGTGGATCCCCGGCGGCTGGAGCTGGAGGGCCGCGAGCCCGAGCAGGTGGACGTGATGGCCGAGCGGCTCGGGGCCCAGTTCGTGGTGCAGGCCGCGGACGACATGCGCGGGGCCAACTGGATGGACGCGCTGCTGCGCTGCCGTCTGGCCGGGCGCCGGGTGTATGACGCCGCCGGCTTCTGCGAGCGCGTGCTGCGCCGCATCCCCGTGGCGCACCTGCGCACCAGTGACTTCGCCTTCGCGGACGAGCTCACGGTGACGCCGCTGCGGCGGATGGCCAAGCGGGTCTTCGACATCGCCGTGGCCTCGGCGCTGCTGCTGTGCGCCGCGCCCTTCCTGGTGCTGGTGGTGGTGGCCATCAAGCTGGACTCCAAGGGGCCGCTCTTCTACCGGCAGGAGCGCGTGGGGCTGGGCGGCAAGAGTTACGGGCTGTGGAAGTTCCGCAGCATGCGCACGGACGCGGAGAAGGACGGCGCGGTGTGGGCCCGGGCCAATGACGACCGTGTCACCCGGGTGGGCCGCTTCATCCGCAAGACGCGCATCGACGAGATTCCCCAGGTGCTCAACGTGCTGCTGGGAGACATGAGCTTCGTGGGGCCTCGGCCGGAGCGCCCCATCTTCGTCGAGCAGCTCAAGCAGCAGATTCCCTTCTACGGGCTGCGCGAGGCGGTGAAGCCGGGCCTCACCGGGTGGGCGCAGATCCGCTACCCGTACGGCGCCTCGGTGGAGGACGCGCGCAACAAGCTGGAGTTCGACCTGTACTACGTGAAGAACGGCTCCCTGTTCCTGGACATGGGCATCATCTTCCACACCGTGCGGCACGTGTTGCTGGCGCGGGGGGCGCGGTAGAGCGGTACGGGCCGGGCCACGGTGGCTCGGGTGTGTGGGTGACACCGCCGGGGGGGCCCGGCGGTGGTGGTTTGGATGGGCGTTGGAGGGATGGGACATGCTCGAGTCGTCGGAACTGCCTCTCGAGGAGGCGCTGGAGTGGGAGGCGCGCAAGGAGCGCCGGACGGGCAACCGCAACGAGCTGCTGCGGACGCTCGATATCCGGCCGACGCGGATCGTCGCCATGGGGGGCGGGACGGGGTTGCCCATGGTGCTGCGCGGCCTGGCCCGGCGCGCGGATCCGAAGCTGGGGGACCCGGGCCTGGACATCACCGCCGTGGTGGCGATGAGTGATGACGGGGGGAGCTCGGGCCGGCTGCGGCGCACGCGGGGCACGCTGCCCCCGGGGGACGTGCGCAACTGCCTGGTGGCCCTGGCCGGGGGCAAGGCCAACAGCCCCTTGAGCGAGGTGTTCCAGTACCGCTTCGCCGGGAAGAAGGGGCTGGCGGGCCACGCGGTGGGCAACCTGATG
>NZ_DASVWK010000519.1:0-5297 GCF_036389735.1 Archangium sp. | reverse complement strand
TCGAAGGCGCGGCGCTCCACCTCCTCCAGCGGCAGCACCGGCTCGCCCGGCAGCGGACCCCTGGACCCCGAGGGGACGCACGCCGCGGCGGGCTGGAGGGCGCGCTCCACGGCCAGCGGCACGCGGGTGATGACGTCCTCGTCCTCGGCCAGCAGGCTGGCCGCCCCCTCCAACAGGTTGGCCAGCTCCCGGACATTGCCCGGCCACTCATAGCGCAGCAGGGCCTCCAGCACGTGCGGGGCCACGCGCAGCGGGCGGCGGTGCAGCCGCGAGGCCTGGCGCCGCAGGTGGTGCTCCACCAGCAGGGGAATGTCCGAGCGGCGCTCGCGCAGCGGCGGCAGGCGCAGGTGCACCACCCGCAGGCGGTGGAACAGGTCCAGCCGGAAGCGCCCCTCCCCCACCGACCGCTCCAAGTCGTGGTGCGTGGTGGCCATCACCCGCGCGGTGATGGGCACGGTGCGCGAGCCGCCCAGCCTCTGGAGCATCCGCTCCTGGAGCACGCGCAGCAGCTTCGCCTGCATCTCCAGCGGCATGTCGCCGATCTCGTCCAGCAGCAGCGTGCCCTGGTCGGCCTGCTCGAACTTGCCGGAGTTGCCGCCCGCACGCGCCCCGGTGAAGGCGCCGCGCTCGTAGCCGAAGAGCTCGCTCTCCAGCAGCTCGCGGGGGAAGGCGGCCACGTTGATGCCCAGGAAGGGGAAGGCGGCCTGGGGCGAGGCGCGGTGGATGGCCTGGGCCAGCAGTTCCTTGCCGGTACCGCTCTCGCCCGTGATCAGGATGGGCACGTCCGAACGGGCCGCCCGGCGCGCATCCTCCAGGCAGGCGAGGAAGATGGGATCCTCTCCGATGAGATCCTCGAAGCCGCAGCGGGCCTGGGAGCCCACCAGCTTGTGCGCCAGCCGCTGGGCGGCCGACAGCTCCTGGAGGGTGGCCACCACCCCGCCCTCGTAGCACCGTGAGCGCACGAGGAACTCCGCCTGGGCGAGCGCGACGATCTCGTCCGAGAGGGGCCGGCCCGTCCCGAGCACCTCGCCGAGCGGGGCCAATCCGGCCACGTCCTGGAGGCGGCGGCCGATGAGCCGCGCGGGCGACACCCGGAGCATCCGCGCGGCCGCCTCGTTGAGGGCGCGCACGCCCCCGTCATGGGCCAGGGTGATGATGCCGTCTCGGATGGCCGCGAGCGTGGCGACATCCCGCGCCGCCGCCTGACGCAGCGCGGCGCTGGCGCTGACACGCGCCAGGGCGGCCCCCACGAGGGAGCCAAAGACCACCAGTTGCTCCTCGTCCCGCTCGTGGAGCGAGGCCCCGCCCTCGGCCAGCTCCAGCGCCAGCACCAGCCGCCGGCCCGCGCCTCCCAGGGGGACGAGGGCGCACCGACCCGCCGAGCCCTCCAGGACGCGCGGAGCCACGCCATCCTGGGGAAGCGGAAGGGGCTCTCCCCGGAGCACCTCCCGGAAGCGCTCGGAGCAACTCGCCGTGGGCAGGCCCTCGCGCACCAGCGGGGTAAGGCGACCCGTCGCGTCGGCCTCCAGCAGCGCCACGGCCGCGGCGCGCACCAGCATCATCGCCAGCCGGGGAATCCCCTCCAGCAGTTCCTCCGGGCGCTCGAAGTCGGAGAGCTTCTGGCTGACGGCCACCAGTTGGCGGCTGCGCTCCCGCTCGAACACGAGGTCCTCCAGGAGCAACTCCTCCCGGCGGAGCGGTTCGCCCCCCTCGGAAACGGCAGTGACGAGATTTTCCGACATCATTTTACCCCACGGCGATTCACGGGCAGGACTTCGGGGGCGACAGGAGCCCCGAGGCCTGCTGGTTCAGATGGACGCGATGAGGGGGGTCGGCCCCCTCAATAGGGATGAGCCGACGAGGACAAATATGATGCAGGAAATTTGTGAGCTGCCTGTCAGACCACCCGTTCACCGGGCAGCGAAGCCAGAAAAGCCGGGCAACCCGGATTGTATTACAATCTTTAGCGCCTTCCGGGAGAACCGGGGTAAGAGGGCTCCAGCCAGACCGGGTGCCCGTTGTCGAGCCGGTCTGCCCTCCGGGAAACCGCCGCGTTCAAATTCCGAGCACGGGAGTTCAATTTTCGGACTCACCCGATGGCCCGTGTTTTCAGCGGGTTGGACACGCCCGCGGGCCCGGGGGCCGGGGTCGCCCGTTCAAGAACTGAACACGCCGCCCCCGGGCTCCCGAGCGGAACGGACCGGGGGCCTCGTGAAATCAACCACTTAACTCCTGGCCCGGGGCTTGCTCATGGGCAGACCCCGTGAGGCTGGCCGCCGAGGTTGGCGAGACCAGTGCTCCTGGTGAACCAAGACATGACGTGGTGTCGAGCGGGCCGCATGGAGCGGCACGGGAGACCTGCGTCCGCATGGAAGGCCCGAAGACCGATATGATCAAGCACAACAACTTTCTGCGCACGTTGAGGAAGACGACCCTCATCCTGTCTGCCTTCAGCCTGGCGGTGGGGTGCAACACCTCGCCGACCACGCCCAGCCAGCAGGAGGAGCAGGGCACCGCCAGCGCCACCTTCGCCATCCAGGCCGCTGACATCCTCCAGCCCGCCGCCGACTCCTCCCAGGGCCAGCGCGTCTCCGCCTTCTTCGCCGGCCCCTCCGCCCAGGCCTTCTCCTATACCGACGTCAACTCCATCCGGATCGACGTGAAGGACAAGAGCGGCAACATCCTCTACATCAACTTCGACCTCACCCTCTCCGGTGGCGTCTGGAAGGGCACGCTCCCCTTCCTCCCCAAGGGCGTCCCCCTCACCTTCGGCGCCAAGGCCCTCAACATCACCACCGTTGGCACCGAGACCAAGGTCACCGAGCTCTTCAACGGCACCGTTGTTGACCAGACCTTGAGCCGCGACGGCGAGTCGGTGGTCTTCACCCTCGCTCCGGCCAACAACAAGCAGATCATCAAGCTGCCGCGCATCCAGAAGATCTCCGTCCCCAGCGCGCTCGGCTCCGACCAGAGCGGCAACGTCACCTTCGCCGTCGAGGCCACCGCGGGCGAGACGCTCCAGTACGCCATCACCGCGGCTCCCAACGGCGGCACCTTCTACCCCGTCTCCGGCGCCATCACCCTGGCGAACACCGCGGGCTCCTTCGTCAGCCAGTACGTCTCGCCCACCGTCACCACCGAGACGACCTTCGAGCACACGGTGAAGGTGACGAACGAGGCGGGCCACTCCGTCACCACCACCTTCAAGACGAAGGTGAAGCCGACGGGCTCCACCAACGGCATCAAGGACACCGCCCTCAGCGTCCTCTTCAACCCCGTCATCAACAGCGTCAGCGCCCAGCGCGTGATGGACACCAACAACGTCACCTTCAGCGCCAGCGTGTCCGATGACGGCGACACCAGCACCCTGGTCTATGTCTGGGGCTTCACGCCCACGAGCGGAACCAACTTCGACCCCAAGCCCGAATTCAGCGGCGCCACCAACCCCGCGACCCTGCAGAACTACACCGCCCTGGTGCAGGGCGAGGTGTCGCTGGCGGTGACGGACGCCAACAAGGGCACCACCACCCTCACCTACAAGCTCACCCCCGACCAGTTCCCCGACAACCCCTACGCCGAGGGAAACACCACCGGCATCAACAACATCCGCGCCGGCGAGACCCACACCTGCGCGCTGCTGAGCACCGGCGACATGCGCTGCTGGGGCAACTCCACCTTTGGCCAGCTCGGCTATGGCAACAACCAGTCCGTCGGCGCCAGCACCGCCGCCGGCACCCTGTATCCCTACCCCTACAGCGCGGGTGACGTGCCGCTGATGGGCAAGGCCACCAAGATCGCCGTGGGCCAGAACCACACCTGCGCCCTGCTCGACTCCGGCTTCGTGCGCTGCTGGGGCAAGAACGAGTTCGGCCAGCTCGGCCTCAACAGCAAGCAGAACGTGGGCGATGCCGATAAGATCACCAACTTCGGCTACGTCAACCTGGGCGGTATCGCCACCGCGATCACCGCCGGCTACAACCACACCTGCGCCCTGCTGGAAACGGGCAACGTGCGCTGCTGGGGCCACAACGCCTCCGGCCAGCTCGGCTACAGCCATACCCAGAACGTGGGTGACGACGAGCCGGTCTACAAGTTCGGCGACGTCGAAGTGGGCGCCACCGTGAAGGACATCGTCGCGGGCGGCAATCACACGTGCGCCATCACCACCACCAACAAGGTGCGCTGCTGGGGCTACAACGGCCACGGCCAGCTCGGCCTGGGCACCACCACCAACGTTGGTGACACCCAGAAGCCCTCCGCCGTCGCGGACGTCAACCTGGGTGGCGGCGTCCCGCTGCAGATCTCCCTGGGCGGCAACCACACCTGTGCCCTGCTGGACAACGGCTTCCTGCGCTGCTGGGGCTACAACGGCTCCGGCCAGCTCGGCTACGGCAACTACACCACCCGTACGACGCCCGGTAACGACCTGGCCCCGGGCAGCAAGGTGCTGCAGGTGACCACGGGCAGCGACCACACCTGCGCCCTGCTGAACACCGGCACCGTCAAGTGCTGGGGCTACAATGGCTACGCCCAGCTCGGCTATGGCAACACGATCACTCTGAACGCCCCGGCCCCCACCGAAGTCGAACTCTCCGGTGCCACCGCCTATCGCGTCAGCGCGGGCATCCACCACACCTGCGCCCTGCTGAGCACCGGCGCCGCTCGCTGCTGGGGCAGGAACCAGGGCGGCCAGCTCGGCTACGGCTCCACCAACACCTATCTGACCGCGCCCACCGTGGATGGCATCAAGGTGCTGGCGCCCAACGGGACCGCCTCCCCGGACGAGACCCCGTAGTCAGACCTCTGCTTCAATCAACTCCGGGGCGAGGGCTCTTCCAGGGCCCTCGCCCTTTGTTTTGTCTCGAGCCCGCTAGCAGCCCACCGGGTAGGTGATCGCCACCACCGCACCGGGCCCGGGCGCCGCGTCGCGCTCGAAGATGACGGTCTTGGAGGCGCCGTCGTACACCCACCCGGTCTTCACCTCCACGCCATCCACCCGCACCACGATGCGCGAGGCATCCGAGGGCTTCTCGGAGAGCTGGAAGGAGCGGTTGGGACCAAAGGCACTCTCCGACAGCTTCTCGAGCGAGGCGGCCCAGTTGGCCGTGCAGATGCTCTCCACCACGCCGCCGGTGGCCTCGGCGAGCTGGATGTAGCGGGTGCCGGAGCTGCTGGCCTTGGGGCAGGAGCCCAGGTCCTTGGGCCCGGCGATGGCGGAGAAGATGACCTTCGAGGCATCCCCGCCCTTCAACCCCAGGAGGAACGTCTCGTAGAAGGACACCGGCTGCGTGGAGAAG
>NZ_DASVWK010000518.1:0-19727 GCF_036389735.1 Archangium sp. | reverse complement strand
TCAGGAAATCACTCACCTGGGTCATCGTGGACCGAAGCTCGATCCCCGGCAGCTCGAGAAGCTTCTCAAGCGCGTGCAGCAGCCGCTCCCTTCGGGCGCTCTCACTCTCAGGTATTTCCACGGCCACGACAGGAGGATGGGTACGCTGGAACCCAAAAGCATCGGCCCTGGGCCCCACACGGCCGAGCCCGCGGGGCGTCGGCTGGCGGCTCGCTCCAGGGGTCTCGTTATTGGACGGGCCCGCCTTGAGGGGGTTGGTCCTTTCGTGAAGTGCACAACAAGCCTAGTCTGGCCCTCTGTCATCCGTCACTTCGGGCCGACCCACCCTGTCACGTCGGGCCCTTCGGGTTAAGGAAATGGGGGCTCCATGATCTGCCTGGCCTGTGCCGAACTCCGCGATGAGAGCGCCAGCGAGACGTGCCCGAGTTGCGGCGTCAGACTCATTCCCGCGACCGGGGACCACCTGGAGATGCTCGTCCAGGAGAAGCTGAAGCGGCGGATCTCCGACTGGCAGGCCACGCGGCTGCTCGACCCGCTCACCGCGACCCGGCTCACCGAGGCGCTCGATGGCGCCACCGTCGCGAGCGCCCTCGCCGTCCCGCTGCTCGCGGACGCGAGCGCCCTGGAGCAGAAGGCGGATGCCCTCGCCGAGAAGCTCGAGCAACTCGAGGACTGGCGCCCCGATTGGGGTCAGACGTTCTTCCTGGCGTTGGAGAACGCGGCGCGCACGGAGCGAGAGGCCGAGCGCGAGGCCCGCGAGGTGGAGGACGACATCGGCCTTGCCTCGGACTCGGGGCAGGCGCTCTTCCAGCGTGGGGACGCGGGCACGTTCGGCGACGGGCTGGATGCCATGGTGGCGCTCGATGACGCTCCGGGCGGCGCGCGCGGCGACACGCCCCGGCTTCACGAGTACGTGTGGTGGTTCCTCGGCGCGGTGCTGGTGCTCGGCGGCTCCCTCATGGGGGTACGCGAGGCCTGGCGTGCGCTCGGCGGCGTGCCCCGCCAGCTCCTCGTCACGAGCGCCCTCTTCGCCTACCACGCCGCGTTCATCGGGCTGGGGGTGTTCCTCGCCCGGCGCTCGACGTCGGCCGGAAGGGTCCTCGCGGGCATCGGTATCGCGCTGTTGCCCGTCGTCTTCGTCGCGCTGTCCTCCCTGGTGGGCCTCGCCCCGGGGCTGGGTGGAGCCGTCTCCGCCGTGGCCGCCGGTTTGTGTCTCCTCACGCTGAGGCCCACGGGCCGCCTGCTGCACGGGGCCTCCACGGTGTCACTCGGGGTGGCCCTGCTCCCCTCGCTGCTGGCCGGTCTGCCCTTGATGGCGCTGGGAGACGCCCCCTGGACGCGCACCCTCTGTGCCTTCGTCGGGGTGATGGCGCTCGGGGCCTCCGCGTGGCGGGCCAGGAAGGAACAGGAGAGCCGGGCCGGGCTCTCCGTCCTCACCACGAGCCTCTACGGAGCGCTCTCCCTGGCCCTCTTCTCCGTCGCCAGTGCGCCCTCGGGCTTCGATGCCCTCTCCCCGGGGAGCCCGCTCTTCGCGGGGATGACGCTCTGGGCGGTGGCGCTGGCCTCGGTGGTCGCGGGTGTGGCGATGCAGCCCTCGGCACGCGAGGCCCATCCCCAGGCGGCGCCCGTGGTGGAGACGCTCGCGCATGCGGTGGTGGCCTGCGGGGCGCTCGCCGGGGCGCTCTCGGCCTTCTCGCTGTCGCCCGGGGTGGCGCCGTGGGTGGATGTCGCCTCGGCCTTCACACCGGTCGCGGCGGCGCTGGCCTTCTTCGTGCTGGAGCCCCGACGCCGGGCGCTGGTCCACCCGGGGGTGCTCGCCGCGGCGCTGGCCGGTGTGCTGCTCGCGCGCCTGGAACTGCCAGCCGAGCCGGGCTGGTGGATGGTGGGCCTCGCCACCGTGGGAGCGGGACTCCTCGCCGTGGCCCGACTGGGTGAGCGGAGCGCCCTCCACTTCTGGCTGCTGACCTGGGGCGTGGTGCTCTCGGTGGCCTCGCTGTCCCTGTCAGTGTGGGTCACCGCCGCATGGGGCACGGGGGCGCGGTGGCCCGAGGTCGCCGCGGGTGCGCTGGTGGCCGTGGCCGCGCACCTCACGGGGGGTTATCGCTCTCGGGGCCTGCACTACCTGGGCGGCCTCGCGCTCCTCGTCGGAGCCCTCGGAGCCATCTCCGCCGCCGAGGTGCTCGCGGCGAATTGGACGGTGCTGACCGTGCTCACCCTGGCGGCGGCCCTCTACGGGGTGGCCGGGATCCTCCAGGACGCGTGGATGCGCCGCACGGGGAAGACGAACCCGCTCCTCCCCCTCGATGATCTCTCGCTCTCCATGGCCGCGCTGGGTGTCCTGCGCGCCTTGGGTGGGGTGGAGGGCGTCGTCAACACGGGCACCGTTCTCGTGGATGCCGGGCTCGGGTGTCTGCCGCTCGTGCTCATCTCGACGCTCCTGCTGCTGCGCGCGAGGCGGGACCGCAGCCGGCTCGTCAGTACCCTGGCCGCGTCGGGCCTCGCGCTCTCCGTCGTGCACTTCTGCCGCATGAGCGGCACCCTCCTCTCGCTCTCCAGCGACCGGGCCCTGCTCTACGCGGCCCTGGTGCTCGGCTTCTCCGCCATCGCGGCCCTGCGTGGACGCGAGGCCGGAGAGTCCACGGAATCCCCGCACGGTCGGCGGCTGCTCGGGTGGGTCCGGCTGCCGTTCCCCGAGCGGGGTCTCCCCCTCTACACCGATGGCTTCGCCGTCGTGGCCTTCCTCGTGGCCACGGTCGTCCTCGCCTTCCTGACGGGGTGGATGTCGTTCCCGAACGAGGGCGAGCGTCCCCGAATCGTTCTCGCGGGGGTGCTTCTCACCGGGAGCGCGGTCCTCGCCTTCGTCTCGCGAGGCTTCGTCACATGGCGCCTGCGGGGCTCCGTGGGGACGCTCGCCGCCGCGGGGCTCCTCATCGCGCTCACGGCGGTGCTCAACCGCGTGGGACGCCCACTGCCGCCCGATGTCGTCGCCCTGCGACTCCCGCTCATTGGAGTGGGACTCTGGCTGCTGGCGCTCGCCACGCGGCGCTTTGGACCGGCGCTCGGGCGCCTCCTCGAAAAGGAGCGCCATGGCCGCGTGTACCATCTCGTCCCGCACGGCGGAGTGGCCGCGTTGGGCGTGGTGCTCGTGGTGGGGGCGTGGCTCGCCGGCGGGCCCGTCCTCTCCCGCGCCCTGACGGTGGTGCCGCCGCTCATGCTCCTGGGCGCCGCGCTCCTGGCGTTGTTGCTCGCCTTCTCCTTCCGGGCGCCGTTCCTCGCCGACCTGGGGCTGCTCCTCGGGCTTCCGGGGGCCGCGCTATGGGCCGTCCATCACACCGTGCTCGGACATGCGCTGGTGGCCTTGGCGCCTCCCGGTGGGCAGTGGGTACGCGCCGAGTCGCGGGAGCTCGCCCAGAATGTAACGTGGCTCAATCCCCTCGCGTGGTTGCCCGCCGGAGAGACGCATCCCGACCTGTGGTACCAGGCCTTCATCGGCATCGCCGCCGCGGGGCTCGTGTATGCCGGCACGGGGCTCGTGCTGGGCTTGTTGGGAGTACGCTTCTCCTCCCTCCGGCCGATCCTGACCTCCGAGCCCGACTCCCTCGGTCCACGGCTCCTCCAGGCGCTGAACCGCTGGTCGGGCCGCGCCGCGTGGCTCGTCTTCCTCGCGGCCTTCTTCCAACCCGGGCTGGAGGCCGCCGCGCTCACCCTCGGGTCCGGGTTGCTGCTCGTGGGCTGGGCTCGGGCCCAGGGGCGCCTGGCGCTGGGCATGGGGCTCCTGCTGCTCGTCCACGCCCTGGCGCACCGCGAGGACACCTTCGGCGCCTGGCCGGGGCCGGTGCTCGCCCTGGTGGGGTTGCTGGTGGTCGCCTTGAGCCCACGCGTGGCCCGCTGGCGAGGGCTCGACGAAGGCATGGTGCGGGCCCGGGCCCAACTGGGTGCTCTGGTCTACGCCCTGGCCGCGACGGTCTACGCCCTGGCCACCGGCGGCCGACCCGAGCCGCTGGTCGCGGCCCCCAACCTCCTGTTCAAGGTCCTGGATGGACTCGCGGGACTCTGGACGCAATCCGTTGCCCTGCCGACGACCCTGGCCCTCATCGCCGCCACGCTGCTCGTCGGCGCGTACCAGTGGAAGGGCGCGCTGTCGCGGTTGGGAGCCGGATGGGCCTCGCTGCTGGGGGGAGTCGCTGCCGTGTCCGGCCTCGCGGTGTGGCTCGTGGCGGACGCGGACGGTTTCCGGGAGCAGGTCTCCTACGGTGCCCTCCTCTCGCTGCACGGCGCGGCGCTGGCGCTCGGCACGGCGGGAGTGGCGGCGCTCGCCCACGTCGCCAACGTCGGGGTGCGGAGCGGGCGCGAGGACATCGCCCGGGGCCTCGGGTGGGGCCGGGACGTGTGGCTCATCTCGATGGGAGGACTGCTCGCGCTGGCGGCGATGCTCATGAGCGCACCGGACGAGCGGGCACTCCCGCTGGCGAGCGCGGCCATCGGGCTGGTGGTGGCGGTGTCCCTGCACTGCGCGTGGAGTGAGCGGACTGGCCGGCACGTGTACTTCGTGCAGGTGGCGGTGGTGGGCGTGTACGCGCTCGTGCGAGCCCTGTACGCCCGAGATCTGCGACCCGAGCACGATGCCCTCTTCGCACTGGCGCTCGGCTTCGTCCTGGTGGGGGTGACGGTGCTGGCACGCCGGGCGGGCATTCCGCCGGTGGAGCGGGCGACACGCCGATTCGCCGCGCTGCTGCCCGTGGGCATGGCGCTGGTGCTCCCCAGCGAGGCCACGGGCGAGGCGGCCTTGCTCGCGGGTGGCTCGGGCCTCCTGTACGCGGCGCTGGGCGCGGTGGAGCGCAGCCGGCTGTTCGGCTCGCTCGCGGCCACTGCCTGCAACGTGGCGCTCCTCATCGGCGCGCTCTCGGCGGACATGGAGGGCCTCGAGGTGTACCTGGCGCCGCTCGGCCTGCTGCTGTTGATGCTCGGCCAGCTCTTCACGAGCAGCCTGCCGCGAGCGGCGAGGAACGCGGTGCGCATCGTGGGAGGCCTGCTGCTCTACGTGCCCGCGGCGGCGAAGCTGACGCTCCAGCTCGGGCAGGCGGCGGATGGGACGTATGCCTTCGTGTTCGGCGCGGCGTGCCTGGTGGGCGTGGCCGCTGGCATGGCCCTGCACATCCGCGCCTACCTCGCGCTGGGAACGCTGTTCCTCACGCTCGACGTGGCCGCCACCCTCGTACACGCGGGCCTGAGGGACCACCGCATCGGCTTCCTCGTGATGACGCTCACAGGCCTCACCATCGTGGGTGGCCGGGTGCTGGCCACGCTGCGCCGCCAGGAGTTGGAGCTGCTGATGCGCCGAGTGAGCGTGACCATCCGCGGCTGGGACTAGCGGGGGAACTCGCCGAAGATGACGCGCGAGCGGCCCTCCATGGGGAGGACGTGCTCCTCCACCGTGGGGAAGCCGAGCTCGCGCGCCAGTTCCGCCAGGTGCCGCCGCCACGGGTTGTACGGCATGCTGTTGTCCGAGCAGCACGGCACCACGGCGAAGGGCAGCCGATGCATGGCCGCGTACTCGATGATGATCCGCGTCGCTCCGTCCGGGTGCATGCCCACGAGCAGGTCGCACTCGCACGGCTCCTCCAGCGTGAACATGCGCTGCGCGTAGCGTACGGGCAGGTGCTTGTGCCGCAGGTCGAAGGTGGTGACGGCGCGCCCCAGGCGTGAGAGGGCCTCGTTCAAGCGCCCCTGCCCTCCCGCGATGTCGAAGATGCGGGGAGCGGGGAAGCGCTCGACGATGAATTGGGCGAAGAGGTCGAAGCGGCGCTTGTCGGCCATGGCGCCTCCTCTACACCATCTTTGGTATCCTCGATTCCCTCGCGAGGCTCACCAAGCCGGTCAGGCATGGCCGCTCCCACGAAAGGCGGCCAGGCTCGCATGGAATTCCATTCTTTCTTGGTGGGAAAAGCTTCGACACGGGCACTTGCTTCCTCCCTGCCTCGGAAGCCCCTTCGCCTGCTCCTGGGCACCGCTAGGGTAAGCGGCCCACCTTCCGCGATGCTGGCCCAAGTACCCTGAGTCCTGGAACGGAACAAAGTCATGGGATCCGGAACGAAGCCAGAGGTCATCCACGAGGCCCCCTCTCCTTTCGGCACCGTGTTCGTAGTGGACGAGGGCGACGAGCGTTCGCTCCGCTTCGACAGTCCACATGGCTCGCGCCAGAGTGTCTTCCTCAAGAGCGACCCCCTGGCGGTGCCGTTGAGCTACGTGCGCGTGGCGATGGCCGGGCTGGCTTTCACCCAGGGCCGCTCGCGCGTGCTGGTGGTGGGCCTTGGCGGGGGAACCTTCCCCATGCTGCTGCACCAACTCCTGCCTCGAGTCGTGGTGGACGTGGTGGAGATCAACCCCGTGGTGGTGGAGATAGCCCGGCGCTTCTTCAGCCTCCGTGGGAACTCCCGGCTCCGCATCGCGGTGGAGGACGGAGCCCGCTTCCTGGGACAGGAGGGGCCTCATTACGATCTCATCTTCCTCGATGCCTTCTCGGAGCATGGAACACCGGGCCACCTGAAGGAGTTCCCCTTCTTCGAAGCTGCCCGGCGCAGGCTCGCGCCCGGAGGAGTCGGGGTGCTCAACATCGCGTTCGAGGAACCACGAGGCTTGGCGGAGCGCATCGAGACCTTCGCCAGGGCCTTCGAGGACTGTGCACTGCTGCGTGGCTCCTCAGAGAGCAACAACACCCTTGGAGTGGGTACCCTGGAGCCAGTGCCACCCGAGCCCCTGTTCTGGCAGCAGCTCAAACAACTCTCCCGGGAGTTGGGTTTCCCAGCGCTGACCCGGAGCGTGGTGTCCTTCGAGCGAGCCACGCGCCGTGAAACGTCGACGCGGGAAGGCCACGAACGAGCCTTCCCGCTTCTCACGGGAGGACGAGAGGATCCGTCCTCATCGGACCCCTGACCGCGATGCTAGTAATTGTAGCGGTAGACGTAGATGTTGGAGGCCGTGCCATCGGACTCATGCCAGGCGACCATTGGCTGACCGCTCTTGTCGAGGGTCAGAGTGGGCTTGAAAGCCGCCGTGCTGCTCCCCGTGACAGCGCTGATGCGTCCTCCCAGGCTACGCCATTCGCTGCCCGTCCAACGGCTCACCAGGATGGACCGCTCCGTGGAGGAGAAGCCACTCCAGGCGACGATGGGACGCCCGTCATTGCCCATCACCAGCGAGGGAGCAGTGCTGTCCGTCGAGCCACTGCTGACAAGCGTGCCGAGCATCCACCACGCAGAGCCATCCCATCGTGCTGCATAGATGTCACAGCCTGATTGGTCGGAACTCTCCGGGCACTCCTGCCAGGCAATGTATGGATTGTCGGCCCCATCCAGCACAAGCGAGGGCTGAGTGGCCTTCCTCTTGGCCGGGCTGGTGACCACTCCGCCACCCAGAAGGCTGGAGGAGGAGGGACCTCTTTGTACGGCAATTCCTCGGACACCTTGAGCATCAGAATAGGCATCATACGCAACAACCTCCGCATTCTGCTCAACCACAGTGGCAATCTGGACGGTCCCGACATCATGAACGGTGTTGGGCTGCTCAACATTGAATTGAGCCGTCCAAGCATTGTAGGTCGGATTCAGCCAATACAGAGCATCCAGATAGGCCGTTGCACCATCGAAGTAGGTCATTGCAACGAAAGGAGTGTTGGAATTGGCGAGCCCAAGAGCCGGACGGGTGCGCTTGTTGGCGCCACTCAATGATTCAAACGCCGGTAGCTCCTCCCAGGCCCCACTCCACTTCTTGCCATGGAGATTGACGCTGGTCCCATTGGACTGAACCTCCTGCCACACGAGATAGATCTGGTTCTGGGGAGTGATCGCCAGAGCGGGCATGTCTGCGTTGGTATTTCCAGTGACTCCGCTCAGTGCCCCGTCCAGCGATTCCCAAGTCGTCCCGTTCCATCGCCGGGCATAGATGCTCTTTACCCCGCTGCCGTCGGGCTCGGTCCAGGCAACCACGGCATAGCCATCCTCTCCAACCTTCATGGCCACATTCTCGGCGGGAGTGTTCTCCGAAACCGCACTGAGGGCGCCTCCAACGGGAAGCCAGGCGGGAACCGAGAACAACCATGAGGCCGACGAGGCCACCATGTTGCCCGCGAGGTCCGTCAGCGGGGCCGTGGCAGTCCCCAGGTTGACGGTGACCGTGCTCGAAACCGGCAGCGAACCCGTTGGGGTCACCGTCAGCGTCTTTCCATCCGTGGACAGGGAGAACGTCTTGGCAATGCTCGTGCCCCCCGCGCTCACCACCACCGAGGAGTCAGTCACCGTGGAGGCCTTCAACGCTTCGGAAAAGGACACCCGGATCTTCTCGCGGACGGAGACATTGGAGGCACCCGCCTCCGGCATACGCGTCTGCACGGTGGGCGCGGTGTGATCCACCGTGACGGTAAGCGCCGGACTCGTGAACGTCTTGCCACCTTGTGTCGCACGGGCCGTGAGTTGGTAATTCCCCTCGGGCTCCTGGGTCGTATCCCAGGTGTACTGGTACGAGGGCCCGGAAATCCGCGCCAAGACGGTTGTCCCCTTCAGCAGTTCAACGAAGTCCGTCGGCGTCCCTTCCACCCCGACCTGCAACTGAACCGAGTCCTTCACGTACACCACTCCCTGGCTGGGGTTCATCCACTTCACCAGGGAATCGCCCAGCCGCACCACCGTGAGTTCCACCGTGAGGTCCTGGGATTGCGAGCCCGAGATCGCTCGCACCGTGAGCATCTTGGTTCCGGGATCCGCGTTCGCGCCCACCGTTACCGTCAGGGATGCGCTTGTGCTGCCAGAAGCAATCGTGGCGGGCTGCGCAGAGATTCCCACCGGCGGGTTCACCAGGCCGACCGAAACGCTGTCGCTGAAGCCATCGTTCCGCGTGAGGAGCAGCTGGAAGGTGTGGAGGTTGCCCTGGAGGACGCTGGCTTGCCTGGACCCGGAGATGCCCAGGGAGAAACCGTCATGGGTTCCCGCTCCAGGCAGGTGGGTCCCCGGCTCCTCGATGTCGGGGACATTGATACAACCGAAACAGCACGTCAGGACCAGTGGGAAGAGATACTTGGTTCGTAGGTTCATGAGACTCGCGCACTGCAGGGCATGAGCCAGCAGTGCGGTACAGGCGGGTAGGTCCGATTGCCTTGGAAAATCAGGCGCTTTCCTCCCCTTACCATGCCCCCGCCCCCTCCCAGGAGCATCCACCCTGTCAGACGGTCGTCCACACCGGAAGACGAGTGCTTCCCGCAGGGGCCTGGGTCCCCCGAAACCGGGGTGAGGTTCAGGAGAAGAGCTGGAGCAGATCCTCGCGGGTGATGGCCGTCGCGGCCGAGGCTTCGCTGAGGGCCGCTTCGAAGAGCGCGCGCTTCTTCTCCTGAAGCCCGAGAATCCGCTCCTCCACCGTGCCCTGCGACACCAACCGGTACACCATCACCGGACGCTCCTGTCCGATGCGGTGTGCACGATCCGCCGCCTGTGCTTCCACCGCCGGGTTCCACCACGGATCCATCAGGAACACATGGTCCGCCGCCGTGAGGTTCAGTCCGGTTCCGCCCGCCTTGAGCGACATCAACAACACTGGCGCTCCCTCCGGTGCCTGGAACCGCGAGGTGATCTCTCCTCGATTGGTCGTCGTGCCATCCAGGCGGTCGAAGGCGATTCCGCTCGCCTTGAGATGCGGTTCGAGCAGGTCGAGCAGCGAGGTCCACTGCGAGAACACCAGCGCCTTGTGCCCCTCCGACACGGCGGTACTCAGGGCCTCGACGAGGGTCTGCACCTTCGACGACGAGTTGGCCTGCTGGCCCGGAACGAGCGCCGGGTGGCAGGCCGCCTGGCGAAGTCGGAGCAGGGCCTCCAGCGCCTTCAGCACGCTGCCCCCTTCGTTCAGCAGGGCGACCACTTCCGCGCGCGTCGCCGCCATCACCGCGTCGTAGACGGCACGCTCGCGCTCATCCAGCGATACGTGCATCACGGACTCGGTGCGCGGCGGCAGCTCGGGCGCGACATCCCGCTTGAGGCGCCTCAGCACGAAGGGCCGGATGCGCTTGCGCAGCCGGTCCGCCGCCTCGGCATTCCCCTCGGTGATCGGCCGGGCCAGCCGCTCCTCGAACTGCCTCCGTCCACCAAGCAGGCCCGGGTTCGTGAAGTGCATCAAGCTCCAGAGTTCCTCCAGCCGGTTCTCGAGGGGCGTTCCGCTCAGCGCCAGACGGAAGTTGGCCTTGAGCCCGAAGGCCGAGCGCGCCACCTGGCTCTCCGGATTCTTGATGGCCTGGGCCTCGTCCAACACGAGCGCGTCCCAGGTGCGCCCTCCGAGCACGGCCGCGTCCAGCCTCATGATGGAATACGTCGTGAGCGTCACATCGGCGGCCTCGTCCAGGGCACGACCGGGCCCGTGGTACACGCACACCTTGAGCGACGGGCGGAAGCGCTTGAGCTCCGCGGCCCAGTTCGGAAGCACACTGGTGGGGCACACGACGAGGGAGCGAGGACCCAGCACGCACAGCGTCTGGAGCGTCTTCCCGAGGCCCATGTCGTCGGCGAGGATTCCCCCGAGCCCCGCGCCCCGGAGGAAGCCGAGCCAGCTCACGCCCTGCTGCTGGTAGGAGCGCAGCGTGGCGGAGAGATCTCCCGGCAGGCTCGGTGGCGGGAGCTTCTCGAAGCCGTCGATCAGCGGCGCCAGCCGGTCGAGTCCCGGCGGAGGCGGCTGCTCGAGCGACTCACACAGCGCGCTCAATTCCGGCAGGGCGTGGTTGGAGACCCGGCCATCCGCCTGCCGCGCGGCCAGCAGATCCGCGACGCGCTGTCCGTTCTTGTCCAGCCAGGCCCGAGGCAGCGGCGCCCAACCTCCTCCATCTAGCGGCACGAGCCCCAGCCCCTCCGTCCACGCCCGGAGGACCGCCGCCGCGTCCACGGTCCGCGTTTCGCCCTTCTCTCCTTCCACCTGGAACTCGAGCGTGAAGCGCACCTCGGGAACACCCGGCCCGGAGGCAGCGGATTCCACCCGGAGGGAGGGTCGGAGTTGGACGTTCGGGCTCACGAGGCCCGCCGCGTCTCCGGAAAGGTCCCCTCGCCAGCGCCGGAGCTTGTCCGCCCAGCGCACCATCTCCTGGCCCTGCACGGTCAACCGCCGTCCGGGCACCAGATTCAGCTCGTCCCGGAGTTGATGGATGAGCCGCTGTTCGGCCGCTTCATCGCGCAGAGGCACGGCCCCGCGCAGGTAGACCATCCGCCCATTGTCGATTCGCACCGACGGCGGCGCCCCGTAGACGAGCGTGGGCAGGACGGACAGCCCCGACTCCAGTTGATTGAGCTCCAGCAGGACGCGCGGCTTCAACTCGCGGTCGATGGGCGGCAGGCGCCGGCTGCGGACCTCGACCGGCATGCGACGGCCCAGCTCCGGGAGCACCTTCGAGGAGATTTCCCCCATCTGCTCGGATGGGAAGGTGCGGACGATTGGAAGGTTCTGGAGCCACGCTCCCGTCGTCGAGGTCTCACCCAGACGGGCCAGCGCATCGCCGCACAACGCGACGCCCGGACTCACGACCTCCACGATGCGGGGATCGCGCATCACCGTCACCACCAGCTGCGCACCACGGTCCTCGACGAGCGCCCGTGGGACGACGACCTCTTCCGAGACGGCAACGGGCTGCCCATCGAGCAGGACGTTCCGCGCCTGCTGGAGCACCTGGAGCAGCGCGTCCAGCCTCTCGGGAGGAAGTGCCCCACGCGTACGGCGCTCCAGGAGACGATCCGCGAGGAGGTCCGACTGCTCGACCTGAAGTTTCGCGGCCTTCACCGGCTTCGCGACCAGGGAGGCGAGACTCTCCTCGAGGGGCTCCTCCGTCCCGTCCGGGTGAGCGAGCGCACGGTGGAGTTCCAGCCCTCCCGAGACGCGGGTGAACCGGTACACCACGCGGGACAACCGGTTCGCGATCGTCTCCAGGGGCTTGTCCTGCTTCTCCGCCTGCTGAACGAAGAGGACCGCCGCCACGACGTGCTCGCACGGATCCACCCGGCTGGGGCAGTCGCACTCCCAGGCTTCGTCGCCCGGGTACAGGATGACCGTGAGGGCAACCGGGCGCCCCGCTGCCTTCACCCGGAGCTCCAGCTCATTCGGGCCCTGGGCCTGGAGCGAGACGGCACCGGCACGGGAGAGGTTCACCCCGTTGGACCAGATTCCGGGGCGGGCTTCCTTGCGAACAGCTTCGAGCAGTTGGGCGAGCGCGGACATGGGAGATGCGATTCCCTACGCCCCAGGGGGGCGCCGCGCAACGCCGATGTACCCAAATGAAAAAGGCCCAACCTCACGAGGAGGTCGGGCCTTTTCTAAAGCTGGACGCGCTCGTCAGACCGGGCGGACGTTCTGCGCCTGGAGGCCCTTGGGGCCGCGGGCGACGTCGAACTCGACCTTCTGCCCTTCCTGGAGGGAGCGGAAGCCCTGGGACTGGATCGCGCTGTGGTGGCAGAAGAGGTCCTCGCCCCCGCCGTCCTGCGTGATGAACCCAAAGCCCTTCGCGTCGTTGAACCACTTCACGGTACCGATTGCCATTTACTCGTCTTCTTTCTTGTCCGGCATCATGAGTTGAGCCGGAGGCCGATCCCTGCGGGAGTGCGGCCATTGCCGTTTGTCACGTTTCGAGGCGAAAGCCCAGGGGGTCCTCCGAAAGTATCCCAAAGAATCCCCGCGACTGTCGGCTGGAGAATCAACCGGGGGCCCCGGACATCCATTCCGGGGGCCTTTCCCACTCTTGGGATGGGTTCACGGCCCGTGACGCTCAGCGGCCCTTGATGCAGGTCTGTAGCTCGGAGATGAGCGTCTCGTAGCGTAGCGGCTTGCCCAGCACCCGGCACACGCCCAGGGACACGGCGGCCGCGGACGCCAGCGAGTTCACATGCCCCGTCACCAGCAGCACCGGGGTGCCCGGCCGAGCCTTGCGCGCCGTGCGAATCACCTCCAGCCCGTGTCCTCCAGGCAGCTCCACGTCGGTGATGAGCGCGTCGAAGAACTCGCTGCGCAGGCGATTCATGGCCTCCTCCGCCCCGCAGGAGCCCACGGCGGCATACCCATCCATCGACAGGAGGTCACACAGCGCCCCCGTGGCCACCGGCTCGCTGTCCACCACCAGGATGCGCTTCATGGCGCGCCTCGCCCACCCCACGGTTGATGGGTTCTCCCACCGTTCACCCAGCGCGGGGCGGTGGCCGGCAGCGGAAAGGCCAGCTCCAGCGCATCCGCCGCCTCGGCCAGCGAGCCGTGCGCGGCCTCGATGCGCGCGAACTTCGCCCGCACCCGCTCCATCACGTCCACGGGCAGCAACCGCCGCACCAGTGGGAAGAAGCGCCCCTCCTCCACCTCCGTGTGGCCCCGGTGCAGGCGTACGTAGCGCTCCGCGAGCGCGTACATCTCCTCGCGCTCCTTCTCGCCCCGCATCACCGCCCGTACCATCTCGCGCAGCTCCTCCGCCAGCTCCCGCCCCAGCACGTGCTGACCGGAGAGCGCCGCCAGCACCCCCTCGCCCAACGGTAGCCCCCGCGAGGTGATGGCCTGGAAGACCTCGCCTTCCTTCGCGTCGTGGCTGCCATCCACGAAGGTGAGGAGGAAGTGCGCGGCCCGCTCGAACAGCACCGGGGAGACGTCCCCCCCGCCCCGTCCGTATGCCACGGACCGCTCGAGCACATCGATGACACGCTCGATGTGGCGATGCTCGTTCATCAGGATGTCGATGGCGTCCATGTTCACACCGTCCGAGAGAAACGGGGCCGCTCGCTCCGGCGCAGGTAGGTGTCGAACACCATCGCCACGTTGCGCACGAACAGCCGCCCCAAGGGGGTTACCTCGAGCTGGGTCCCCTCCCGACGTACCAGCCCATCGTCTTCCAGCGGCGCGAGCCGCTCCAACTCCTCCGTGAAGTCGCCCGTGCCGTCCTCGCCCAGGTCCACCCAGAAGTTGCACATGAGCTGGGTGATGATGCCCCGGCGACGACGGTCATCCTCGGTGAGCCGGATGCCTCGCTCGGTGGCGAAGCGGCCCTCGCGGACGCGCTCGTAGTAATACGGCAGGGCGCGGACGTTCTGCGCGTAGGCCCCGCCCACGTCGCTGATGCCGGTGGCGCCCAAGGCCACCACGTCCGAGGCCGCCTTCACCGTGTAGCCCTGGAAGTTGCGTCCCAGCGCGCGCCGCTCCTGGGCTCGGGCCAGCTCGTCCTCGGGCACGGCGAAGTGGTCCATGCCGATGGGCCGGTACCCCGCCTCCACGAAGGCCTCCCAGGCCGAGCGGAACAGCCCCATTTTCGTCTGGGCATCCGGCAGCGCCTCGGCGGGCATGCGCTTCTGGTGCTTCAGCACGTCCGGGATGAAGGCGAAGGAGTAGACGGCGAGGCGGTCCGGCCGCAGTGACAGCACCTGCTCCAGCGTGCGCGCCCAGCTCTCCGGGTTCTGGTACGGCAGCCCATAGATGAGGTCGAAGTTCACGCCCGAGAAGCCCAGGCCCCGCGCGTGCTCCAGCAGGGCCCGCGTCTGCTCGAAGGGCTGGAGGCGGTTGGTCACCGCCTGCACCTTCGGATCGAAGTCCTGAAGTCCCATGGAGATGCGGTTGAAGCCGAGCTGCCGCAGCAGGGAGAGCTGCTCCGGGGTGGTGACGGCCGGGTGGACCTCGATGGACACCTCCGCGTCCGCTACCGGAGAGAGGTGCCGGGTGAGCCCGCTCCACAGACGCTCGAGTTGCGGCTCGGAGAGGAACGTGGGCGTACCGCCGCCCCAGTGCACCTGGGACAGCTTGCGCCGGGGGCCAAGCCGTCCCACCACCTGCTCCAACTCCTGGAGGACGTGGTCGATGTAGGCGTCCGCCGCGCTCCGGTCCTTGGAGATGACCACGTTGCACCCGCAGTACCAGCAGAGGCTGCGGCAGAACGGCAGGTGGACGTACAGGGAGAGGGGTTCATCGGCCCCAACAGTTCCAGCCGCGTCGAGCCGTTCGGCGTAGTCCTCCGTGCCGAACTCGGGTCGCCACTCGGGAGCGGTGGGGTAGCTGGTGTACCGGGGGCCGGCGACGTTGTACCGCCGCATCAGCTCCTCGGAAGGCGTGGGTATTTCCAGGGACGGGGACACGGAGCATTGCCATTCCAAGCACCGTGCCAGCGCCGCGGGCCCTCTGGACCCTCCCTTCCCATGGGGCTTCCGGGTGCAAGGGCTGCGTCCGGACGCAAGGGTTGCGCTTCAACGAAGTCGATGGCTCCAGGAAGCGCGCCTCCAGCCGCTTCATCTGCCCGGATGCCTGGTCGGCGACCTAGAGTGGGCCCATGGCCCCCACGCCCCCAGGGCAGTTCCGCCGAGTCGAGGCGCTCGTCTTCTTCACGGTGTTCCTCGACCTGGTGGGCTTTGGCATCGTCATCCCGCTCCTGCCCTTCTACGTGCAGTCGATGGGCGGCTCGGCGCGGACGGTGGGCGTGCTCCTCGGCTGCTTCTCCTTCGCCCAGCTCCTCGCCACTCCCCTTCTCGGGAGACGCTCGGACCGGCACGGACGCCGGCACGTCATCCTGCTCAGCCTCCTGGCCAACGCGTTCGCCATGGGCCTCTTCGCCCTGGCCAGCCACCTGCTCCTGCTCCCGCTCCTCTTCGCCTCGCGCATCCTCGCGGGCGCCACCTCGGGAAACCTCGCGGCCTGCCAGGCCACCCTCGCGGACATCTCCACGCCCGATACCCGCGCGCGGACGATGGGCCGGCTCGGAGCCGGCATCGGCCTGGGACTCGTCCTGGGCCCCATGTTCGGTGGCCTGCTCGCGGAGGGGGGGGTCTGGCTGCCTCCGCTCGCGGCCGGAGCACTCGCCCTGCTGGGGGCGCTCGGCGTGCTGGTGGCCATGCCCGAGACGCACCCGCCCGAGGCCCGCTCCACCTCGAAGCCGCCCTCGCGGTCGAGCGTGCTCCGGGAGACACCGCGGCGACGCGCGTTGGTGCTCGTGATGGTGCTCTACTTCCTCGTCTTCCTCGCGATGACGACGCTCCAGGTGGCCCTCGCCCTCCTCGCCCAGACGCGCCTCGGCTGGGGCTCGAAGGAGGTGGGCTACATCTTCGCGCTGTTGGGCGGGCTGGGGCTCATCATCCAGGGCGGGCTCATCGGCCCCTTGTCGCACGCCCTGGGCGAGGTGCGCCTGCTCGTCATCGGCGCGCTGCTCGTGTCCGCCGGCATGGTGGGGGTGAGCCTCGCCCACCAACCCGTCCCGCTGGTCGGAGCCGTGGCCGTGCTCGGCACGGGCATGGGCCTCATCCAGCCCCTCCTGGCGAGCCTCGCCTCCCAGGCGGCGAACCCGTCCTATCTCGGACTGACGCTCGGCCTGGCCCAGTCCTCGGGAGGGCTCGCGCGCACCGTCGGGCCGGTGGCCAGTGGCGCGCTCTACTCCTCCCTCGGCGCCAGTGCGCCCTTCACCGTCGGTGCGCTCATCGCCCTGGCGGCGGCGGCGCTGGGTGTCAGACTGAAGCGGGAGGGGCTCGGAAGGGAACGCTCGCGGTAGACTCCAGGTCCGCCATGGGCCTCATCACACTGTCCATCCCCCTCTTCTTCCTCCTGATGGGCATCGAGTGGCTGGGCGGGCGCCTCCGTGGCCGGCGCGTGTTCCGAGGCCCGGATGTCTTCACCAACCTCGCCCTGGGCTCCGCACAGACGGTCTTCACCGTCGTGGCCGTGGGGCTGCTGGCCGGTGCCTACCTGGCCCTCCACGCCCGCCGGCTCTTCGATATCCCGTCCTCCTCGGCGCTGGCCTGGGCGGGCCTGCTGCTCGGCGTGGACTTCTGCTACTACTGGTTCCACCGCGCCTCGCACCGCATGAACCTGGCCTGGGCGGCGCACGCACCACACCACCAGAGCGAGGACTACAACCTGGCCGTGGCCCTCCGACAGGGACCCATCCAGCCGCTCGTTTCGCGCGTCTTCTACCTGCCGCTCGCCCTGCTCGGCTTTCCCCCGGCCATGTTCGCCACGGCGGCGGCGATCAACACGCTCTACCAGTTCTGGGTACATACCGAGTTGATCGGCAAGCTCGGGCCCCTCGAGTGGGTCCTCGTGACACCCTCGCACCACCGCGTGCACCATGCCTGCAACGGTCGCTACCTGGACAAGAACCACGGCGGCATGTTGATCGTCTGGGACCGGCTGTTCGGCACCTTCGAGCCCGAGGAGGAGCCCGTCACCTACGGCACGGTCAAGCCGGTCCGCACGTTCAACCCGCTGGTGGCCGCCCTGGCTCCCTTCCGCGAGCTCGTGGCCCTCTGCGGCGAGACTCCCCGGCTGATGGACAAGCTCAAGCTCTGGGTCATGCCGCCCGAGTGGCGCCCGCCCGGGACAGGCGCTTCCGTCCCCGAGGTCGTATCGGGCCGGCCCCGGTTCGACGTGCGCGCCTCGCGCCGGGTGGCGCTCTACGTCGGCGGAGTGGGGGCACTGACGTTGCTCGTCACGGTGCTGTTCCTGGTCCGAAGTGCCTCGCTGTCCCAGTCCGTGAAGCTCGTGTTCGCGGCCTGGTTCCTGGCCTCGATGGGAGGACTGGGCGGAGTGCTGGAGGGCAGGCGCTGGGGCCCCCTGGTCGAGGTGGTGCGGCTCACGGCGGCACCGCTCGTGATCGCGGCGCTGTAGGGAGCCCGCACGAGCCGCGGACTATGTCCGGCGCAGCAGGACGACCCCCGCGAGGATGAGCGCCACCGCCAGGACGCGAGCGGGCGACAGGCCCTCCCGGAAGAGCGTGACGCTGAAGACGAGCGTCAGGGCCGCTTCCAGTCCGAGCACCGCGATGTAGGCGACGCCGAGATCCGCCCTGCGCATCGCGAAGGCCTGGAGCAGGGCCCCGAGCAGGAACAGCACCAGGAAGGCCAGCGTCGGAAGCGGACGTGTCACTCCCTCCGAGAGCTTCATGAACGTTCCGCCGACCGCGAAGCACAGGGAGGCGAGGAACAGCAGGCCCCACTCGACACTCGACACCATGCCGCCCGTATCCGTCTTGTCAGAGGTAGACGCCGCTCAGCAGGCCACGGCCGATGGCGAAGATGCCGCCCGCGACCAGCACGAGCGCCCCACCCACGCCGATGAGGGGCAGCAGATAGCCAGGGTTGGGGCGCTTGCGGTTCATCACCAGCAGCGCGTGGGCCAGACCGGCCGCCAGCACCATCATCACGATGTGCCCGATGAGCGCCGGGAAGTAGCGGCCCATGGCCACTCCGATGATGCCGAGAAGAATCTGCGTGTCGAGCAGGCCCGCGAAGCTGGAGCCCAGGATGCGCACGAGCTTGTCCACCGGACGCTTCGTGGCGAGCCCGAAGGCGTAGTAGGCGACGGCGACGACGCCCACGAGCAGGACGAGGTAGCGCAGGTACGAATGGATGGAGAGGAGGGTGTTCATAACCCTCCTCTCCTAGCGCCCCCCTGGCCGGGAGGCGAGCTTTACGTCGGATCCGGCTTCGGCGTGGCGGCCGTGCTCGGCGGCAGCTCGGGCGGCGAGAGCAGTCCGGAGCCGGGCAGCTCGCCGGTGAGGCTCTTGAGGAAGGCCACGATGTCATCCACCTCGGCGTCGGTGAAGGTCATGCCGAGCTGGTGCTTGCCCATGAGGCGCACCGCCGTGGGCAGCTCCGTGACGGAGCCGTCGTGGAACCAGGGCCCCGTCTTCTCCACGTTGCGCAGCGTGGGCACGCGGAACTTGCGCAGATCCTCCTCGTTCTTCGTCACCGCGAAGCGCCCCTGGTCCTCGGTGGGGTAGTCCTCCATGACGCCCAGCTTCTGGAAGGAGGTGCCGCCCACCGACGGCCCGTTGTGGCACGTGGTGCAGCCCGAGGAGGCGAAGAGCTCCAGCCCGCGCCGCTCCTGCTCGGTGAGCGCCTTCTCGTCGCCCGCGAGGAACAGGTCGAAGCGCGAGGTGGTGAGGAGCTTGCGCTCGAAGGCGGCGATGGCGCGCGCGGCGTTCGTCACGCTCACGGCCTTCTTGTCCGCGGGGAAGGCCGTCTTGAACTCGGCCACGTACTGCGGAATGGAGTTGAGCGTGGCCAGCACGCGCTTGTCGCCCGGCATGGCCATCTCCAACGGGTTCATCATCGGGCCCGCGGCCTGATCCTCGAGCGTGGCGGCGCGTCCGTCCCAGAACTGGGCGACGTGGCCCGCGGCGTGGAAGACGGTGGGCGCGTTGCGGTTGCCCTTCTGGCCCTTGTGGCCCTCGGAGGTGGGCTTGCCGTCCACGCCGAAAGTGGCCAGGTCATGGCAGCTGTTGCAGGAGATGTCGTGGTTCTTCGAGAGGCGCTTCTCGAAGAAGAGCTTCTGCCCGAGCGCCACCTGCGCCGGAGTGTCAGCGGGCGGCTTGATGGCCTTGGCCGCGGCGGACAGGCGGAAGAAGGAGACGAGCTTCTCGTGGCTCATCTTGGGCTTCGCGGGCTCCGGGGCAGCGGCCGGCACGGCCTCGGGCGCGGGGGCCGCGGCGACGGTCGGCGCGGGCTCGGGCGCGGGCGACTCGCGGCGGCACGAGGAAGAGAGGGCGCCCAGGGACACCAGTCCCAGGCCAATCAAAAGCCGATTCCGCGTCATCTACCAACCTCCCATGAGGAGCAGCATCACAAGTGGATTCCTACCATTTCCGGGTACCCCTTGTGGAAGTCCCCTCCCCCCCAGGGTCACGGACAGGGTGAGCGGCCTCACTTCAGGGAGCCCTGCCCGGCTCCCTTGGGAAGCGGGCGGGAAGAAGAGCCGGTCCACGGCCC
>NZ_DASVWK010000517.1:0-6997 GCF_036389735.1 Archangium sp. | reverse complement strand
GCACCCGGACGGTTGGAAGCTACGCCTGTGAGGCCACGATGAAGTCCAGAGTCCGTGTCATCGCACCGCTCGCCGCGACCCTGCTGCTGGGGGCCGCGCTGGCGGTGCGCTTCCTCCTGCTCGCGCCGGAGCCCGAGGTGGCCCCGGCGGCGCCGGTGTCGCCCGTGACGGCGGCCCCGGTGTCGCCCGAGCCGGAGCCCGTGTCGCCCGCCCCCGTGCCGGCGACGCCCGAGCCGGTGAAGGCCCAGACGGAGGTGGTGGTGGAGGGGCGCCGGGCGACGGTGGTGCCCATCCAACCGGGGGACGTGGTGCCGGAGCCCGAGGTGGAGAACCCGCCGCCGCAGCAGAACGACCCCATCGAGCCGGAGAAGCCGCAGACGGCGGCGTGGAAGCACAAGAAGATGGTGCGCGTCACGGAGCTTCTGGTTCGGGACGTGGAGCGGCTGGAGCAGGAGCGACTGGCGGCGGAGCAGCGAGGAGACGCGGCGGAGGCGAAGCGGCTGGAGGTGCAGCTCACCCGGCACCGAGCGAGGCTGATCACGCTGCGCGAGGAGACGGAGGCGTTGGCGGAAGCGGCGCGCCAGGAGCCCGCGGAGTAGAGCAACCCACCCCCCCGTGCACCGAGCCACCGTCCTCCTCACCGTGCTGGCCCTGTGCGCCTGCGCGCCCATTGCGGACCCAACGCACCCGAGCACCCGAGCGGACGCGGTGATCGGAGGCACGGAGGCTCCGGAGGACGCGGCGGTGGTGGCGCTGCTCGCGCGCCGGACGCGGTGTGAGGAAGACTCGCTGACGCTGCTGTGCACGGGCTCGCTGATCGCCCCGGACGTGGTGCTGACGGCGGCGCACTGTCTGGACGTGTTCGGCACGCAGGGCGATCACGAAGTCTTCCTCGGGGAGTGGCTGCTGCCGGAACCACGGCCGGGCGGGCGCTTCGTCCGGGTGACGCGAGCGGTGCGCCATCCCCGCTACGAACCCTCGACGCACGCGTACGACGCGGCGCTGCTGCGGCTGGCCTCACGGGTGGAGGTGCCGCCACTGCCGTTGCCCGAGCCGGGCTGGGGCACCCTGGCCCCGGACAGCCTGGCGCGCGTGGTGGGCTTCGGCGATACGAAGGACGCCACCGCGCCCGCGGGCCGTCGACGCCAGGGAATGCTCCGGGTGACGCGGGTGGAGCCGAGCGCCTTCCACGCCGGGCCGGCGCCGGCGATGAGCTGTGTGGGTGACAGCGGCGGGCCGGTGCTGGTGCGAGGCGCGGACGGGCGCGAGGTGCTCGCGGGCGTGACGGCGAGCGGTGACGTGGCGTGCCGCACGGACGCCGTCAACGTCCGGGTGGAGGCACTGCTCGAGGACTTCGTGAAGCCCTTCCTCGCCGAGGCGCCGGAAACACCGGGCCCGGTGCTCGCGCCCGAGGCCCTGTGCGGAGCCCCGTGCACGCGCGACGTGGAGTGCCCCGGGGAACTCTCCTGCGTCGCGGTGACGGAGGAGGGGCCGGGCCGCTGCCTCCTGCACGCATTACAGGAGGGCGATTACGGGGCCACGTGCACGCGGGACGCGCAGTGCGGAGCCGGGAGCGTGTGCGCGCGCCTGGCGCCCGAGGGCGAGGACGCGTGCCGGTGCTTCACCCCCTGCGGGCAGACGGTGGTGCCCGAGGAGGTGGGTGGCTGCGCGGGCGCTCCGGCCGTGGGCCCGGGCGCGTGGACGTGGCTGGTGCTGGCCGGGTGGCTCAGCCGCCGTGGATGGGCAGGCGCTTGCGCGGGCCGCCGCTGCGGGTGATGCCCATCTCGCTGGGGGCCTTCTTGCGGCCCTGCACGGGCGAGCCACGCTTGCTGCGTGCCTGGTGACGCTCCTCCGCCTCGTTGCGCGGATTCTTGGGGCGCTCCGCGCTGCGGTAGGCGGCGGCGGGCTCGGTGGCCACCGTCTTGCGGCGCATGTCGTGGCGGTAGGTGGCGGCGGCCTCGTCCGGAATCGTCCTGCGGCGCGAGGTGCTGCTGCCGGTCTCCGGCACGGGCAGCTTCTGGCTCTGCGCCGTCCTGCCCTGGCCGGGCGGGCGACGCTGGCTGACGGTGCGGTCGGTGACCTTGGCGCGGGCGAGGATGCCGCGGCTCTTCTTGAGCGCGTGGGCACTCTTGCCAGCGGGAACGTCGCCGGTGTCGCTGGCCTTCAACGTCACGGTCGTACCCTTGGCCTTGGCGCGCTTGGTACGCGCCTGTCTCGTCTTCTCTGGCATGGGACCTCCCCCATGTAGGATTGGGATGACCGGCCCGAATGACCAGGGGGCCGGTCCATCGGTTGTCGGTTGGACCGCGAGGGCTACAGCGCGTTGCCGCGCTTGGTCTTGCGGCGGCTGGCGGTCTTCTTGCCGGGCCGCACTTCGGTGGTCGCGGGCCCGAGTCCCACCGGCTCCGTCATGGCCGGGCCGGGGGTGGCCTTGCGCATCAGCTTCTGGCGACGCAGGGCCGCGGCCTGGTCGCGGGGCACCGTCTTCTTCCCCTTGGCGACTCCCGGAGCCTGCCGGTTGGGCAGCGTCACATCAACGTCCGCCACCCGCCTCTTGTTCTTCACGCCTGCTTCCCGAGTCCTCACTGCCATGTAGTGGCCTCCTGAGATCGGAGGTAAGGACGCCCGGGCGGTTTTTCCATCCCCCCGCCCTCTCCCTTGCTTGCATGCACGCGTCGCTTCAGCGCCCCGATTCGGCCGCGGCGCGCGGGCAATCCGCCACCAGCGCCTGGGCTTGCGCGTCCCCGCCCTTGGCCTCGCGCACCACGCGCGACAGCGACGTCGAGCACTGGAAGGCGGAGGGCACCGTCCTCGCGTGGCAGCACCGCCACCCATCCAGCCGCTTGAGGTAGCCGAGCGCCTCGCGCCGGGTGGGCATCACCACGAACCACACCGAGGCGAGCGCCAGCGCCAGCCACACGCCCTGCCAGCCCAGGCCGCGCTGCCACTTGCGCGACAGCGGCGCCACCGCCTCCGGCTGTACCTTCAGCAGCCGGTCGCCATGGCGCCGCTGGAGGATGGGCGCGAGCGGCAGGTCCACCGGCACCACGAAGGCCCTCGCGAGGCCGAGCCCCGGGCCCGGCACGGCGCTGCTCTCGTCCACCAGCCGCAGGCCCACCACGCCGCGCCACAGCGTCCACCCGCTCAGCCCGCCGGCCAGCGACAGCAGCACCCACGTCACCGCCCCGGCCACCACCAGCGCGCGCGGCGTGCGGTCCACGTCCAGCATGCGCAGCGCGCCCCAGCCCACCAGCGCCGACGTGGCCAGATCCAACAGGTCGGCGAGCCACAGCCGCCACAGGTACCGGGTATCGGCCGGCTCGAGTTCCGAGGAGAACAGCGCGTCGTTCATTGCTCCCAGCATAGACCGCGCGTTCCCCTCGGGGGGGCCGGTCGCTCGGACCTCTCCGCTTTCAGGAAGCGCGGCGCTTGCCGCGCGCGAGCATCTCCGGCGGAAACAGCCAGCCGTCCGCGGGGGCGGCCGAGGCCGCGGGGGCCGCCGGGCGCCCGGCCTTGGCGGACGGCTCGTTCGCCGTCTCCACCAGCGTGGCCTTCAGCGCGCGGCCCGAGGTGTTCGGCAGGGCCTTGAGCGGCGGCAGGTTCGTCTTGCGGCAGCTGCGGCACCAGGACTGGGGGCGGCGCTCGCCTCGGATGACGCGCGTGCCGAAGTCCTGCTGCGTCGGCCCCACGTGGCCGCAGCGGGGGCAGCGCGACAGCGCCGTCTTCCCCACTTCCTTGGCCCGCTCCCGGCCGAGCTTCACCACCAACGCCAGCGCCGCGGCGAAGCCCATGGGCTCCGCTCCGGTCTTGCGGGCGCGTTTCTTCCGTCCGCTCTCGGACCGGCCCTGCTTCGGGTCCGTCCCGTCGAGAAGCTTCCCCTGCTCCAGGACTCGCAACGCGCCTTTGTTGGTCGAGTGGCTCACGGGTACTACTCATACTAGTGGGGTCTGACATGCCTTGCCGATCAGCTCGGTCACCTGCCTGCTCACCAGGTAGGGAAGCTGGCCCCTCCTCGGAGATCCGCTCCCCCCACTCCCGGGGCCATGCCCACCTTCCTGGAAACGATCCTCCAGGAGCGGGCCATGGCCGACACCCCTACCCAACCCCCCCAGAGCCGCGGTGAGAAGCGGCACGACTCCCACCTCGGCCGCAGCTATGCCGCCTTCATCCAGCACCTGTGCGAGGTGGGGAAGTTGGAGCCAGGACTGGCGGAATGTGCGGCGGTGTCGGTCATCAACGCACTGCTGCACCGCATCCAACCCGGGGAGGCGAAGGATCTGACGGCGCAGCTGCCGCGCAAGCTGGTGGAGTTCCTGCCCAAGGAGGGGCAGCAACCCGGGCGCGTCTACGGCAAGAGCCGGGACGACTTCCTGCGCGTGGTGGCCGAGGATCTGCGCAAGGACGCCTCCGAGGTGGAGGGGCTGGTGCGCGCCGTCTTCCAGGGGCTGCGCGAGCACATCTCGGACGGGGAGGCCGATGACGTGGAGAGCAACCTCCCCCGCGAGCTTCAGGACCTGTGGCGGCGCACGCAGTAGTGCCCCCGCGCCCGGCCTAGGTGGCGCCTCCGTCCCCGCCGACACCGGCGGGGAACACGGGCGTGCCTCCGGGGAGGCTCGGGTCGTGCGGAAGGCTGCCGCGCGGGCTGCGCAGGTACACGAAGGGCGTGGCGAAGAGGAAGTTGCTCACCCGCGACGTGTAGATGTCCGAGTAGCGCTCCACCTGTCGCGCCAGGTGGCTCTTGTCGTTGCCCGCCCGGGTGAGGAGCCCCCAGATGGGGTTGGCCAGCTCGCTGGCGGCGCGGGCCAGGGGGCCGATTTCGGCGTCGAGCGCCTCCAACTGGGTGCGCAGCTCGAACACCCGGGTGTGGAGCTGCTCGTCGGGAGTCGAGGCCTCGCGGGGACCATAGCCCTGCCGGCGCCGCTGAATCTCCAGGCGCAGCTGGCAGGACTCGGCCTCCAGGCGCTCCTTCTCCACCATCTTCTCGGCGAGCCGCACCTCGGTGGCCCGGAAGGCACTGATGGCGCGAATCTCGTCCTCCAGCTCGCGCAGGATGAGGGCGGTGCGCCAGCGCAGCACGTTCTTGGTGACGTGCACGTCGCCGAACATGTGGTCGCCCACGTAGAGGATTTCATCCCCGCTCATGCCGAGGAAGCGCTCCACCTCGGTGGCGCTGCCGCCGAAGTAGGGCACTCCCGCCTTGAGTGGCCCCGAGTGCGGACGCAGGAGGCCCTCGTGGCCCGGCGCCGTCACCACCTCGAAGAGGGAGGAGCGCGTGGTGAAGAACTCGGGCTTGCGCGCGCTGACGATGACCACGTCGAAGAGCTCGCGCCACGTCATCCCCTGGGGGAGGTAGGGGTCCACCGCGGCGTGCATCATGGGCAGGGTGTAGGCCCACTCGCTGTTGGTGATGAGCAGCAGCTTCTTGCCCGCGTTCTTCTGGTCCAGCAGGGCCAGTGTCGTGTCCGGATCCTGGATGAGGTAGCGGGCCGGGTCGGCGATGATCTCCGCCTTGAGCGCGCCCTCCATGTGGGTGGCGTCGAGGCTGCGGCGCACGTGCTCGTAGACATCGGTGTAGCCCATGGGGCCGGGGAGCTTGCCGGCATCCAGCAGGTCCACCACCTGGGCGTAGAGGCACGCCTCGGAGAGCGAGAAGAGGGTGTTGAGGAACACCCAGCGGCGGTCGGCCAGGTCGATGATGGTGCGGGCGTACTCGTTGCGCTGGGTCTCGAAGTCCATCGACCGGGTGCCGTGGAGCGCCTTCTTCACGAAGCCGAAGCGGTTGGCCTTGAGGAGGTTTCCCTTCTCGGTGTCGATGATGAGGCCGCGCATGGCCAGCATCGGATCGAATGTGAGGTGCGCGACGGGCCAGCCCAGGGCCACGAGCCGATTTCTCATATGCTCATAGGCGCGCTGCTCCCACGCTTCCACTTTGTAGTGGATGAGCGTGTAGTCCATGTCATAACCGATGGCCTTGATGGCCCTCATGTTCAGGGTGCGATTGCAGAAGAGGCCGCGCTCGGGAGGGGGGGCTGCCAGATAGCCGCTCATATGGCTACCTTCGTGCCCTGGCCGGTACCAAAAGTCGATGCTTCTGGTGGTGAGGGTGTTGGTGGTGGGCGGGGAGCCGGCCGGGACCCGCCTCGAGTGAGGGGAGGCGAACATGCGGAACCTGCCGGGCCTGACGGCCCTGGTGTGGATGCTGGCGGCGGGTGGCGTTGGCGCCGAGGAGTGGAAGACGGTCGCGACGGGCGAGGTGGTCATCCGCGTGCGCGAGCGGGCGGACGTCCCCGGGGGCCGCGAGGTGTGGGCCGAGGGGGAGCTGGCCGCCAACATCCGCGACGTGCAGACGGCGCTGCGCGACCATGAGAGCTTCCGCTTCTGGATGCCGTACGTGACGGAGTCGAAGCTGCTGGCCACCGAGCCGGACGGCCGGCTGACGTACACGCGCCTGGACTTCCCCGTCATCTCCAACCGGGACTACGTGCTGCGGGTGGTGGACGAGCAGTTGCTGGCCGAGGACGGGACGGGGTTGTTCCGCCAGCGCTGGGTGGCACAGGGCAAGGCGCTGCCGGAGCGTGACGGCGTGGTGCGGCTGCACCGCAACGAGGGCAGCTGGCACTTCGCCCCCAAGGGCGAGGGCCGGGTGGCCTTCACCTACCGCTTCACCGTGGAGCCCGGCGGCTCCATTCCCGGCTTCCTGGCCGGGCTGGGCGAGAAGGGCGCGGTGATGGACACGGTGCGCGCGGTGGAGAAGCGCGCCCAGAAGCTGGGCTCGGCGCGGGCCTCGGCGCACTGAGAAAGAAAAAGGGGCGCACGCCCGAGAGCGTGCACCCCTTGAAGTGAAGCGGAAGCGGGCCGATCAGGCGGCGCGCAGCAGGCTGGCGGCCTTGAACGCCGCGAACTGGGCCAGGTTGTACTTGTCGCCCTGGGCGGCGGGGGACGCGTCGCCCTTGCGCGAGCTCATCAGGCCCTTGACCAGGTCCAGGACGCCGCCGGT
>NZ_DASVWK010000516.1:0-9787 GCF_036389735.1 Archangium sp. | reverse complement strand
GGAGGGGTTCCGAACGCGCCGCCCCCGCCGCCCGCGCACCCAATGGGCGCCAAGGCGGAAGTGCAGCCCTACCGCGATGTAGGCTCGGGTGGTCTTCCCAGGGAACCACCCGAGCCGTCAGCGCCCGTGCCGCGCGCCGATGTCCTCAGGTATATCCGGAGGGTCTGACACGCCTGGGCCGCGAGGGGTTCCCTTGCCGCCGCTGAGGCGCCCTGGCTTGATTCCAGGGGCGGGCGGGGTGTGATGCGCACCTCCTGCGACAGTGAGGACTCGGGACGATGGCGATTCGATGCGTGGTGCTGGATTTCGACGGGACCTTCACGGACGTGGCGGCGGAAGGAGCGCCCTTCGTCCAGCACTTCCGTCGGGGCCTGTCCGAGGTGCTCGGCCGCGACGTGGGGGGGGCGGGCTGGGACGAGGTGGAGGCGGACGTGGTGGCGAGCGCCGGATCCCAGGAGCACGGCTGGGAGGTGGGAGGCCGCGTCGTGGCGCCGGCGCTGGCGGACCCGTTCCTGCTGTCCAACTTCGTGGCGCGGCGGCTGTGTGACCGGCTCGGGGTGCTGACGGACAAGCCCGAGCGGGCGAAGCTGCTGGACGGGCTCTACCGCGAGGCGTACGCGCAGGTGGCCATGGCCTTCAAGCCCGAGGCGAAGGAGGTGCTGGAGGCGCTGCTGGACACGGGGCTGCCGGTGCACGTCGTCACCAACGCGCACACGGACACGGTGGAGGCCAAGCTGACGAAGCTGGCCCCACGTGGCCGCGAGCGCCTGCGTGTGTCCGGGGATGCGCGCAAGTTCCTCATCGAGCCGCCGGCGGCGCCCGACGCCCTCTTCGAGGCCCTGCCCGAGACGACGCGGGTGGAGGGTGCGCTGATGCGTCCCATCTTCCTGCGGCGCGGCCGCTACTACGAGGCGCTGCGCCGCATCTGGAAGGAGACGGACACCTCGCCGGAGACGACACTGGTGGCCGGGGACATCTTCGAGCTGGACCTGGCGATGCCGGCGGCGCTCGGGGCGAGCGTGCAGTTCGTGGCCCGCGCCAACACGCTGGAGTACGAGCGCCGGGCCATCGCCGCGCTGGGCGCTCGGGGCGGCATGGACCGGAGTCTGCGCGCCATCCTCCCGCGCCTGCGCGGCTGAGGGTAGGCTGGGGGGGGGTCGTACTCCACGGGGACGCAGGGGGAGCCGATGAGTTGGATGCGAGGAGGGACGCTGGCCCTGGTGCTGGCGCTGGCGCCGGGGTGCAAGACGCCGGGCAGCTACCGGGAGCCCGTGGCGCGCTTTCAGACGGGCACCGCCCAGGCCAGCACGGCGCTGGGCGACTACTACGCGCAGCTGAACCGCTACGAGCGGGACGTCTACCTCGACGAGCGCCTGTATGACCCGGGGCTGGAGGTGCTCGCCACGGAGGCGGGAGGCCAGCCCACGCCGCTGCTGGGCAAGGTCTTCACTCCCGAGTCCATCCAGGCGCGCCGGGACGCCATCGCGCTGCTGGGCCTCTACGCCGAGCGCCTCGTCACCCTGGCCGGCTCCGAGACTCCGGGCAAGCTGCCCGAGGCCACGCAGGCCCTGGGCAAGCAACTGGGCGCGCTCGGGGGGCAGCTGGAGACGCTGTCGAGCAAGGGGGACGGCTCGGCGAGCCGGTACGTGGAGCCGGTGACGACGCTGGTGGGCGTGGTGGGCTCGCTCTACCTGGAGAACAAGCAGGCCCAGGCGCTCCAGACGGGCATCGAGCGGGGCGCGCCCCAGGTGAACGCCATCATCGACCTGCTGGAGGCGGACCTGGTGGAGGTGTTCGGGCCCCAGCGGCTCACGGGCGCCAAACAGGCGCTGGCCTCGCGGGTGGTCTTCTACAACCTGAACAAGCACAAGCTCTCGCTGGCCGAGCGCCGCGAGGTGCTGGAGGACATCCGCCGCGCCTCCGAGGGCTACGAGGCCCTGGTGGTGTCCAACCCGGTGGAGCTCGCCCGCGCCCTGCGCGACGCGCACGAGGCCCTGCTGCGCTTCGCCCGCGCCGGGCGCGAGCTGGAGTCCTTCGAGGAACTGTCCGCGGCCATGCAGGCCTTCCAGGGCCGCGTCCAGGTGGCCGCCGCCGCCGTGCAGCGCATCCACGAGCCGTCCAAGGGGGAGTGAGCCATGGTCTTCGACACCCAGACGTTGACCCGCATCATCGAGCGCAGTTTCGACCTGGCGATGAGTGGCGGCCTGTCACCGGAGACCCGCGCCGAGTACCTCGCCCACGGCAAGAAGCTGCGCGAGCAGCTCATGCAGCTGCTCGGCGCGCGCTTCGATGTGAAGTCCACCGAGTTCAAGCAGGCCAACGACGCCATGCATGAGACCCACCACGCCCTCTCCGAGGCCGCCGAGGACCTGGAGAAGGTGGCGCGGGTGGTGGGCCGGTTGGGCGAGCTGGCCGGCTACCTCGACAAGGCGCTCAAGATCGCCGGGCGGGTCATCTCGTAGAGGAGAGAAGGAGTTCCCAGTCTCCATTGATGGAGAGCATCGGTTTGCGTTCCACATCCCGCGGCTGGATGATGGGGAACGTCACGCCGAGGCTGATGCCGCTGCCCGCGCTGAAGGGCACCGTGATGCCGACCCGCAGGTCCATGTACCGGGTGTCACCCGCGCCAGTATCGACCCCGCCGGCTCGGCCCTCGAGACCCACACTGCCCTTGGTGACCCGAGCGTCCGTCTCGGAGCCGAACTCCATGCCGAGTCCCCAATCGAGGGCATAGTTCGTCATCCGGGTGTCACGCAGGTACGTGTACGCGAACCCCAGACGGCCTCGGAGCTGGGCGTAGCGAGGGCCCTCGTTGAGGCGTTGGCCCGCCGAGACAGCGCCGAGCAGCCGCGTGCCGCGTTGCTCCGCCAGCCCGGTGAAGCGCGGATCGCCAAAGTCACCGCGGAGGTCCAGTCCGAGGTAGCGCCGGTCCGCTTCCCGCCGTGCCTTGGCGCTGGCCTCGCGGAACTTCTGCTCGGCCGGCAACAGCCCCTCGAGGTCGAAGTCCGTCCCACAGTGGTTCTGGATGTTGAAGTTGTCTTCGCTCTCGAGGGCGGTGATGCACAGGGCCGTGCGTGGTGCGCCCGTGATGACGGCCTCGAGCCTGTCGGCGAAGTCCGCGGCGACGATCGCCAGCTCCTTGTAGCTCTGCTTCAGGCTCGCCATCGCCAGCGCGCCGTTGGCGAAGCCGGACGCATTGAAGCGCACGCGGACCCCGAAATAATCCAGCTTCTCGAGGGAGCCATTGGTGCTGGCGGGCACGACGAGCACCGCGTCGGCCGTCCGGCTCGCCCAGGAAGTCTTTTCCGCGTCGTCCGTGTAGAGCAGGCCCAGGGGATTGAGCTCGATCTCGGCCAGGACCTTGGCCCCCGTCTCCGTGCTCACCACCGAGCCCGTGGCCCCCGCGAGAGGCGTGGGAACGGCTGGCGGAACGGCCCCCGCCTGGCCCACGGTTCCATGCACACCGCCCAGCACCGGGTGCGCTTGAACATCCGCGGGGGTGATGGCCCGCTTGGCCTTCCTGGCCACCCGCTCCGCGATATCCCCGTAGATGACCGTGGCCAGCATTCCACAGGGATCCGAGGGGGGACTCGCCGCGTCGGCTTGCTGCAGGGCGACGAGCCGGTCCGTGCAGGCCCTGTTGCGGTCCGCTTCCGGAGCGGGCTGCGCGGAAGCAGCCGTGGAGAGCAGCAGGGTGAGGGCGATGAGGCGGTTCATGAGGCTCATGCCTCCACCCAGAAGACCCAGACGGCGTCGTCCTTGAGGACCTCGGTCCAGCTCTGGTCTCCATGGGAGACCTGGAGGGTACCGGTGCCGCCGGGTGGGAGATCGACGTCCACCCGGAAGCGCTTGGCGCCCGTCATGACCTTGCCATTGAAGAGCTCGTCCGTCTGCCCCGGCAGAACGCGCTCGATGACGGGCTCCGGGACGCTTCCTCCCGCCCTGGCATCGAAGAAGCACCCGAACGAGGTGGCGCCTTGATTCTGCAGATGAGACTGGAAGACCACCCGGAGCTGCTGCCCTGTCTTCAACGTGCCTTTGAACGCCATTGTCCCTCCCGGACGCTTCTTTTCCCGATACGTGGCAATTCAACTCTCCGTCAAGGAGATGTGACGGCAGTGCCGTGTAGTGGCTGAAAACACGAAGCCCCGCGTCCCTCAGGGGGAGCGCGGGGCTCGGGTCCTGCTTCAGCTTTGGGTGCTGACTAGACCTTGGCGCCAGCCGTCGGCTGGAACATCTCGTTGAACTCGGCCAGGGCCTTGTTCAGCGCCGTCTTGATCTCGGCCGTCAGCTCGCGCTTGGTCGAGATGTCCTTGGCCAGCTGCGGGTAGCGGCCATCGGCGAACTCGATGAACTCGCGCATCCAGCGCACCACGTCGGACACCGGCACCTGGCGGATCCACCCGCGCTTGCCCGCGTCGTCACGGTTGGTGGCCGCGTACAGCTGCATGACCTGCTTCTCGACGGACATGGGCTCGTACTGGCCCTGCTTGAGCACCTCCACGAGGCGGGCGCCGCGCGCCAGCGTCTCCTGGGTCGCCTTGTCGAGGTCCGAGCCGAACTGCGCGAAGGCCGCCAGCTCGCGGTACTGCGCCAGGTCCAGCTTCATCGTGCCGGCCACCTGCTTCATGGCCTTGATCTGCGCCGCCGAGCCCACGCGGGACACGGAGAGACCCACGTTGATGGCCGGACGCACGCCCGAGAAGAACAGGTCCGTCTCGAGGAAGATCTGCCCGTCGGTGATGGAGATGACGTTCGTCGGGATGTAGGCCGACACGTCACCGGCCTGCGTCTCGATGATGGGCAGCGCGGTGAGGGAGCCAGCGCCCTCCTCGTCGGACAGCTTGGCGGCGCGCTCGAGCAGGCGGCTGTGGATGAAGAACACGTCGCCCGGGTAGGCCTCGCGTCCCGGCGGCCGGCGCAGCAGCAGCGACAGCTGGCGGTACGCCACGGCCTGCTTGGACAGGTCGTCGTACACGATGAGCGCGTGCATCTTGTTGTCGCGGAAGTACTCGCCGATGGCCACGCCGGCGTAGGGGGCGAAGAACTGCATCGGCGCGGGGTCCGAGGCGTTCGCCGTCACCACCACCGTGTACTCCATGGCTCCCTGGCGGGCGAGTTTCTCCACCACCTGGGCCACCGTGGACTGCTTCTGGCCGATCGCCACGTACACGCAGAAGACGTTCAGGCCCTTCTGGTTGATGATGGCGTCGATGGCGACGGCGGTCTTGCCCGTCTGGCGGTCACCGATGATGAGCTCGCGCTGACCACGGCCGATCGGAACCAGGGCGTCCAGGGCCTTGATGCCCGTCTGCAGGGGCTCGTGCACGCTCTTGCGCTTCACGATGCCGGGGGCCTTCACCTCCAGCTTGCGCACCTCGGTGGACTGGATGGGGCCCTTGCCGTCCACGGGCTCGCCCAGCGCGTTCACCACGCGGCCCAGCAGGCCCTTGCCCACGGGCACCGAGGCGATGGTGCCGGTGCGCTTGACCACGTCACCTTCGCGGATGTCCTTGAAGTCACCCATGATGGCGACGCCGACGTTGTCCTCCTCGAGGTTGAGCACCAGGCCCTTGACCCCGTTGGTGAACTCCACCAGCTCGCCGGCCAGGACGCCCTCGAGGCCGTAGACACGGGCGATACCGTCGCCCACGGAGAGCACGGTGCCGGTCTCGGCGACGGTGACCTTCTTGCCGTAGTCCTTGATCTGCTCCCGGATGATTCTGCTGATCTCGTCGGCGCGGATGTCCATCTTGCGTCCTTGCACTGGGGCGGCTGGTGGGGATGCCGCCAGAGAAACCTGAATAGAACCGGCGCCCCCTTAGCACGGGGACCCCCCTACCGCAACGCGCAAGGGTGTCCCGGGGCACACGGGGTCATCGGCCCTGTAAGCGGCACTGCGGGGGAAGGGCTCTTCCCTCTAGCTGCCCGGGGCATGCCGGGGCAGCCACACGATGAAGCGCGTCCCCAACCCGACGCCGGACTCCACCGAGATGCGGCCCCCATGGGCCACGACGATCTGCCGGGCGATATATAGGCCCAGCCCCAGCCCGTCGCCACTGGCGCGCTTGCCCCGCTTGAAGGGCTCGAACAAGGTCGCTCGCTCCTCCAGCGGAACGGGCGGGCCTTCGTTGCGAACCGAGAGGGTGAGGCCCTCCACCGTCCCGGAGAGCTTTACCTCCACGGGGGTGTCCTCGGGGCTGTGTTGCAGCGCGTTGCCCACGAGGTTGTCCAACAACTGGCCCAGGCGCGACTCATCCCACGTGCCCCGGACGTCCCCCTCCACGCTGGAGGCGATCAACCGGGTGGGGTGCGACACCTGGAACTCCTCCACGGCGCGCTCCAACAACTTGTCCAGGGAGAGCGGGGTGGGGCGCACGGGGATGCCGCCGGCCAGCCGCGCGCGGGTGTAGTCCAGCAGCTCGTGGATCATCCGCTCCATGCGCCGGGTGGCGGCGGCCACGTGGGCGACCTGACGGGACTGCGTGTCGTTGAGCCCGCCGGCGCGCTGGAGCGCCCCGGTGCTCAGTTGGATGGCGTAGAGGGGGGAGCGCAGGTCGTGCCCCACCACCCCGAGGAGCTGCTCGCGGAAGTTGTCGGCGCGGGCGGCGGCCTCCTCGGCGGCCTTGCGGGCGCCGATGTCCCACACGGCCGTCATCCGCACGGTGCGGCCGGCGTAGTCCACCTGCCGCCCCAGCACCTCCAGGAAGAGCCGCTTGCCGTCGGAGCGCAGGCCCGTCACCTCGTAGGGGGCCTCCACCTGCCGCGACAACGCCCGCTGCACGGCGTCGCGGGACTCGGGGGCGACCCAGCGCGTGATGGGCTGGCCCACCATCTCGTCGGGATTGACGGCGAAGAGGCTCGCCAGCGAGGGGCTCGCCTCGAGGACGGTACCCCCTTCATGGATGAAGAAGCCGTCGCACGAGACGGCGACGAGGCCGCGCAGCCGCTCCTCGCTCTCGCGCAGGGCCTGCTCCTGCTCCACGCGCGCCGTCTCGTCCTCCATCGTGAGGCTCACGCCCGTGCGCAGACCGCCGGAGGTGGCCGGGAAGACGGACACCCGCAGGTGGCGCACCCCACCGCCGGAGTGGCCCAGCACGCCGGACACGCGCTCGGCCGACACCGGCTCCCCTTTGAGGGCCCGGTTGAGCAGCGGCGTCAGGGCCTGACCCAGTCCCGGCCATACCTCGGCCGCCGTGCGCCCCTCGTACAGGGCCCCGGGGATGCCACTCAGGGTGATGAGCGGGGTGCTGACGAAGCGGAAGCGCAGCTCCCGGTCCAGGAAGGCCAACCCCAGTCCCGACGCCTGCAGCAGCGCCGCCAGACACGGCACGGCCTCCTCGGACAATGAAGGGGCCATGGGGGTGACGTGGGTGAGATGGAGGACGGGCTGCGCCATGAGTGGATTCACGGGCCTGGGGACCCGTGCACCCACCATAACCTTTCCCGGACCCGCTGGGAATACCGGGCTTGCCGGGAAGTGCGGAGGACCGGACAACCCGGGACCCGCCAGGATGCAGGGCGGGCGAGCGGGCGGGTCCTCCGGAGCGGCGGCTCAGCGCTGCTTGAGTTCGCGACGCAGCTGCTCGAGCTGGGTGCGCAGGGTGCCGTCGTAGAGGATGCTGCCCACCTGGGCGGCGACGCCTCCGAGCACGCTGGGGTCCACCTTGGCCTCGAGCACCACGTTGCGCTGGGTGAGGGTCTTGAGGTTGCCGGTGAGGCTCTGGAGGGTGTCGGCCGAGAGGGGGACGGCGCTCGTCACCTGGCCGCGCACGCGCCCGGCATGGGCATCCGCCATGTCGCGGTAGAGGCGGGCGATGTCCGGCAGGTAGGCCAGCCGGTTGCGGTCCACCAGCAGCCGCATGCTGTTGGCCAGCACGGGCTCCACGGGGCCCACGGCCTTGAGGATGGCCTCCACCACGCTGGCACGCTGCTCGCGGGAGTAGGCGGGGTTGAAGAGAACGTCCGCCAGCTCGCGATTCTGCGCGAGCGCACCGGAGAAGGAGGAGAGCTGCTCGGACACGGCGTCGGCGCGGCCAACCTCAGTGGCGACGTCGAGGAGCGCGCGGGCGTAACGGCGGGCGATAGACACGTTCACCATGGCGCGGCGGCCCTTAGCACGCCCCCCGGCCGGGGGCAACGCCGCTCCCGGGCGTTGGACGGGGTCTCCAATAAGTTCCCCTGTGCGAGGGGCCTCCAGACTCGCGCTTCTCCGGCGTATCATGGAAGTCGCACACCATGCGCGAACCCGTCATCGGCATCGACCTGGGCACCACCAACAGCGCCGTGGCCTCCGTGGAAGAGGGCCGACCGCGCATCATCCCCTCGCGTGCCGGAGGGCGGCTGACGCCGTCCGTGGTGGGGCTCACCCCCAAGGCGGGCGAGCGCGTGGTGGGCACCAAGGCCCAGACGCTGGCCGAGGAGCACCCCGAGTGCGTGGTGTGGGCCACCAAGCGATTCATCGGGCGGCGCTTCACCCCGGAGCTGGTGCAGGCGGCGAAGGCGGTGGTGCCCTACCAGCTGGCGGGCGGCAACACCGGGGACGTGCGCGTGAAGATGGCCGGGCGCACCGTGCCCGTCACGCAGGTGTCGGCGATGATTCTCGGCGAGCTGAAGCTGGACGCCGAGGCGTACTTCGGGCGGGCGGTGAACAAGTGCGTCATCACCGTCCCGGCCAACTTCGATGACGGCCAGCGCCAGGCCACGCGCGAGGCTGCCTCCATCGCCGGGCTGGAGGTGCTGCGGCTCATCAACGAGCCCACCGCCGCGGCGCTCGCCTACGGGTTGTCGAAAGGCTTCCAGGGACACGCGCTCGTGTTCGACCTGGGCGGTGGCACCTTCGATGTGACCGTCCTGGAGATCACGGACGGCGTCTATGAGGTGAAGGCGACGGGTGGAGACCCGGCGCTGGGCGGTGAGGACTTCGACCTGAAGGTGGTGGAGTGGCTGCTGGCGCAGGTGGATGACAACCACCGCGAGCTGGTGCACCGCGACCCGGTGTCCATGCACAAGCTGAAGGTGGCGGCGGAGCAGGCCAAGCGCGAGCTGACGGAGTACCCGGACACGCTCATCTCCCTGACGGGCCTGGGGGACCACACCCAGCCGGCACGCAAGCTGACGGGCCTGGAGACGGCGCTCACCCGCGAGTTCTTCGAGCAGCTGTGCGAGCCGCTGTCCAGGCGCTGCATCGACGTCTGCGCGACGGTGATGAAGGAAGCGCGGATGGAGCCGAGCTCGGTGGGGGCGGTGCTGCTGGTGGGGGGCATGACGCGCGTGCCGCTGATCCGCCAGCTGGTGACGGACTTCTTCACCAAGGTGCCCTCCACGGAGGTGAACCCGGACGAGGCGGTGGCGCTGGGGGCGGCCATCCACGCGGACGAGCTGGCGCGCCAGTCGGGCGCGGCGCTGCTGCTGGACGTGGTGGGCAACTCGCTGGGGGTGGGGGTGCTGGGCGGGAGGGTGAAGCGGCTCATCGCCAAGAACAGCTCGGTGCCGGTGAGTGCCAAGGACGTCTTCTACCCGGGCCGCCATGGACAGACGGAGGCGCGCATCTCCATCTACCAGGGGGAGAGCGACCTGACGGACGAGAACCAGAAGCTGGGCGAGGTGGTGCTGCGCAACCTCCAGGGGGCCTCGCGCTCGGACACGCCGCTGGAGGTGACGTTCGAGCTGTCCATCGAGGGCACGCTGTCGGTGCGGGCCACGGTCCTGAAGACAGGACTGGCCGAGTCGGTGAAGCTGGAGGCGCGGCCGAACCTGCCGGGCCAGGAGGCCGAGCGGCTCGTGA
>NZ_DASVWK010000515.1:0-9133 GCF_036389735.1 Archangium sp. | reverse complement strand
CGAGCACCTTGAGGGTCGCGTCCCTGGGAACCACCGCCAGGACCGCCGCGCTGGTGGACGGCTCGCGGCGGAGGTTGGCGTTTTCCAGAGCCACGAGCTCGGTGCCTGCCTCCAATTGCTGCCCGTTCAGGGCTTCCACCTGCCCGGGCTGGCCGTCCTTGGCCGCGATGAGCCGCTCGTTATGGGGAAAGAACTCCCCGCCGCCGCACGCGACCAGCGTGCCCGCGAGAGCCCAGACAAGGGGGGTGAGGATGGAGTTGCGCATGGCGTCCTGGGGGAAGAGGGTCCTGACGAACAGCCCTCACCTACCAGGAAAACACGAAATCCAGAATATCCCACAAGATAAAACGCGGGGTGGGCCATGGCCCTGGCCTCCCCGTGTCGGTCTTCGCTCAGTGCCCGCTCAACTTGTCGGCGTCGGCGAACGAGCCCAGGCAGAGGAGCTGGCCCTTCTGGGTGCCGCGCGCGACGCCCAGGAAGGCGGGCGCGAGGCGCAGGGTGTCGCCCTCCGTGGTCATCCCGAACTGGTTCTTGTCGCCTCCCACGGGGGCAATGCCGAAGTGGATGCAGAGGGTATTGAGGCGCACCTTGTCGTTGGCGGTCTCCGCGGCCAGCGCGTGCGTCAGGGCGTTGAGCGCCGCGTTCTTCACGGTGCCCAGCCACAAGGACACATTGGGAGGTGGCATGTGGGCGAGGCCACCGCTCACCAGCGTGAAGGTGGAGCCCTCGCGGTCCTTGAGGTCGGGGAGGAATGCCTTCGCGGCCAGGAGGTTGTTGAAGAGACCGTCATCGAGCGCCGCCTTCAGCTCCTCCGGGGGAGTGCTCGTCGGGGCCTTGGCGAACGCGACGAAGCCCTGGACCGAGACGACGTGGTCGATCGGCCTCCCCTTGAGCGCGGCGCCAACGGCCTTCTTCGCCTCGGCGGCGGAGGCCTCGTCCTTGAAGTCGCCAACGACCGGGACGAAGGGTTCCGAGCCCTGGATCTTCATCTGCTGCTTGAGCTGCTCGAGCTTCGACGCGCTCCGCGAGACGCCCACCACCGTCGCCCCGGCGTCGAGATACTTCCGCACCACGCCGGAGCCGACCACGCCACTGGCTCCGATGACGACCACGATTCGATTCTCGAAAGACACGTTGCCTCCTGGGTAGAGGCGACGAGATTCCTCCGAGGAGACGCCAGGAGCAAGAGCAGGGTGGTTCAGCTCGCCCCGCTGCCCGTGAGGACCACCGGCACCGTCTTCAGGATGAGTCCCAGGTCGGTGCCCAGGCTCCAGTGGTCGATGTAGCGCATGTCCAGGTACATCCACTCCTCGAAGGAGATCTGGTTGCGGCCGGAGACCTGCCAGATGCAGGTGAGCCCCGGGCGCACCGAGAGCCGGCGGCGCTGCCACGTGGCGTACTTCTCCACCTCGCTGGGGATGGGCGGCCGAGGCCCCACCACGCTCATCTCCCCGCGCAGCACGTTGAGGAGTTGAGGCAGCTCGTCGATGGAGTACTTGCGGATGAAGCGGCCGATGCGCGTGATGCGCGGGTCGTTCTTCATCTTGAAGACGGGCCCCGTCTGCTCGTTGAGCGCCGCCAGCTTCGCCTTCAGCTCCTCGGCGTTCACCACCATGGAGCGGAACTTGAGCATGTGAAAGGGCTTGCCATGCAGCCCCACGCGCTTCTGCCTGAAGAAGATGGGCCCTCGCGAGGTGAGCTTGATGAGGGCCGCCACTCCCACCAGCAGCGGCGACAGCGCGGCCAGCGCCAGGGCAGACACGGTGATGTCGAACAGGCGCTTGAGGGCCATCTGTCGCGGCTGCGGGGCGTGCGTGACGAAGTGCAGGTAGCCGTCCCCCGCCACGTGCAGCGGGCGAGCCCGATCCATGCGGAAGGAGTGGATCGGCAGCGCGAAGGGAATGCCGAGGCGCTCGCACTGCTTGATGGCCGCCTGCATCTCCTGGGCGTGTTTCTGGGCGTTGCCCGCGATGTAGATGACGTCCACCGACACCGTGCACAGCACCTCCTCCAGTCGTTCCACCCGGCCCAGCACTGGCAGGGACGAGCCAGGGGCGGCCTGCTCACCGCTGAAGGACAGGTAGCCGGCGACACGACGGCGGCCATGCGCCGTCAGCTCCTCCCCCGTCACCCGGCCCAGGGCGCCGATGCCCAGCACGAGCGCCTCGTCCAGCGGTGCCTCCCGCCGCGCCAGTCGCCGGAACAGCAGCAGCCGAGAGCCCACCACCGCCGTCCACAGCAGTACCGGGAAGAGACTCAGCGCCACCATGGACAGGCTCGAGGCCAGCAGCGGGCGCGCCAGGAAGAGCACGCCCGTGGTGCCCACCACCGCGATGGAGAGGAGCGCCAGGTCATCCAGCGCCGACCGGTCCGAGAAGCGCGGGTCATAAAGGCACAGCGCCGTGCTCGCCAGCAGCCACGTCAGTGCTCCGAGGCTCGCCAGCAACCACATGTCCAGGTTTCCCGGCTGGAGGGGGGGGTCCATCAGTGCCATGGCGCCCACGAGGGCTCCCACGCCCAGCAGCACATCCACCAACAGGTTCAGTTTCGAGGTGGAGCCCGGTGCCAGGCGTCCGCGAGAGGAGGTTGTTTCCATGGGTGCGCGTGCCCTGGAGCAACTCCGGTGCCACGGCTCCACCGGAAGCAGCCCCCCCGGGATTCCAGCACCCGGGCCTCGTGGGAGCCCCTCCTTCACTGGGGCGGAAGGATGCACTGGGGCGTCCCGCCACACTGCCCGGCGTGGCATTCCGCCACAGTGCACCCGGGCGCTCTCACCGCTTGCTCGCTCAAGCGGGTTTCGACACGACGTACGTGTTAGAGGGCATCATGTCGAAATCCTCTTCCGCTCGCCCTCTTGCCGTGCTGGTGGGCGTCCAACTCCCCAGCGTCTCGGACACCGACCACGCCGCCGACCTCGCTGAACTCGGGCGACTGGTGCACACACTCGGTTACGAGGTCGTCGCGACCGTGACCCAGCGCCGCGAAGGCGTCGCGTCGGGGACGGTCCTCGGTACCGGAAAGCTCAAGGAGCTGGCCAGGCTCACCGGGGGCTCCGGCGTCGTGCCCTCGGGGGCGCAGGATCGAAAGTCGAAGGCTCGCGAGCGCTGGGAGGCCGAAGAGGAGGACGCGCCCGAGGAGAACCCCGTGGTGGAACCGGCGACCGAGGCCGACGGGGAACAGGCCGCGGCACGGCCCACGGTGGTGGTGGTCGACCATGAGCTCTCGCCCAGCCAGTTGAGCAACCTCGAGCGGGCCACGGGCGCGATGGTGCTCGACCGCACCGGCGTCATCGTGGACATCTTCCACCGCCACGCGCGGAGCCGTGAAGCGCGGATGCAGGTGGAGATCGCTCGGCTCAACTACCTCGCCCCGCGCATGCGCGAGTCGACGGGAAGCAGCGAGCGCCAACAAGGCCGGGGCTCCGGTGATTCGGCGGTGGAGCTGGATCGCCGCAAGATTCGCGACCGGCTCGCCGAGCTGCGCGAGGGGCTCGCCGCCATCCAGCAGGACCAGGATCAGCGGCGCTACGCCCGGAGGGACCAGCTGCGGGTGGCGCTGGTCGGGTACACCAACGCGGGCAAGTCCTCGCTGATGCGCGCCCTGACGGGCAGCGAGGTGCTGGTCGCCGATCAGCTCTTCGCCACCCTCGACACCACGGTGCGGGCGCTGCAACCGGAGACCCGGCCGCGGGTGTTGATCTCGGACACGGTGGGCTTCATCCAGAAGCTGCCGCACGACCTCGTGGCCTCCTTCCGTTCGACGCTGGATGAAGCGCTGGAGGCCTCGCTGCTGCTCTACGTGGTGGATGCCTCCGACCCCACCTGGGAGGCCCAGCTCGAGGTCACCCGCTCCGTGCTCCGCGAGATCGGAGCCCAGGGCGTTCCGAGCAGGCTGTTGTTCAACAAGGCGGACCGGCTCTCTCCCGAGGACCGGGAAGCCCTGCTCCAGCGGCATCCCGAGGCGCTGGTCCTCTCGGCGCACTCGCCGGACGATGTCGCGGCGCTCCGTCAGACCATCATCGAGTTCTTCGAGCGCTCCATGGTCGAGGCGGAGCTGGTGATTCCCTACGCCCGCCAGGGGCGCGTCAGCGAGGTGTACGAGAATGCCCGGGTCATCTCCGAGGCCTTCGACGAGACCGGCCGACGGCTGAAGGTCAGAGCGCTCCCCGCGGCGATCGCCAGGCTGACCCGCGCCGAGTAGCGCGTTCAATAGGAGAGCAGCGAGCAGACCTTCTCGCGGCCGAGCCGCTCGCGGCCGGGCAGGAAGTCCAACGAGATGAGGAAGCTGAAGCCCACCACCTCGGCGCCCAGCTTCGTCACCAGCTTCGCCGTGGCCTCCGCCGTGCCGCCCGTGGCGAGCAGGTCGTCCACGATGAGCACCCGCTCCCCGGGCGCCACCGCGTCCTCGTGCAGCTGCAACCCGTCGTCGCCGTACTCCAGCGCGTAGCGCTCCGTGACGCTCTTCCACGGGAGCTTCCCCGGCTTGCGCGCCGGTGCGAAGCCCGCGTGCAGCGCCAGGGCGATGGGAGCGCCCAGCAGGAACCCGCGCGCCTCCACGCCCACCACCTTCGAGATGTGCCGGCCGCGGAAGGGCGCCGCCATCGCGTTCACCACGCGGCCGAAGAGGCGTGGGTCCGCCAGCACTGGCGTCACGTCCTTGAAGACGATGCCGGGCTTGGGGAAGTCCGGCACGTCGCGGATGCGCGCCGTCACGTCCTCGATGAGGGTGGAGTCGTGGCCGGGGGTGAAGAGGGGGGAGTCGAGGCTCATGGGAAGAGCTCCGGGTTGACGCAGTGGGGCGGCTTGCGCCCCTCCAGCGCGGCGAGGAGGTTATCCACCGCCATGGAGGCCATGCGTCCACGGGTGGCGTGGCTCGCGCTCGCGATGTGCGGGGCGAGCAGGACATTGGGCAGCTTCAACAGCGGGCTGTCGGAGGGGAGGGGTTCCGGGTCGGTCACGTCGAGCGCGGCGCCGCCCAGGTGCCCGCTCGCCAGTGCCTCCGCCAACGCGGTCTGGTCCACCACGGGGCCACGCGCCGTGTTCACCAGCAAGGCCCCGCGCTTCATCGCCGCGAACTCCGCCCGTCCCAGCCAGTGCCGGGTGCCGGCGTTGAGCGGCACGTGCAGCGAGACGAAGTCCGACTCGGCCAGCAGCGTGGCCTTGTCCACGCGCGTGAGCCCCAGTTCCGCCTCCAGCTCGGGCCGGGGCTGGCGGCTGACGTACAGGAGCCGCATCCCGAAGCCGCGCGCCCGCCGGGCCACCGCCGCCCCGATGGCCCCCAGGCCCACGAGGCCCAGCGTCGCCCCGTACACGTCCGTGCCGAGCAGCAGGCCGGGCTCCCACGTCTTCCAGCGGCCCTCGCGCACGTAGGTGTCCGCCTCCGCCACCCGCCGCGCCAGCGCCATCAGCAGGGCGAAGGCGAAGTCCGCCGTCGTCTCCGTGAGGACGCCAGGGGTGTTGCCCACGGGGATGCGGCGCGAGGTGCATGCCGCCACGTCGATGTTGTCGTAACCCACCGCCACATTGCTGACGGCCCGCAGGCCGGGCGCCTGGGCGAGCAGGGGCTCGTCAACGCGGTCGGTCAGCAGGGTGATGAGCCCCTGGGCCTCCCGGGCCTGGGCAGCCAACACCTCTCGTGGAGGAGGAAGTGGCTCTTCCCACACGCGGAGTGAGACCTTCTCAGCCAGCCGGGCGAGCGAGTCTCCAGGGAGTTGTCGCGTGACGAAAACTCGGGGGCGTGTGGAGCGTTCCATTTCGACCGCCGATGCTCGCACAGCCGCGAGCCGTGCGGTGGATGACCGAGCGACCATCGCCCGGCCACCCCTACATCATTTTTCCCACGACAGCGGTTGCCCCGTCTGTGGTAATCGACCGGATTCCCCTCGTACCGGGGGGACCAAGGGACTTGCGAGAACGTGCCCTCCATCGCCGACACACGAGAAGCCCCTTTCCCGCCTGATGGGCAGTGGCTGCGCGCCCTCAAGGCGGAGGTTCAGCCGATCACCTTCAAGAAGGGTCGCGAAGCTGCGGAGACCCGCCGCGTCTTCGGCGTCCAACGCGAGGGCAACCTCATCAGCGCCCAGGTGGCCAGCGCCGCCTCGAACGAGGAGCGCTTCGAGGTCACCCTGCAAGTGGGCGATGGCAAGGCCACTTCCAAGTGCACCTGCCCGTCCTCGAACGCCTACGGGCCGCACTGCGAGCACGTGGTGGCCGTGGCGCTCGTCTACGCGGCGCGCCTGCGGGCCTCCATGATCGCCGCGAGCGCGGCGAATGCGGCGAACGCCGCGAACGCCATCGCCTCCACTCCCGCGCCGGCGCCCACGTCCGCCGCCGCGGCGCCCGAGTTCCCGCCCGACGAGGAGCCGTCCGCCGACTCCGAGCCCCCCGTCCCCGAGCTGGACGCACCGCCGGGAGACGCGGTGAGCCTGCCCGCGCTCGCCAAGGTGGAGAGCTGGCTGGGTCTCTCCTCTCAGCCGGACTACGAGTTCCTCTACCGGCTCACCCCCTCCAGCACGGGCCCTGGAGGCCGCCACTGGCTGATGGACGTGCGCCGTCAGGACGCTCAGATGAAGGGGCCCGTGCATGTGAAGCGCATGCTCCAGGCCGGCACCCGCATCGCCCCGGCCGACGAGCGCGTCTTCATCATCCTCGCCAAGCACGAGCAGCGGTATGACTCGCGCATCGTCCTCTCCGACGATGACCTGTGCGAGCTGCTCGAGCTCCTGCGCCAGCGCCGGGTCATCTACCGCGGCACCGCGCTGCTCTTCTCCGAGGAGCCGGTGCGCCCGCAGATCCACCTGGAGTCCCGCGCGGACGGGGCCACCGCCCGCATCGAGTTGCTCATGCCGGACGGGACGAGCTTGTCCCTCAAGGACACCATCCTGCTGGCGGGCATGAGCACGTGGATCATCACCGGCCAGTCGCTCCATCCCGTGGAGCCGAACCTGCCGCCCCGGCTGGTGCGCAAGTGGCTGCTGGAGCCCACCATGTCCTTCCCGGTGGGCCAGCTCGACCGGGTGCTCACGTTCTTCGCCGCCCACCTGCCGCGCTTCCGCATGGCGCTCAAGGCGGACAACATCGACGTGGACGAGTCGGTGGAGCCCCGCTTCGTCCTCACGATGGAGGGCACGCCCGAGCGCGTGAAGGTGCAGCTCGCCGCGCGCTACGGGCAGACCACCGTCCCCGTGTCTCCCACGGCCGCGCACCTCGGCTACGCCAGTGGCGTGGGCACGGATGGTCGCAAGCTGTACCGGCGCCGCGAGGAGACCGAGCGCGCCGCGGGCAAGCGCCTCCAGGAGATGGGGTTGCGCTACGACGGCCACAGCCACGCCTACGAGGGCAGTGGGGACAGCGCCATCGAGTTCTGGGCGCGTGGCCTCGCGTCGCTGCCCGACGACTGGGAGCGCTACGGCGTGCAGGCCCCCAAGGTGCGCCTGCGGCCCAAGCTGCGGCCCCGCATCCGCGTGGGCATGAGCGGGGTGAGCTGGTTCGACCTGGACGCCGAGTTCATCACCGATGACCAGGCGGTGGACCTGGGCGCGGTGCGCATGTGGCTCGACTCGGGCCGGCGCTTCGTTCCCCTGAAGGACGGCACCTTCGCCGAGGCGGACCCCGCGGAGCTCAAGCGCGCGGCGGATCTGCTGGAGGAGGCCGGCGCCATGCCCGGTCGCACCCGCACGCGCCTGCCGCTGCACCAGGCCGTCGCGTTGGACCTGCTGGTCGAGCTCGGCGAGTTCACCGAGGTGGAGACCAAGGCGCGCAAGGCGATGACCGAGCTGCGCGACACCAACGGCGTGCCCAAGGTGGCGCTCCCCGAGGGCCTCAACGCCACGCTGCGCCACTACCAGGAGGCGGGCCTGTCCTGGCTGTGGTTCCTCCACCGGCACGGCCTGTCCGGCATCCTCGCGGACGACATGGGTCTCGGAAAGACGATCCAGTCGCTGAGCCTCCTTCAGAAGGTGGCCAACGACGAGGGGCGCAAGCCGTCGCTCGTGGTGGCCCCCACCAGCGTGCTCGCCAACTGGGAGCGCGAGGCCGAGCGCTTCACGCCGGGCCTCAAGGTCGTCGTCTGGCACGGACAGGATCGCAAGGAGCGCGTGGAGGACCTGAAGGAGGCGGACCTCGTGCTCACCTCCTACGCGCTCGTGCGGCGCGACCTGGAGGCGCTCAGCCAGGTGGGCTTCCGCTACATCATTCTGGACGAGGCGCAGAACATCAAGAACGCGGACAGCGCCACCGCCCAGGCCTGCAAGTCGCTGCCGAGCGACACGCGGCTGGCGCTCACGGGCACGCCGCTGGAGAACCGGCTGAGCGAGTTGTGGAGCCTCTTCGACTTCCTCATGCCGGGCTTTCTCGGCAGCGCCGAGGGCTTCAGCGACCGCTTCGAGCAGCCCATCCAGGTGGCCAACGACACCGCGGTGCGCGACCGGCTGCGCCGCCGCATCCAGCCCTTCATCCTGCGCCGGCTCAAGACGGAGGTCGCCAAGGACTTGCCGCCCAAGACGGAGAGCGTGGCGTGGTGCGAGATGGAGCCGGGCCAGGCGGCGCTCTACCGCGAGGTGCTCGAGGAGAGCCGCCGCAAGGTGAGCGAGTCCATCGAGAAGATGGGCTTCAAGCGCAGCCGCGTCTCCATCCTCGCCGCGCTCATGCGGCTGCGTCAGGTGTGCTGCGATCCGCGGCTGCTCAAGATGCCCCCGGGCACGCTCCTGCCCGCGAGCGCCAAGCTCGAGCGCTTCGGCCAGCTCGTGGACGACCTGGTCGCCGAGGGCCACCGCGCGCTCGTCTTCAGCCAGTTCACCGAGATGCTCGAGCTGCTCAAGGGCGAGGCGGATCGGCGCGGCCTGGGCTACCTCTACCTGGATGGCCGGACGAAGGACCGCATGGGCAAGGTGGACGAGTTCAACCGTCCCGACGGCCCCCCGCTCTTCTTCATCAGCCTCAAGGCGGGCGGCACCGGTCTCAACCTCACGGCGGCCGACTACGTCATCCATTATGATCCGTGGTGGAACCCCGCCGTGGAGGACCAGGCGACGGACCGTACGCACCGCATCGGCCAGACGCGCGCCGTCATCAGCTACAAGCTCATCACCCGCGGCACGGTGGAGGAGAAGATCCTCAGCCTGCAGAAGCGCAAG
>NZ_DASVWK010000514.1:0-8048 GCF_036389735.1 Archangium sp. | reverse complement strand
CACGGGAGGCGGCGAGACGCCCAACACGCCGACCTCCAGCAACGCGCAGTTCACCGTGACGCCGCAGGACAACTGGCAGACGGGCTACTGCAACAACGTCAAGGTGACCAACACCGGTACGGCCACCATCACCTGGCGCGTCACCTTCACCGTGGAAGGCACCCTCAACCACTTCTGGAACGCCAAGACGGCGCCCTCGGGGACGCAGACCACCTTCACCGGAGATACGTGGAACGCCCAGCTCGCGCCCGGCGCCAGCACGAGCTTCGGCTATTGCGCGAACAAGTAGCCCGTCGTCTCGTGACGCTTGAACCCCGCGCCTCCTGCCGTTAGGGAGGCGCGAGCCCCCATGCCGTCATCGCGCCGTCCCTCCAAGAGAGGGCCTCTCCTTCTCCTCTGCCTCGCCGCCTCGCTCGCCCTCGGGGTCTGGGCCGGACATGCCTGGCTGCGGGGCGAGGCGGTGCGGACGCGGGTGCTCGCCCGCGTGAAGCCCGCCCTGGAGTCGCGGTTGGGCCCGGTGCGCCTGGGCGACGACTTCCACGTTGGGTGGAACGGCACGGTGACACTGGGGCCGGTGGAGCTTCCTGGCACGCGGCCCGAGGGGCCGCCCGTGGTGCGCGTCTCGCGCGTCACCGTCCGGCTCCGACGGCTCGCCCTCCTCTCGGGCCACGTCGAGGCGAGCCGGGTGGTGCTCGCGGGCGTGCGCGTGGAAGCAGGACCGATGGGACAGGAGCTGCGGGCCCTCGTCGAGCGGGGGCGCGAGGCCCGCGAAGCTCGGCGCCCTTCCCCTTCCACGGACAAGGGCACCTCCCGCGCACTGCCCGAGCTGGTGCTGGAGGACGTGCACCTGGCCTTCGAGCGCCAGGGCCGCGTGGAGTGGGGTCCGCTCGCCGCCCGGGTACGGGTGGAGGACACGGCGGAGACTCCTCGGGTGGAGGCGATGGCCGAGTTGCCTGGAGGCGGGCATGTGACGCTGTCGCTCCAGCGCAAGGAGTCGGGCCCCTCGGGGACGCTCCAGGCCCGGGGTGTCCCGGCGGGTGCGCTGCTGTCGCTCGCGCGACCTCCGTGGCGTTTGGAGGGAGGCACGCTGGAGGGCGAGGTGCGCGCGGACGCTTCGGGAGCCACCTTCTCCGTGACGATGGCGGGGCTCAACGTGGCCACCCCCCAGCTCGATCCCGAGCCGGTGGGCCCCTTCGCCTTCTCGGCCGAGGGCCGCATGCACTGGGACGTCGAGCGCCGGCACGTCGCACTCGAGTCCCTCCGGCTGACGGTAGGTGCGCACCACGAGGCGTGCGTCGAGGTGCGGGGCGAGGCCTCCTGGAGCGCCGATCCCCATTTCGCCCTGCGGGCGGAGCTGCAACCGCTCTCCTTCGAGCAGGCGATGGCGGCACTGCCCGCGGCCCTGGTGCCCGGCACCGAGCTGGCGCGGCTGGAGGGCCACTTCCAGGCCTCGCTGGCACTCTCCGGCCCCGTCTACTCGCGCCGGGACTGGAAGCTGGAGACGAAGCTGGACCTGACGGAGCTGAAGCGCTCGGGCAAGGCGGGGCCACTGGCCTGGCTGCGCGAGCCCTTCGACTACCGTCCCCTGACGGCCGAGGGGCGCGGGCGTCAGCTGCGCGTCGGCCCGAGCAATCCCTCCTTCGTGCCCCTGGCCGAGCTCCCCCACCGGCTGGTGCGCGCGGTGCTGCGCAGCGAGGACGCGGCCTTCTGGAGCCACCGGGGCTTCGACTTCGACTCGCTGCGCGGCATCCTCCTCGCGCCCGAGGACGACAAGCTGCGCGGCGGCTCCACCCTCACCCAGCAGCTCGCCAAGAACCTCTTCCTGTCACGGGAGAAGACGTATGCACGCAAGGTGAGGGAGGCCTTCCTCACGCTGGGGCTGGAGGCCTCGGTGTCCAAGGAGCGGCTGCTCGAGGTGTACCTCAACATCATCGAGTGGGGGCCCGACCTCTACGGCATTGGCGAGGCGGCGCGGCACTACTTCGACAAGGATGCACGCGAGCTGAGCATCCGCGAGTCGGCCTTCCTCGCCACCATCATCCCCAACCCGGTGCGCTACCACGTGTACTGCAACCGGGGTGGGATCTCCGACATCTGGAGGAAGCAGGTGGATGGTCTGCTGGCGGTGCTGTACGCGGGAGGCGACCTCACCGAGGCCGAGTACCAGGAAGCCCTCTCCGCGCCCCTCGTCTTCGCCGGCCACGACGGAGCGCAGCTACCCTCTGGCGAGGAGACGCCGGCTACCTCACGACCCGGTCACGACTGACGCGGGTGCGAGCCCAGGTGCATTCCGCTCCCCAATTGCCGCCGTGCATAACAGAGAGGGCCCGTGGATGCTGCCTGGACGCGGCCTTCGGGGGTATCCTGGACGCATGCCCAACAGCCTGCTGGTCGTCCACGTCCATGTCCGCGTGAAGCCCGAGTCGGTGGAGGCATTCCGCGACGCCACCCTCGCCAACGCCCGCGAAAGTGTGAAGGAGCCAGGCATCGCCCGTTTCGACGTCATTCAAGACACCGAGGATCCAACGCGCTTCGTGCTCGTCGAGGTCTACAAGACGCCCCAGGCACCGGCCGCCCACAAGGAGACGGCCCATTACCTGACGTGGCGGGACACCGTGGCCTCCATGATGGGCGAGCCACGCACCTCCCGGAAGTACGTCAACCGCTTCCCAGAAGACTCGGGGTGGTGACATGGCTCTGGCCAGCTTCGAGTTCGCCACCGCCACCCGCATCGTCTTTGGCCCGGGCCGGCTGGCCGAGGCCCCCGAGGCGGTGAAGTCCCTCGGCGGCCGCAAGGTGTTGCTCGTCACCGGACGAGACCCCACGCGCGCCGAGCCGCTGCGAGAGGGACTCGGCCGGCTGGGCCTGTCCGCCGTCACCTTCGCGGTGGAGGGGGAGCCCACCGTGGAGCTGGCACGCGAGGGCACCGCCCTCGCCCTCGCCCAGGGATGCGACGCGGTGGTGGCTTTCGGGGGAGGCAGCGCCCTGGACGCGGGCAAGGCCATCGCCGCGCTGGCCACCAACGGAGGAGAGCCCCTGGACTACCTGGAGGTCGTGGGCCGGGGGCAGGTGCTGACGAAACCCTCGCTGCCCCTGGTGGCCATCCCCACCACCGCGGGCACCGGCTCCGAGGTGACGCGCAACGCGGTGCTGGGGGTGAAGGACGCCCAGGTGAAGGCGAGCCTGCGCAGCCCCCTCATGCTGCCCCGGCTGGCCCTCGTGGACCCCGAGCTGCTGGCGGGCGTGCCCCCCGCGGTGCTGGCCTCCAGTGGGCTGGACGCGCTCTCGCAGCTCCTCGAGCCCTTCCTCTCGGCCCGCGCCACTCCGCTCACCGACGCCCTGGCCCGCGAGGGAATGGGCCGCTCGGCGCGCTCGCTGCGGCGCGCGGTGCTGGAGGGCCCCGACGCGGCGGCGCGGGAGGATCTGGCGCTCGCGAGCCTCTTCGGGGGCCTGTGCCTGGCCAACGCGGGCCTGGGCGCGGTGCATGGCTTCGCGGCGCCCGTGGGCGGCATGTACGAGGCCCCGCACGGCGCGGTGTGCGCGGCGCTGCTCCCCGCCACGCTGGAGGTGAACCTGCGGGCGCTGCGAGCCCGGGCCCCCTCCCACCCCGCCCTGCCCCGCTTCCAGGAGGTGGCGGTGCTGCTCACCGGACGCGCGGACGCGCGGGCCGAGGACGGCATCTCGTGGGTGAGGGAGCTGTGCCAGGCGCTGGCGGTGCCGGGCCTGGGGCGCTACGGGCTGACCGAGGCCGACGTGCCACGGCTCGTGGCTCGGGCGAAGGCGGCCAGCAGCATGAAGGCCAACCCCCTGGTGCTCACCGACGAAGAGCTCACGGAGATCGCCGTCCGCTCACGGTGAGAGAGACGAATCCGCATGGCCAACAGGATCAGTCGGATCACCTCCTACGTCGAGAAGCGCAAGCTCGGCTTCGGTGTCGCGCGCCTCATCATGATGAGCGGCGTGAACGTCCGCGGCTTCGGCCCGAACGATCCGGACCCGCCCGAGGCCTTGAGGCGTCTGGAGCAGACGCTTCCCCAACTTCTGACGACCCAGGAGCTCCAGGAGCTCGCCCACCTTCTCTCGGAGGCAGGACCATGACCGTGACAATCGGAGTCGGTGTCGGAGATTCCGCGGACGCGCTGAAGGCCGTCCAGAGCGCGGTGGAGCAGGCCCGCGCGCAGCTCGGAGGAGCCTCCCCTCAGGCGGCCTACATCACCGCCACGGTGGACCACGACGCGGCGCGCGTCCACGCCGCCTTCCGTCAGGTGCTGGCCGGGGTGCCGCTGCACGGGGTGACCACGTCACTGGGTGTCCTCACCCCGGCCGGCGTGCGCAACGAGGGCCACGGCGCGGTGGCGGTGATGCTGGTGGGTGGCGCGCCGGGGTCGGCCTTCGTGGCCTCCTCCCTGGAAGCGGACGGGCGCCAGGCCGGCGAGGCCGCGGCACGGGAGCTGGTGCACAAGGCCGGCGGGAAGATGCCACGGCTGATCCTCTTCAACGCCTCGCCCGGGACGGAGGAGGCGATGCTGAAGGGCATCGCGAGCGTGTGCCCGGACGTGCCGTGCCAGGGCGGCAGCGCCGCGGACCATGCCATCGCTGGAGAGTGGAGCGTCTTCACGCACGAGGGTCCGGTGCCCGCGGGCGTGTCGCTGCTGGGCCTCTTCGGCGAGGTGCGGGTGGGCACGTCGCTGTCCACGCCCTACATCCCCACGGGGGTGCGGGCCCGGGCCACCGGGGCACGGGGCCGCACCCTGCTGACGCTGGACGGGCAACCCGCCGCGCAGGTGCTGGGGCGTTGGTTGGAGGGGGCCATCGACGACCAGGTGCGCTCGGGCGGCAACATCCTGGCGCAGACGGCGCTGCGGCCCGTCGCCGTCCGCCGCGACGTGGGCAACCGGGAACACTACGTGACGGTTCACCCAGCCCAGGTCCACGCGGACACGGGCGCGGTGGATGTCTTCGCCGACATCGAGCCGCAGGATGAGGTGTGCCTGATGAGTGGCACCGCCGAGGGGCTCGTGGCCGAGGTCTCGCACCTCATCGACGCGGCGCTGGCGCAGGGTGGCCTGACGACGCGGGACGTGAAGGGCGCGGCGCTCATCTTCTGCGCCGGGTGCGCGGGAGCGCTGGGCCCTCGCATCGACGAGGGCCTGCGGACCTTCTCGCGGTTGCTGCCGGGCGTGCCCGTGCTGGGCCTGTGCACCTTCGGTGAGCAGGGCTACATCCCCGGCCTGGGCAACGTGCACCAGGACCTCTCGCTCAGCCTCACGCTGTTCGCTTGAGCGCCAGCGCGGAGTTTCGGGACTCCCCCCCAGACGTGAGCCCCACGTCAAGCCCCCCGGTGGGTGTGCGCGGGGCACCCCAATTCGAGGATCCGGTAAATCTCCGCCGCGGGTGGCGCACGGCCCGTCACACGGGTGCACTGCTCGTCGCACACCCAACAAGCACCGAGCCATCCGCGCTATATCTGCGCCGTCCCCTCCGCTTCCGGCGGACGACAGGAGCAGCTCGGACATCATGGCGCGTTGGACCTCCGTGCAGTTCATCCCGGCGCTGGTGGCGCTCGCCACGAGTGCCTGCGCGTGGATTCCCCCCGCGGAGCCCGACACGCCTCTGGAGGCGCTCGCGCAGAAGGCACCCGAGCGCGAGGAGCCCTCGGCGAGTGAGCCGGCCCCCATCGTAACGAACGGGAGCCGCCACCGGATGCGGCTCGCGCTCACCTTCGACGCCTGCTCCACGCGCCACAACGAGTACGACGAGCGCGTCATCCGCACCCTGCTGGAGACGTCGACACCGGCCACGCTCTTCATCGGCGGAGGCTGGGCCCTGGCCAACCGGGGGCACCTCCAGGAGCTCGCGCAGTACCCGGACTTCGAGCTGGGCAACCACACCTTCTCGCATCCCCACATGCCGAAGGTGAAGGATGACCGGAAGGTGCTGGAGGAGCTCCAGCGCACGCAGCAGGTCGTCTACGACCTGACCGGGCGCATCCCCAGGTACTTCCGCCCGCCCTTCGGGGAGATCGACGAGCGCGTCGCCTGGCTCGCGTCCCAGGCGTCGCTCGTCACCCTCAACTACGATCTGCCCTCGGGAGACCCGGACGAGACCATCACCGCGAAGCGGCTGGTGGACTGGGTGCTGAAGAAGGCGAGCCCCGGCGGCATCGTGGTGATGCACATGAACCACAAGCGCTTCGTCACCGCCGAGGCGCTGCCCGACATCATCACGGGACTGCGCAAACGCGGCTTCGAGCTCGTCACGGTGGGCACGCTGCTGGAGGACACCTCCTGGCCCACGTGTCAGCCCTCCCAGGAGCCCGAGCGTCCCGTGGTGGCCGAAGTCATTCCCTGACGCGGGGCTTCCAGAAGACGAGCTCGGTGACGCCCGGAGCGGCGAAGTCCGGGAGCGCGCCCACCTGACGGTACCCGTGCCGCTGGTAGAAGCGCTGCGCGCCCTCGTTGAAGTCGGAGGTGAGCAGGAAGAAACCTCCGGGGGGTGCGCCACACCCGGCCTCGTACGCCGCGAGGAGCTGGGCGCCGAGCCCCGAGCCGTGGCGATCCTCGCGGATGGCCAGCGTCCGCAGGTAGGCGCCGGTACCAAAGGTGCCCCGGGTGAGGAACCAGCACACGCCCACCGGACCGCTCTCGTCGGTGGCCATGAGCAGTCCCTCGCCCCGGTCGAGCGCGCCGCGGAAGCGGGTCGCCAGCGCCGGGGCGTCCAGGCCATAGGCCTTGAAGAGGGGAAGCGGCGCCAGCGCGGCGGCCAGGGACGGCAGATCCTCGGGGGTGGCGGGGCGGATGACGGCGGGCATTCCGGGAGATTGGACCGGAGCGCCGCGCCGCACAACCGGACTCACGCGGAGACGAGGGCCTCCACCAGCCGGGGCAACACCTCGCCCGCGCGTGCCTCCACGCGCACGTCCACCAGCTCGGCACCGCGGCACTCGCCGATGTTGACGAGGCCCACGGGCAGGTGGCGATCCGCGGCGCGCTGGAGGAAGCGGAAGCCCGAGTAGATGGCCAGGGACGAGCCCACCACCAGGAGCGCATCCCCCTGTTCCAGCAGCGAGAACGCGGCCTCCACCGTGGGGGGCGGGACGTTGTCACCGAAGAACACCACGTCCGGCTTCAGCGTCCCGCCGCAGCGGGTGCACGGGGCGACCTGGAAGGCCCGCACCGCCTCCAGGGACAGCTCGGAGTCCCCATCGGGACGCAGCTCGGCGCTGTGCTCCGTGAAGCCGGGGTTGAGCGCGAGCAGGCGCTCCTGGAGCTCCGCGCGGGACTCGACGGCCTCACAGTCCAGGCAACGCACCCGGGCGAGCGCCCCGTGGAGCTCGATGACGCGCTGGCTGCCGGCGGCATGGTGCAGGCGGTCCACGTTCTGGGTGATGAGGCCGAGCACGTGGCCCTCGCGCTCCAGGGTCGCGAGCGCCTCGTGCGCCGCGTTCGGCCGGGCCGCCGAGAAGCGGGGCCAGCCGAGCAGGCTGCGTGCCCAGTAGCGGGCCCGCACCTCGGGCCGGGTGAGGAACTCGCGGTGCTGGATGGGGTTGCGGGCCCGGGCGCGCGTACCGGGGCCACGGTAGTCCGGGATGCCCGACTCGGTGCTGCACCCAGCCCCGGTGAGCACCACGACACGGCGGCCCCGCAGCAGCGAGACCAGGGCCTCCACGCCCTCGGTCGGGGTGGAGGTGAGCGGTTGTTCCAGGGAGGCGGTCATTCGGGGAAAATCTATAACGAGCCCCCCGCGCGCTCGCCGCCTCCAGGTCTGGAGACCAGGCGGCCGGGCAATGCCTACGGCTGCTCCGACCCCTCTCCTATCACGCTCTTCGGCCGCAGCAGGAGGTACAGCAGGGCGATGCCGGTGACGATGCCGCCCGCGATGAGGGGCGCGCGGGCATCCGCCTCGGGGCCGAGCACCCTGCCGAAAATCATCACCAGACACACCAGGGCGCCCAGGGCCGGGACGAACACCGGCACCTCGAAGGCCCCCCGAGGCTCGCCCGGGCGGAGCTTCAGGATGACCAACGCCCCGTTCACCACCACGAAGGC
>NZ_DASVWK010000513.1:0-3756 GCF_036389735.1 Archangium sp. | reverse complement strand
GGGTGGCCAGGTCTCCTCCAGCCAGCGCGAGGACAGCTCGAGCACGATGCGGCGCTACGACAACATCTCCGAGGAGACCGGCCGCGAGGCCCTCGGGCGCCTGCCTCAGGCGGATCCCTTCCTCGAGCCGGGCAAGGACTTCGTCGTGCTCGCGCGCTTCGACGGGCTGCGGGTCACCTCCAGCGGCGAGGAGGATGACGAGGACGCGCCCAAGCTGCCGGTGCTCACCATCGTCAGCTACTACGCCCCGCATCCGCTCGTCGTCTACTAAAGAGGGGCCGGCGACCACTCCGGCCAACATTGTCCTGGTATGGCCGGATGTCTCTGCACGCAGCGGAAGCCCGTGCCGCATGCGGTGGGCTCGTGGGGATCACAGGAGGGGGGGTCACAGTATCCCCCCACGGAACATCTGCGGCCCTCGGGACAGATCGCTGGGCCTCCCCTGACACACTCGCGCACGCACTCCATCCACGCCTTGCCCGGGGCGGTGATGGCATCGAGCACCTTGCACACCTCGTTCTCCGGGCAGGTGGAACTCTGGCAGTTCGTGCCATATACCTCCATGCAGGCGGAGGCGCCTTCCTTGAACCGGATGCACTGCTGGCCAGCGGGGCAACCCCGGGCCTCGCATGAGGGCAGGCAGAGCGGTTGGGGGACGACATCGGCGCAGAAGAAGCCCTCCGGACAGCTCTTCGCCACGTCCTTCTCGCAGGGAATGCCGCACCAGCCCTGACGACCCCCACACAGCAACCCGGGCCCGCAGGCCTCGGAGGCATGGGTGGGAAACTTCTCGCACCGCATACCTTCCATGCGGGGGCCCTGCAGGACACAGACACGCACCAGCGAGCCATCGTCGGACAGGTCCACGTCGCGGCAGACACGCCGGTCTCCGCAGTGTGAATCCGACAGGCACTCGCTATCGGAGCACCTGGAGATGAAGGTCTGGGGGTTCAGCACGCACCGCAAGGGGGTCTCGCAGTCGGAGCTGCGCTTGCAGGGACGGGAATAGGTCTCCAGGCTCCTGCGCTCCGCGGTATCGAGCATCGGGAGGAGGTGCTGGCCTGTCGAAGGCGCGGGACGCAGCAGGCTGCTCAAGAGGAGGGCCAGCGGCAGCAAGAGGAGGAGCGCGACGCCGGCTCCCAGGGCCATCCGCCACTTCATCGCTTCAGTTCCTCTAACTTCGCCAATTCACCCGACGCGATGTCCCGGTAGAGGGGGACGACCTCCACGGCGAGCACTTCCTCCATCAGCCTGCACGCACCCTCGATGTCTCCTGCATCACGGAGGCGGTACATATTCACGAGGGCGGGAGTGAGCCGGTGGGAGCCATCCGCGATGCGGCGAGAGATCTCCCTCAGGAGGCTGGTGGCGTGCGGTACGTCGCTCAAGGCCTGCTCCACCGCAGTTTCGCCGAGTGCAACCTGTCCCCCGGTTCGTCGGAGAAGGGCACACACGTTCTCTGTGAGCACCAGCGGTTCGCCATCGTTCAGAACGCGCCGTGCCAGGGCCCGCAGGAGATTCCAATCGGTCTTCTCGGACATGCCATCACCGGTTCGTACGTGGTGCACACATGTTGATGGGCCACTCGTGCTGGCCTTCACACATCCGCAGGCAGTCGTAACAGCTGCCTGTCCACCTTTGCTCGATGCATGTGACATAGGCATCGATGCACTTCTGCTTCCAGCTCTCAATCTCGGCGGTCTTTGCGTACTCGAGGGCTACCGCGGCGGTGACGATCGCGGCTGCTTCCTCGGAAGTCGCTCCGCAGCGCTCCGGGTTGAAGGGGTGGTTCTTGACGCAACAGCTCAAGGTTGAGTCCATGGGGCCACACACGCTGCCTTCCGAGCAGCTCAGCGTGCCAGCCAGCAGCAGTGCGGCGTACCCCCGCCAATTCCACCTTCGCTCACGGCTTCTCATGGGCGTCCCCCACTGCGGGCCCAGCATGTGCGCCCTGGCGTCTGGAACTGAAAACCCTTCCGGCGGACTGTTCCGGTTTTCAACGTCACATGGCCGGCCACGTTCACGAAGTGACGGCGACCTGTACCTGAGTCTGATCCGAGCCGATCCCTGTGCTGCAATCCAGCACGTCCGTTGGACAGGGGAACCCTCGTGCCCGTGCGCTTCGCCTCCAGATTGATGCTCGTGCTCGCCCTGGTGGGGGTCGTGCCCGTCTTGCTGCTCGGCGGGCTGTCCTTCCGTGCCAACCGGGACGCGCTTCACCAGATGGTGGGGGGCCTCCAGACCCAGGCCGCCACGGACCTCGCGCGCTCCTGCCACCAGCTCGTCCTGCTGGGGGTGGACAACCTGCGCGTCGCCGCCGAGTACCTCCCGCTCGAGCACCTCGAGCCCCAGCAGGCCTCTTCCATGCTGAGCATCCCCCTGCGCCAGCTCACGGCCCTCAACCTGCTCGTGCTGGTGGACGCGGAGGGCCGTGCCCTCGCCCCGACCGTGTTCTCCCCCGAGGGCTCCGGCACCCGGCAGCGCGTCACCGAGGCGTCGCTGGCCCTCTTCTCGCGTCAGGCGCCCGTGCGCGATGCCCTCTCCGCGGGCGCGGCCATCGGCCCTCCGTACCGCACCCCCGAGGCCCCCGCGGGCCGCGTGGCGCTCGCGGTGCGCACCGGCGAGAGCGCCTCCCGGCTCCTCCTGGCGGAGCTGTCTCTCGCCGAGCTGGGCCGCCGCGTCGAGGAGCTCACCCAGGAGCGCGGGCTGGCCTTCATCGTGGACCCCCAAGGCGTCCCGGTGGCCCACACCCAGGCAGGCGCCGCGCTGAGCGAGGAGGAGCGCGGGCTCGTGTCCGAGGGCCTGTCGCGCGGCGTGTCGGTGGTGCGTACCGTGCGCGGGGTGGACGGCGTCGAGTACCTCGCCGCCTTCGCTCCCGTGCCGGACCTTGGCTGGGGCGCGGTGGTGGGGCGCAGGGCGAGCGAGGCCTTCGCCCCCGCCGAGCACGTCCGGCGCTACACCTTCTTCTGGGCGGTGGTCGCGCTGGTGGCCACCGGGGTGCTCGGGCTCGTGCTCGCCCGGGGCGTGGGCCAGCCCGTCGCCCGGCTCTCCGAGGGCGTGGCCGCGCTCGCCGCCGGGCGCTACGACCAGCGCGTCGCCGAGGGCGGTCGGGACGAGCTCGGCCTGCTCGCGCGCTCCTTCAACCACATGGCCGACGAGCTGCAACGGCGCGAGGCCGAGCTGCGGCGCTGGAGCGAGGAGCTCCAGCAGCGCGTGGACGAGGGGACCCGGCAGCTGCGCGAGGCGCAGGATCAGATCACGCGCACCCGGCGGCTGGCGGCGCTCGGCTCGCTCAGCGCCGGTATCGCCCACGAGCTCAACAACCCGCTCACCGGCATCCTCGGGCTGCTGTCGCTGTCGAGCGAGGAGCTGCCCACGGAGTCGCGCCTGGGCCAGAGCCTGAGGATGGCGCTGGAGCAGGCCCGGCGCATGGCGCGCATCATCCGGGATCTGCGGCAGATGGCGGAGCAGGAGCGCGAGGGGGCGGGTCGCCCGCTGGAGCTGGCCCTGCCGGTGAAGGCCGCGCTCCAGGAGGTGCGCGAGGAACTGCAGTCGCGCGGCGTCTCGCTGAAGTGTGAGATCTCCGAGCCGCCGCCCCGGGTGCTGGGGCACGCGGACCAGCTCCAGAAGGTGGCGGCGAACCTGCTCCAGAATGCCCTCACCGCCATGCCCAAAGGGGGCTCGCTCACCGTGGGGCTCGCGGCGGTCGAGGGCGACGCGGTGTGCCTCTCCGTGAAGGACACCGGCAAGGGCATT
>NZ_DASVWK010000512.1:0-5317 GCF_036389735.1 Archangium sp. | reverse complement strand
CGTGGCGCGCGTGGCCGAGGAGACCCTGGGTGCCGCTCGCGCGGGCCGGGGCGCCATCGGCGAGTTCATCCAGGCCATGCAGCAGATCCGCAGCGACGGCGTCGCGGTGGCCGACTCCATCACCAAGCTGTCCAAGCGCGTCGAGCGCATCGGCACGGTGGTCGAGGTGATCGACGAAATCGCCGACCGCTCGGACCTGCTCGCCCTCAACGCCGCCCTCGAGGGCAGCCGCGCCGGTGAGGCGGGCAAGGGCTTCTCCATCGTCGCGGCCGAGATGCGCCGCCTGGCGGAGAACGTCATGGAGTCCACCAAGGAGATCAAGAACCTGATCACCGAGATCCGCGAGGCCACGGCCGCCGCGGGTACGGCGGCCGACGCCTCCAAGGAGGCCACGGAGTCCGGTGAGAAGCTGGGCGCGGTGGCCGCGCAGGCTGTCGAGGGCATCCTCGCCGGCGTGCAGGAGACGAGTGACGCGGCTCGCGTCATCAACCTCGCCACCCAGCAGCAGCGGACCGCCACCGAGCAGGTGGTGGCCTCCATGGCGGAGATCGAGGATGTGACGCGTCAGACCACCCAGGCCTCCAAGCAGGCCACGGGTGCCGCCGCCGAACTCACGCAGCTCGCCGGTCGTCTGGCCGAGCTCATCAAGCGCTTCAAGGCCGACTAAACAGGAGCGGGAGGGGCAAGGCGGGGCGGACCTCCGCCCTGACGCCCTCAGGTCATGGACACCGAGTCCCTCAAGAGATCCCTCCTGCAGAAGTTCCAGGAGGTCAGTGCCGACCGTCTCCAGAAGATCCAGCTGGGCGTTCTCGATTTGGAGAAGCCCACGGCGGATCAGGCGGCGGACGAAGTCGCGCGCGAGCTGCACACGATGAAGGGAGAGGCCCGCATGCTGGGCCTCGCCGCCATCGGCCAGCTCGCGCATGCGGCCGAAGACGTGCTGCGCGCCGAGCGTGACGGGAGGGCCGCCACCGAGGTGGCCACGGACCTCCTGTTGCGCGCCTGTGACACCATCTCGGACCTGCTGGAGGATACCGAGGGCGCCCAAGGGGGCACCGCGTCCTCCCAGGAGATGGTGGAGGCGCTGTCCGCGGCCTCCGGTCACCCGATTCCGCCCCTGGGCGGCGTCAGGGCGGCCTCGCGCACGTCCATCCCCGTGGTGCCTCCGGCACCCGTGGAGCATGTGGTGATGGAGGCGGCTCCCGAGCCCGCGGAGCCCGTCTACTCACCGCCCCCGGCCGCGCCGCCCCCGGCCGCGCCGCCTCCGGCTCCGTCCCGGCCCGTGGCCAAGGCCGAGCACGCCCACGAGGAGACGCACGCCACCAAGGCGCTCGCCGACCGCAGCATCCGCGTCAACGTCGAGGTGCTCGACTCGCTCGGCCTGCTCGCGGGAGATCTGCTCGTGGAGAGCGCGCGCGGACGCCTGCGCGCCTCCGAGGTCGAGGAGCTGCTCGCGCGCTTCTCGCGCCTGGGTGATCGCTTCCTCAAGGTCGCCGAGACGATCCAGGTCTCCAACTCCGTGCGCAACGAGCTGGAGCACATCGAGAGCGACCTGCACATGTTGCGCGACGATGCGTTCCGCTTCGCCCGCCGCAACGGGGACGGCATCGAGACGCTGCACGGCAACCTCGCCATGATGGCGGACCACGTGGCCGAGGCCCGCCTCGTGCCACTGTCCACCGTCTTCGACGCCTTCCCGCGCGCCGTGCGCGACATCGCTCGCGCCCAGTCCAAGGAGGTGGAGCTCGTCATCGAGAACGCCGACCTCGGCGTGGATCGCTCGATGCTGGCCGACGTGCGCGATGCCCTGGTGCACCTGCTGCGCAATGGCGTGGACCACGGTCTGGAGTCGCCCGACGAGCGGCGCATGCTCGGCAAGCCCCCTGCGGGCAAGCTGACCATCCGCGTGCGCGCCGACGGCGACATGCTCAGCATCGAGGTGTCCGACGACGGCCGCGGCATGGATCCGCAGAAGCTGCGGGAAGTGGCCGTGCGCAAGCGCCTGCTGTCCGACGCCCAGGCCGCCGCCCTCTCCGAGCGCGAGGCCATCGAGCTCATCTTCCGCGCCGGCTTCTCCACCCGCGAGGAGGTCACCGACATCTCCGGCCGCGGCGTGGGCATGGACGTCGTGAAGAAGAAGGTGGAGTCGCTGGGCGGCTCGGTGGGCATCGTCAGCCGCCAGGGCCGTGGCTCCTCCATCACCCTGCGCCTGCCGCAGTCGCTGGCGTTGATGAAGGTGCTGCTGGTGCGCCTGGGCGACGACGTCTACGGCATGCCCGCCGCCGATGTGGTGGCGGTGATGCGCGTGAAGCCGGAGGACCGGATGGAGGTCTTCGGCACCCTGGCGGTCCGGCACCGCGGCAAGCCCACCGCGCTGGTGGGGCTGGGGCCGCTGCTGGGTGTCAACGGCGGCAACCGCTTCGACAAGCCGCCCGCGGTGGTGGTGCGCCACGGCGACGACTTCGCCGCGCTGGTGGTGGACGGCTTCGTCGACGAGCGCGAGGTGGCGGTGAAGCCTTGCGGCGGCGAGTTCCTCAAGGGCGCCTCCTTCATCGCCGGCACCGCCGCGCTGGAGGACGGCCGCATCGCCGTGCTCCTGCACGTGCCCGACATCATGACGGAGGTGCGCCGCATGGCGCGGCCCGTCACCCAGGGTCAGGCCGCCAAGCGCCTCAAGGTGCTGCTGGTGGACGACTCGCCCATCGCGCGCGCCACCGAGTCGGCGCTCGTCAAGGCACTGGGGCACATCGTGGAAGAGGCCCAGGACGGCGAGGAGGGCTATCTCAAGGCCCAGTCCCAGACGTACGACCTCATCCTCACGGACGTGCAGATGCCTCGGCTGGACGGCTTCTCGTTCACACGGCGGCTCAAGTCCACCGTGGGGCTGTCCCGCGTGCCGGTCATCATCCTCTCCTCGCTCGCGTCTCCGGAGGACAGGCGGCGCGGGGCCGAGGCGGGCGCGGATGCGTATCTGGTCAAGGGCGAGCTGGGCGTGGAGAGCCTGGCGCAGACCATCGACCGGCTGACTTGAGGCACTTCTAAGGCGAGGGGGCTGCTTGGACGTTGGTGCGTCCGCATACCGGGTGCTGCTCGTGGGCGATGTGCTCAAGAGCGTCTCGCGGGGTTTGTTCGACGGGGTGGTGCTCGCCCCGGCGGGCAACGTGTGCGCGTTCTCCGAAGCGCTGGAGACCGTGCAGCGCCTCCACCCGGACGTGGTCGTGGTGGACCTGTCCGGGCCCGAGGCGCTGCAGGCCATCGCGCGGGTGATGGCCGAGCGGCCCGTGCCCGTGCTGGCGCTCCACCCGGGCGTGCTCTCGGGCGCGGAGGCCTTCCAGGCGCTGGCGGTGGGCGCCGTGGAGGTGGTGGACCGCCCGACCGAGCCCGGCATCGACTTCTGGCACACGGTGGGCCGCAAGCTGATGCTACTCGCCGAGGTGCGCGTGACGCGCCCCGTGCAGGCCCAGAAGCCCAACGTACGCCCCGGGGCCATCGAGGCACCGTTCCCCCTGGTGGCCATCGCCTCGTCGCTCGGCGGGCCCAAGGCGCTCTCCGTGGTGCTGAAGATGCTCCCCAAGAGCTTCCCCGCGCCCGTCTGCATCTGCCAGCACATCAGCAACGGCTTCACCGAGGGGCTGGCCCAGTGGCTCGGCTCCGAGACGCCGCTGCGCGTGGTGGAGGCCTCCGATGGGGAGGAGATGGCGCCCGGCAACGTCTACATCGCGCGTTCGGGCACGCACCTGGTGGTGCGCCCCAAGGGCAGGTTGTCCCTGGATCCGAGCCCGCCCGTGCGCGGCTTCCGGCCCTCGTGTGACGTGCTGCTGACGTCGGCGGCCGAGTCTTTCGGCACGCGCACCCTGGGCGTCATCCTCACCGGCATGGGCCGGGACGGCGCTCGAGGGCTGAAGGAAATCCGCGAGCGCGGAGGGCGCACCATCGCCCAGGACAAGGCGAGCTGCGCCGTGTACGGGATGCCCAAGGAGGCCGTGCGGCTCGGCGCCGCCGAAGAGGTGCTGCCGCTCGACCAGATCGCACGGACTCTCATCCAGTGGGTGGAGACATGCTGACAGTGACCTCGAGGGCCCTTCAGCAACTGGCCGCCCTGCTCTTGGAACGCGCGGGATTGAAGGTCACCCCGGACGGCTATCACAGCCTCCGGCTGGCGCTCTCCACGCGCATGCCCGTGGTGGGCATCGTGGACTCCGAGGAGTACGTGCGGCGCCTGCGCGCCCCGAACGCCGAGAACGAGCTGCGCGCGCTGCTGCCGCTCGTCACGGTGGGACACACGGAGTTCTTCCGCGATCCCAAGCAGTTCCGCGCCCTGGAGACCCGCATCCTCCCGGACGCGCTGTGGCGGGCGCGGCGGGAGAACCGCCGGGTGTCCATCTGGTCCGCCGGGTGCGCCACCGGCGAGGAGCCCTACAGCCTCGCCATGGTGCTGGTGGAGCAGGGCGCGCTCCCCATCGAGGTGGACCTGTGGGCCACCGACCTGAACCTCGCAGCGGTGGAGGCCGCCAAGCAGGGGCGCTTCTCGTCCCGGCGCGTCGCCGGCATGCACCCCGACCGCCGCCAGCGCTTCTTCCGGCAGATGGAGGAGGGCGTCGAGGTCGTCTCCTCTCTCAAGGACTACGTCCGCTTCGACGGGCAGAACCTCGCCGTGCCCGTCTTCGAGAAGGTCAAGCCGGAGTCGATGGATCTCATCCTCTGCCGGAACGTCATCATCTACTTCGACCTGCCCACCATCCGCGCGCTGATGGATCGCTTCCTCACGGCGCTGCGGCCCGGGGCCCTGCTGCTGCTGGGCTACTCGGAGAGCCTCTTCAAGGTCTACGACCGCTTCGAGATGGTGGAGGTGGAGGGCTCATTCGTCTACCGGCGGCCCGAGAAGCCGCTGCCGGTGCGCGCTCCGGGCTCCGGCCCGAGGCCGATGATGATCGGCGCGCTGCCACCCGTGGGCAACCGTCCGTCCATGTCCTCGGGCAGCGTACAGCCTCGGGAGTCGGTGTCGACCCTGACGTTGCCTTCGAGCCCGAGCCTCACGACGCTGCCCGCCACCCGGGCCCTGCAGAAGACGCTCGATGCGTCGCCCTCGGGTGCCCAGGCTCAGGGTGGCGTGGCGCCGCGCAAGACGGTGGACCTGCCCGCGGTGGGAGCGCCCAAGGTGTCCGAGGCGCCCCTGGGGGCGACTGGCTCCACGGCCGAGCCGCCCCGGAAGTCGCTCGAGACGTCCTCCGTGGGAGCCGAGCCTCCGCGCGCGCGCACGGGCGAGCTGCCCGCGTGGTCGCTGATGCTGGCGCCGGGAGAGCGGTTGAACGCGGCC
>NZ_DASVWK010000511.1:0-6023 GCF_036389735.1 Archangium sp. | reverse complement strand
CGGGAGATCCACGACGGCCTGGGCGCCTCGCTCTCCTCGATGATCATCCAGGCCGAGTTCATCCTCGGCATGGCCAAGGAGGACTCCCCGCTGCGCTCGGAGATCACCGAGCTGAAGGCCACGGCCGAGGAGTCCATCGAGGAGCTGCGGCGCAACCTCCAGATGATGCGCGAGGACTTCGAGCTGACGCAGGGGCTCGATGACTACGTGAAGACGTTCGGCCAGCGCACCCAGGTGGACATCCGCTTCGAGCGCACCGGCCTGCCGCGCAAGCTGAGCCCGGACGCCCAGCTGGCCCTCTTCCGCATCCTCCAGGAGTGCCTCTCCAACGCCGTCAAGCACGCCGAGCCCAGGCTGGTGCAGGTGAAGCTCGACTACGACCAGCACCGCGTCCAGCTCGTCATCCGCGACGACGGCAAGGGCTTCGATCCGCGCAAGACGCCTCGGGGCCACTACGGCCTGCTCAACATGCGCGAGCGCGCCATGAAGCTCGGTGGCGAACTCCTCGTGGACTCGGCGCCCGGCACCGGCACCCGCGTCTCCTTCTCCGTTCCCTCTCCCTCCTGACCCGAGCTCCCGTGGAAACCCTCCCGACGCCCGCCTCCCCCATCCGCGTCTTCGTGGTCGAGGATCAAACCAAGATCCTCAAGAACCAGCTCCGCCTGCTCGAGAGCAACCAGGACATCGAGATCATCGGCACCGCCCTGTCCGGCGAGGCCGCGCTCGAGGAGGTCGCCAAGAGCCTCCCGGACGTCATGCTCCTGGACCTGGGCCTGCCGCGCATGAGCGGCATCGACGTCACCCGCGAGGTCAAGGCGCGCTGGCCCCAGGTGGAGATCCTCATCTTCACCATCTTCGACGAGGAGGACAAAGTCCTCGAGGCGGTGAAGGCAGGGGCGTCGGGCTACCTGCTCAAGGGCACGCCCGCGGACAAGATCATCGAGGCCATCAAGGAAGTGCGTGCGGGCGGCACCGTCATCCAGCCCAACCTGGCGCGCCGGCTGCTGCGCCACTTCCGCGTGCCGGATGCGCCCGCCACGCCCGTGGCCGCCCCCGCCGCGGCGCCGACGCCCGCGCCCACCTCCGAGCAGATCGAGCCCCCGCACAAGCCGCTGTCGGACCGCGAGTCGGAGATCCTCCAGCTCATCGCCAAGGGCGTGTCCAACAGCGAGGCGGCCAAGCTGCTCGACCTGTCCAAGGCCACCATCCGCACCCACCTGGAGCACATCTACCGCAAGCTCGAGGTGACCAACCGCGTGGAGGCCGTCACGGAGGGCATCCGCAAGGGCCTCATCTCGGTCTGACGCGACGGCGCCTCACCAGGAGGCCGTCAGCCCCACGAGGAAGCTGGAGAAGGTGTCCTCGGCCACGCCGCGGGTGAGCCAGCCGCGCCGGGTGCCCTCCCCCGAGAAGCGATCCAGGTAGTGCTCCAACCGGAAGCGCGCGGAGTAGCCGAGCGGGCCCCAGATGTCTCCCGCCAGGCCCAGCTCCGCGGCCCAGCCGAGGCTCGACACCGACTCGCCGTAGTCGCGCACCTCGAAGACATGGGAGCCATCGTCGTCACCGCCGAGCGAGTTTCCGGGGTTCGGCCGGACGAAGAGCTGACCCCCGGCCTGGATGCGCACCGCCCGCATCAGCGGCGCCACCAGGTCCAACCCCACCGCGGGGAAGAAGCGGTGCGCCACCGGCAGCGGACTCTCCACCGCCTCGTCCACGGCGAAGGAGCGGCCGAGCGCCCCCAGCCGCATCGTCCCGTAACCCCACATCGGCTCGCCGCCCTTCCCCATGTCGAAGAAGAAGCGGTAGGCGAGCATGGCCCCATAGGCCGTGTCCGTCGCGTACACCTCGCGATCGGGCGTGGAGCCGGAGGGCGAGGTGATTCGAACCGTCGTCCGAGCGAAGCTCCGCTGGAAGTTCCCCGTGAGCCCCACGCCCCGCAGCCGCGACCGCCAGTGCAGCAGGGGAAAGACCTCCGCCTCCGCGGTGATCCCCGCGTAGGGCGCCGCCGCGCTGAAGTCCACGATGTCCCCCGTCTGCTGCTCCGGAAGCCGCGCGTCGTACGCCGCGCACGAGCCCACCTCCGGCCGCGCGCAGTACTTGCGCCACGTCACCGCCGCCCCGAGGAACACCTTCATCCCCGGGGGCAACCGATCCGCCGCGTCCCGCTCCGCCTCCGGCGTGCCCTTGGCCTCGGGGAACCCCCCGGCGCTGCCGGCGAGCTCCGTGGTGTACGTGTGCGACTCCTCGTCCAGCGCCGCCCACTCGGCGACGGGGCCCAGCTTCACCTCCGCCGGGCGATCAGCACGAGGCCGCGCCTCGGGCTCACGGGGCTCGGGCGCGGAGGCCACCACGGGCGCCACCGGCTCGGGCTCCGGCTGGGGCGCGGGAGCGGCCTCGGCCACGGGCTCGGCCGACGCGGGCTCCTCGGGCTGAGGCACGGGAGCGGGCCGATCAGCCTTCACCGCGGCGGCCACGGCCAGCGCGAGCTTCCGGGCCTCCCTCGGGGCCAGCAGCCCACGCTTCAGCGGGTACTCGCCGGACCACACCTCCTGACCATCCCGAGCGAGAAGCCGGGCCTCGAAGGTCCTGCCCGAAACCGAGCCCGTGAGGACGGCGTCCAGCTCGAGCTTCGGCGCCACGCGCACCACCGCCTCGGGCGCCACGGACGCGGGGCCGCGCAGCCCCAGCTTCCCGGCCGCCAGCGCATAGGCCGCGGGCGGCAGCACCCGCACCTCGCGCGTCTTGCGCAGCACCGCCGTCACCTGCGCGCGCAGCCGGTCCTTCTTGTCCCCTACGAGGCTGGAGACGGCCACGCGCTCGGCGAGCGCGACCCGGGAGGTGAGCAGCAACAACGCCAGACACAACCAGCGTCCAGAGGCCTTCATGAATGCCCGGCAGCCTCACCCACCGCGCGGGCCCTTGTCCAGGCTGGACGTCAGCCCTCGACGACCGAAGGTGCGGAGGCAACCATTGGTTGCGGCATGACCACCGGCTGCGGCGCGGGCACCTGCTGCACCGCCGGCTCGAGCGGAGCGGGCAGCTCCCGCGGGGCCGGACGCAGCCCCAGGAAGTCACGCCGGTAGATGCGCACCATGGCCATGAAGATGGAGGCGATGAGCGGCCCCACCAGCAGCCCCATCATCCCGAACACCGCCAGCCCGCCGAACATGGACAGGAAGACGAGCAGCGGGTGGAGCGCCATCTTCGAGCCGCACAGCTTCGGCCGCAGCACGTTGTCGATGCTGCTCACCACGAAGGCGCCCCAGGCCAGCAGGAAGATGCCCTCGTTCACCTTGTTGACCATCAGCAGCGCCACGCCAATGGGTCCCCACACGAGCGCCGTGCCGCCCACGGGCACCATCGCCACCAGCACCATGGCCGCGCCCCACACTCCCGCGTGCGGCACCTTCACCAGCATCAGCCCCACCGTCCCCAGCGCCCCCTGCACGAACGCGGTGATGGTGTTGCCGTAGACGATGGCGTGCGCCACGTCGGTGAACTCCTGGGCGAACGCCTGGATGTAGCGCTTGTCCAGCGGGATGAGCTGGGTGGCCTCGAACCACAGGCGGCGCCCATCGAGGAAGAAGTAGTACATGGCCACCGCCATCAGGAACAGGTCGATGACCAGTTCCGTGCCGGCCCCCAGCAGTCCCGTCGCGATGGTGGCCCCGTTGGCTACCACCCCCATCAGCACCTGCTCCGCCTGGGAGCCCTGCGCCGGCAGGGCCACGAAGCGCCGCAGCCCCCGGGGCAGACTCGCCACGAGTTGCTGGCGCAGATCCACATGGTCGAGCACATCCTGCGCGTGCTCCATCATCCCGAGCACCTCGCGCGCCACCAACCACCCCACCAGCGCCAGGGGCACCAGGATGAGCAGGAAGACGGCCAGCGTGGACAGGCCCGCGCACAGCGCCGGACAGGCGCGCAGTCGGGTGCGGAACAGGACATCCTGCAGCGGCCGGAACAGCACGACGAGGAAGCCGCCCAACAGCACCGGCATCAGGAAGGGAAGGAGGATCCTCGAGAAGAGAACCAATGCCAGGGCGAACAGCCCGGCGAAGATAAGATTGGACCACCGTTTCGTGTCGAGCCCCGTCACAACCCCACCCCCTCCACCCACCGATGCACGCGCACAACCCGCCCAGGACGCGACAGAACGTAGGAACTTCGCTTCCTCTCGGGAAGTCCGGGCCCCCCTCACCAAGGTAGATAATCCATGACTTCTGGACGCTTCTGGTTCCACACCTGTGCGCTCCCAGGCGTACTCGCGCTGCTTTCCGCCTCCACCGGATGCACCGGCGGCGGCGGCTCGCCCTGCTCCAACTGTCCTCCCATCGAAGGTCGCTATGCCCTCCAGTTGGAGGAGAGCGCCTTCCCGGAGGACTGCGGCGAGGTGGCGGTGGATCTGCCCGAGGGGCCGCTGGAGGTGAGCCGCCAGGGCAGCGACGTCACCGCCACGCTCAACGGCATGACGCTGCGCGGCACGCTCTATACGACCTACGACTTCAACCTGTTGGGAGTCGGCGCCGAGACGACGGATGGCGGCATCGGGGGACTCGAGTCAGCGAGTCTCTCCGGGCGCTACATCCCGGCCGTCGGAGATGGCGGCGTGCCTCGACTGAGGGGGGACTGGCAGGGGACCTACTCGGGCACCAGCGGGGGCGGCACCCGGTACTGCACGGTGACCCGCCCCTTCACGGCCCCCCGCCAGTAGGCGGGCGAGCATGCGCGCGGGGCGGGTCCAAGGTACCGGAAACTACTTCTTCGCGGCCTCGGCCTTGGCGGCGGCGGCCTTGCGCTTGAACTGGCGCTTCCACTTCGCCTTGATCTGGTGCTGCACGCGGCGGTGCTTGCTCTTGCTGCGGGCCATGTAGGTGTCTCCTGATGTAGGGAGGGTGACGAAAGGCGCCTAAGTACCAGAAGTTCCGCCGGAAGAGGAGTCCTCTATATCCTCCGGTGCCGGGCGTGTAGGGAATGGGATGCCTTCCGCCCCCCGGACTTCGGTGGGCAGCACGGCCCCGGCCCTCACCTCCCCCTCCTTGTTCACGTCGGCCGGCTTCTCGCGACCCACCGGGGCGCTCGTCTGCTGGGGGCGCTTCTTCACCGAGGCGAAGATGGGTCGGCAGGCGTTCACGAAGCGCCGCACCTCGTCCAGCGGGAGCGCCGGGACGTAGTTGTCGTTCACCCCCTTCATGGTGGTGGCCATGCACATGGAGTTGAGGATGGCTTCCTCCGTCGCCTCCATCACCGCCTCGTAGAGGGGGTCCAGGCGCTGATCCAGGAGGATCTTCAGCTTGTAGACCATCTTCTGGGTGCGCCGGGGGATGATGTTGGCGGTGGAGAAGCCCACGACGATCTCCCCCGAGCCGTGCGCCGCGTAGCTGCCCACCCGGCCGATGCCCAGCGACACGCGCTTGCACAAGCGGTTGATCTGATGGCTGAGCAGGGGGGCGTCCGTGGCCACCACGGCGATGATGGAGCCGTACGTCTGGCCGCGCCGGGGGGTGTCCTTGAACTTCTCGGCGAGCACCTCGCCCACGGGCAGACCGCCCACGCGCAGGTTGTGCATCTTGCCGAAGTTGGACATCACCAGCACGCCCAGGGTGTAGCCGCCGAGCGCCTCGGGCAGCTTGCGCGAGGCGGTGCCGATGCCGCCCTTGAAGTCGCACGTCACCATGCCGGTGCCGCCGCCCACGTTGCCCTCGGGCACGGGGCCGTCCGAGGCGTTGCGGATGGCCTCGAAGACGTGCTCGGCGCGCACGTGCCGGCCGGAGATGTCGTTGAGGTAGCTGTCGTCGCACTCGCCGACGATGGGGATGATGACGTCGTGCTCATCGCCGATGCCGGGGTACTGCTCCACCATGTGGCGGGCCAGGGCATCGGACGCCGCGCCCACGGACATGGTGTTGGTGAGGAGCATGGGCGTCTCCACCAGGCCCCACTCCATGAGCTGCGTCATGCCCGACACTTCACCGGCGCCGTTGAGGACGAAGCCGCCGCCCGTCATCCGGTCCATGAAGATG
>NZ_DASVWK010000510.1:0-8604 GCF_036389735.1 Archangium sp. | reverse complement strand
GACCCCGGGGTACGGCAGCAGGCCGGGAGGATCAGGCAGGCGATCAGGAGCAGGCAGCGGAGCATTCGATCGTACACACTATTACCTGTCAGGCATCCGTGCCCGCCAGGATCAGCGAACGCCTCGCAAATGATCGAAATGACAAAGAAAAACCCTCTCAATCGATCACATCCACACGCGTACCCACCGGAGACCCAGGTGCCTCCGGGCCCGCGTGTGACGCCCTCTCCTCTCTAGAGGAGCCCCGCGCTCCGTCAAATTCCTCGAGTCTCGCGCGGAGGCCGATCTTCCGGCCCCGGAGCGGTTGCCAGCATTGACAGACAAAAGAGCGATTTGTTACCACCCAACCGCTTTCGCATTTCAACGCGGATGGAGGAGCGGAATGACCAAGGCAGAGCTGGTGGAGGCGGTGGCGGCGCAGTCGCGGCTGACGAAGAAGTCGGCGGCGGAGATTCTCGACATCGTCTTCGCCAACATCGGCAAGGCGGTGAAGAAGGACCAGCGCTTCAGCTACCCCGGCTTCGGCACCTGGTCGGTCCGCTCGCGCAAGGCGCGGAAGATCCGCAACCCGCAGACCAACGAGATGATGAAGCTCAAGGCCTCGAAGACCGTTGGCTTCCGGCCCGCCAAGGAGCTGAAGAACTCGCTGTAGTCCGTGGAGCCGCGAGCGCGCGGCCCGACCTCACCGGGGGCGTCGTCCGACCATGGGACGGCGCCCCTTTCGCGTTCCAGCCTCGGACTCGGACGGTCCGTAGCGCACGAAGGAGGGCTCCTCGCCGGACCCGGTGGGGCCCAGCTCGTCGAGCGGGTCACACGGCTCGTTCTTGCGCCACACCTCGAAGTGCAGGTGGACGCCCGTGGCCAGGCCCGTCTTGCCGGCCGTGCCCACCACGTCGCCCTCCTCCACCAGGTCCCCCGGCGCCACCAGCACGCGCGACAGGTGGCTGTAGCGGGTGGTGACGTCCTTGTCGTGCTGGATGACCACCTGGTTGCCGTGGGCTCCGTTCCAACCCGCGCGCAGCACCACGCCCCCGCCCGCGGCCAGCACGTGCTGGCCCGGCTTCGCCCCCAGGTCCAGGCCCAGGTGATCGCGCTCCTGGCCGGTGATGGGGTGCACCCGGCTGCCGAAGACGCTGGTGATGACCACGGGGTCCACCGGCCAGGCGAAGCGGACGCCCTTGCGCGAGCGCTTCGTCTGAAGGTGGCGCAGCTCGGCCATGCGCACCGCGAGCAGCTCCATCCGCGCGAGCACCGCGTCCGCCAGCTCCGCGGGCATGTCGCCGTAGGCGCGCGCGTCCTCCTCCAGCTCTGCCTCCAATGTCACCCGGGCCCGCACCACGTCCAGCGAGGACGTCTTGCGTGCCGGCGTGTTCAGGAAGCCGTCCAGCGAGGCGGTCATCCGCTCCCAGTTCTCCACCTGGGAGAGCGGCATCGGGCTGCCCTGCTTCACCCCGGTCCGCGTGGAGCGCGCCAGCTTGACGAAGGACTCCAGCGCGGCCCGCAGCTCGGGCGAGCTCAAGGCCTGCACCATCGCATCGGACTTCTTCGCCTGGGGCTTCGCCCGCGCGGAGGCGCTCCGGGGCGAAGAAGCCGCCGCCGGCTCGTCGTACAGCTCTTCGAAGCTCATCTTCTGTCTCGCGCGCGGAGCGGCGCACGCGGACAGGAGGAGCAGCATGAGGGCGGTGAGACGGCGCAAGGCGCCGCCCAGTCTACCAGCCCCACGCGAATCAGCCAGCCAGCGCCCGGCGGATGCGGGCCAGCGCCTCGTCGATGTCCGCCGAGGACACGTCCAGGTGCGTCACCAGCCGCACCGAGCGGGGCCCCGCCCCCGAGGAGCCCCCCAGGACACCGTGGGCCGCCAGCTTCGCCAGCATCTCCGCCACGGGCAGCGGGAAGTCGGCGACGAGCATGTTCGTCTCCACCGAGGCCGGGTCCACCTTCACGCCCGCCATCTCCGCCAGACCGGCCGCGAGCCGGCGCGCGTGGGCATGGTCCTCGGCGAGCCGCTCCACGTGGTGCTCCAGGGCATAGAGCGCCCCGGCGGCGATGATGCCCACCTGCCGCATGGCGCCCCCGAGCCGCTTGCGCAGCCGGCGCGCCTCCTGGATGTGCTCCCGGGTGCCGAGAACGGCCGAGCCCACCGGAGCGCCCAGGCCCTTGGAGAAGCACACGGCCACGGTGTCGGTGAGCGAGGCCCAGGCCGAGGCCGGCGTGCCCGCCGCCACCGCCGCGTTGAAGAGCCGTGCCCCATCCAGGTGGATGGCCAGCCCCGCCTTCCGGCCCGCCTCCACCACCGCGCGGAAACGCTCCAGCGGCCACACCTTGCCGCCCCCCCGGTTGTGCGTGTTCTCCAGGGACAGCAGCCGCGAGCGCGGGCTGATGAAGTCCGTGCGCACCGCCACCGTCACCTGCTCGGGGGTGATGAGCCCCCGCTCGCCCTGCAACGGACCGGGCTGCACGCCCCACAGGCCCGACACGCCACCGCTCTCGTAATGGAAGATGTGGCTGTTGGCCTCGGCCAGGGCCTCGTCCCCCAGCCGGCAGTGCAGGCCGATGGCGATCTGATTGGCCTGCGTCCCCGAGGGAACGAAGAGCGCCGCCTGCTTGCCGAGCATCTCGGCCACGCGCTCCTCGAGCCGGCGCGCGGTGGGGTCCTCCCCGTAGATGTCGTCGCCCACCTCGGCCTCGGCCATGGCGCGGCGCATGCCGGGAGTGGGCCGGGTCACGGTGTCGGAGCGGAAATCGATGGGCTTCATGGGTGTCCTGGCAGGTAGTGGAAACTTCTTTACGTCCGAGGTCGGTCTGTCATACAGCGACCGGGTGGCACGCGAGACGATGGAATCGAGGCGGAAGCGGGCGGTGGAGATCATGGACCGGTTGGAGCGGGCCATGCCGGACGTGCGCATCGAGCTGGACTATCGCACCCCGCTGGAGCTGCTGGTGGCGGTCATCCTCTCCGCGCAGTGCACGGACAAGCGCGTCAATCTGGTGACGCCCGCCCTCTTCCAGCGCTTCCCGGACGCCCACGCCTACGCCCAGGTGAGCGCGGAGGAGGTGGAGCCCTTCATCCAGTCCTGCGGCCTGTACCGCGCGAAGGCGAAGAACCTCGTGGCGGCGGCCCGGGCGCTGGTGGCCGAGCACGGCGGAGAGGTGCCCCGCTCCCGGGCCGCGCTGGAGACGCTGCCCGGTGTGGGCCACAAGACGGCCGGCGTGGTGTGCATCCACCTGGGCGGCGATGACGCCTTCCCCGTGGACACCCACGTCAAACGACTGGCCTGGCGGCTGGGCTTCACCCGCCACGAGGATCCGGACAAAGTGGAAGAGGACATGCGGGCGCTCCTGCCGCCGGAGCGGTGGGCCAAGGGCCACCAGCTCCTGGTGTGGCACGGGCGGCGGACCTGCTTCGCGCGGGCGCCCGCGTGCGAGCGCTGCCCCGTGGCGGACCTCTGCCCCCGCCGGGGCGTGCCGACTAGACCGTCTGGCGGTCCTCGCGAGACGCCTTGACGCGCTTCATCCGCTTGCGGATGAGCTCGCGCTTGAGCGTGGAGACGTGGTCCACGAAGACGGTGCCATTGAGGTGGTCCGTCTCGTGCTGCACGGCGATCGCCAGCAGCTCGTCACACTGGAGCGTCTGCTCGTTCCCGTCGGTGTCGAGGTACTTCACCGTCACCACCGCCGCGCGGTCCACGTCCTCGGCCTCGCCGGGGATGGACAGGCAGCCCTCGGTGTAGGTCGTCTTGCCCTCCAGTGCGATGATCTCCGGGTTGATCATCGCCAGGGGCTTCGACTCGGGCTGGCGCGGCCGGGTGTCCAGCACGATGACGCGCTGCAGCACGCCCACCTGCGGCGCGGCGAGACCCACGCCATCGGCGGCGTACATCGTCTCGAACATGTCCTGGACCAGGGTGCGGATGGAGTCGTCCACCCGGGCCACTGGCTTGGCCTTCTGCTTCAGGACGGGATCGGGCCAGATGAGGATCTCGCGAACCATGGCGCCCGTCTTAACCTCACCGCGGCGGACGGGCAACCCGCTCCGGCATCCCGCCCGCACGCTCTGCCCCCGGACGGTCAGCGCGAAAAACGTCCCAGAGGCCTTTTCACCGGGCGTACGGAAGGGCACAGTGGAATATCTGGTATCCCGGGTTATCCGGTTCAGGAGGAAGCCCCCATGCTCCGGAAGACCGCCCTGCTGTCCGCCCTGCTGCTGAGCGCCTGCGAGCTCGGTTCATCGCCCGCGCCGAACATCCTCTCCATCGAGCCCCAGGAGGTGGTGCGTGGTGAGGCGGTGACGCTGGCGATCAAGCTGGACGCGCCCCTGCCAGTGAAGATCGACTACGGGAACAAGACGGCGACGCTCCTGGCCCCGCCAACGCTGCGGATCGGCGGGCAGGAGGTGGTCATCGACGGACGGGACGAGGAGAACGGGACGCTGCTGGCGACCGTGCCCGCGGACCTCTCGATGGGTCACCAGGATGTGCGGCTCGTGATGGAAGATGGAACCGAAGCGCTCGGAACGGAGGGCCTGACCGTGCTGCCCCCTCCTCCGTTCCTGGCGGCCGAGACGATGGAGGAGCAGCCGGGGCTCGTCACCGGCATCCTCATCGACACCATCCCGGACCAGGTCCGCGACGTCCCGTTCGTCGTCACCCTCCGCGCCGAGGGCCCCGAGGCCGCGCGCTTCGGTGGCCAGGTGATGATCACCACCAACAAGGGGCGCGTCAGCCCCAACGTGAGCAGCTCCTTCGTCGACGGCTCGCGCCAGGAGCGCATCGTCCTCGACAGGCCCGGCAACAACGTGATCCTCACGGTGCGGGCGGGCGACACCCTCATCGCCCAGTCCAACCCCTTCAAGGTCTCGCCCCGGGAGTGAGTCAGTCCAGCAGGCTGCGGGCGTACTCCTCGCGCAGCCGATCATCCGCCAGCGCCCGGGCCGCCTCGGCCAGCGCGGTGGAGATCTGCTGGGCCTGATGCTGGAGCGCCGGATCCGGGTGCCCCGCGAAGCGCAGCGGGTGGAACTCGGCGGTGAGCAGCGCATGGGCGCGCTTCACCTCCTCGCTGCCCGCCCCGCGCGAGAGCCCCAGCACGGAGAAGTAGTCCGCGTCCTGGATCTCCTCGAACTTGGCCTCGAGCCGGCGCACGTCCAGCTCGCCCGGAGCCTCCTCCTCGGAGGACTCGGAGGCGGGCCGCAGGGTGAGGAGGCCCAGGGCGCGTGCCACCGCGAACACCTTGAGGGCCGTGTCCTGCGGCAACCCCGCGCCCAACAGCAGTTGCTCCAGCGTCTGCTCCCCGTCGATCTCCTCCAGCAGCCGCAGCTCGCGCGAGGAGAGCCCGAAGGACTCCGGCGAGGGCTCGGACTCTCCGCGGACGACCACGGCGCGCAGCCCCCCGGCGGCCGCCATGAAGGACTCCGTGGAGACGCTGTTGCGCAGGGCCTCGGCCAGCAGGTGCAGCAGGGGCCGGGTGGCGGCGGCGAGCGCCACCTCGTGCGGCGGCGCCTCCTCCGTGAGCCGGTAGAGAGACGAGGGCTCGGCGAGCGCGTCCAGGGCCACCTGCTCCGTGTAGCGCTGCACCAGAGGGACGACCTCGTTCTCGCGCAGGTAGCCCCGGCCCCGCATGGCGTCGATCAGCGCCCCCGTGGAGGCACTGCGCACCAGCCGCAGCTCGTTCTCCTGTCGCGCGTCGATGAAGCCGTCCGCCCGCGCTCGCTCGATGAGCGATTCGTTGGCCGCGGAGGACAGCGCCCCCACCAGCGCCCCATCCTTCAACCAGAGGATGCGCAGGGCCCCGGCCACCTTGAGCTCCAGGCGCACTCCGGCGTGCCCCTCCTGAAGGCGGGTGATGAGCCGCGAGAGCCCCTCCAGGTTGACGCTGCCACTCCGGGGGATGTCCACCTCGACCCTGCCGGGAACCTGGACCGAGATCAGCGCCGCCTTCGCCCGGGCCGCCATCTCCTCCGTCTCGGCACGGGCCTTCGCGACGACGGCCTCCAGCTCGGCGCGCACCCGGGCGATGGTCTCCTCGGCCTCGCGCAGGGCCTTCCGCTCGGCCTGGGCGAGCTGCTCGGCCGTCTCCTTCTCCGCCTGGGCGCGGTGGGCCTCGAGCCGCTCCACCTCTTGAGCGAGGAACTCCCGCTCCTCGCGCTCCTGGGCCAGCGTCTGTCCGAGCCGCTCCGCCTCCGCCCGGGCCTCGCGGGCCTGGGCCTCCTGGAGCGCCACCGATTCCTCCAGGCGGGTGAAGCGGGCCTCCAGTTGCGCGCGCGCCTTCGCCAGCGCCTCGACACGGAGCTCCAGCTCCACGCGCAGCCGCTCCGCCGTCGCCGCCCGCGTCTCCGCGTCGACCCGAGCCCGCTCCAGCTCCTCGGCCTGCACGCTCGACTCGTCCCGCGCCTGCTCCGCCGCCTCGACGCGTGCCCGCGCCTCGGCACGGGCCCGCTCCGCGGCCGACGCACGGGTCTCGGCCTCCATGCGGGCGCGCTCCTCGGCTTCGGCGTGTGCTTCCGCCTCGGCTCGCGCCTGCTCCGCCGCCTCGAGGCGTGCCTGCGCCTCGGTGCGAGCCTGCTCCGCCGCCTCGATGCGCGACTCCGCCTCGGTGCGGGCCTTCATCTCCTCCCGCACGCGCGCATCCGCGCCGGAGCGCGCGCGGGCCTCCACCTCGGCCCGCGCCTTCTTCTCCGCCTGGGCCTTCGCCTCCGCCTCGGCCCGCGCCTTCTCCGCCGCCGCTGCCTGGGCGCTGGCCTCGGCGAGGGCCTTCTCCGCCGCCACCGCACGGGCCTCGGCCTCGGCGCGCGACTGGCTCTCCGACTCGGCCCGCGCCTCCGCTTCCGCCCGGGCCTTGGCCTCTTTCTCGGCGCGCGCCGTCACGTCCTTGCGCGCCTTGGCCTCCCCGTGCGCCCGCGCCTCCCACTCCTTGCGGGACTTCGTCTCCGCCTCGAGCCGCGACTCGGCCTGTGCCCGCGCGGCCTGCTCCGCCTCCGCTCGCGCTTCCGCCCGCGCCCGGGCCTCCGCCTCGGCTCCCGCGCGCTGCTCCACCTCGGCGCGCCGCTCCGCCTGCTCCTCGGCCTTCGCCTGTTCGCCGGCGAGCTGCTCTCGCAGCGCCTCCAACTGCTCGCGCAGCCGGGCCACCTGCTCGTCATGCTTGGGCTGAAGCTCGCGCACCGCGGCGGCCTCGGCCTCCACCGCCTGGCGCCGCTGGACCTCCGCCGTGCGCGCCTGCTCCAGCTCCGCCTCGCGCGCCCGCGCCGCCTCCAGCTGCCGCTCCACCTCCAACCGCAGCGAGGCCTCCAGCCCCCGCTCCTCGGAGAGCGTCGTCAGCCGGGCCCGCTCCGCCTCGGCCTCGCGCCGCAGCGTCTCCTCCCGGGCCCACAGCTCCTGCTTCAGGCGCTCCAGCTCCGTGCGGAGGGAGGCCTCGCTCGCACGCGCCGCCTCCCGCTCCCGCTCGAGCGACTCCAGCCGCGTCCTGGCCTCGTCGGCCTCGCGCCGCAGCGTCTCCTGCTGGGCCTTCGACGCGTCCGCCTGCCGCTCCAGCGAGGAGCGGAACTCCGAGACGAGCGTCTCGAGCTCCCCGACCTTGCTCTCCGCCTCGCGCCGACGCGCCACCGCGGAATCCCGCTCGGACAGCACCTCGGCGATGCGTCGCTCCGCCCTCAACAGGCGGGACTCCAGGACCACCACCTCTTCTTCCGAGAGGGTCTTGTCCCCCGGCGCCGTGTCCGCCATCTCCGGCGAGGGCCTCAGCGGGAACTTCGCGGTGATCTCCGGGACGGCCGACGACTCGGAAGGAGCCTCGGACGTCTCATCCTTCACGGGCTCGGCCTTCACCGGCTCGGTCCGAGGCGCCGCATCGGACTCGGAGTCGAACCAGTCCGCGCTCACGCTCTCCTGCTGTGGCTCCTCCCAGCCCTCCGGCGCGTCGCCCCCTGTCGGCAGCGGCGCGTCTTCCGGCACGGGCTCCAGCTCCGAGCCCTCCAGGTGCCGCGCGGGCTGGAGCTCCGCCTCGGGCTCCACGTTGAAGAAGCCCTCGTCCCCGAGCCGGGGCGCGCGCTCGCGCTCCAGGGCCGCTTCGATCTCCCGTTGTGCGAGGCGCTCGGCCTCCGCGCGGGCCTCGGCCTCGACGTCCACCACCTTCATCGGAGGCAGCGGATGCAGGGGCGCTAGCCCCTCCGGTGCCGGAGCCGCGCCCGAGACGGGCTCCACCTCGGCCGGAACCGCCGCCGTGATGGTGGGAATCGCCATGCCCAGCGCGGGGGTGCGCGCGAAGAGTCCCGCCGATGACGCGGGCACCGAGGAGTCATCCTGCTTGCGGCGCCGACGGGCGGCGGCCTCGCGGCGCACCTCCTCCTCCATGCGCCGCAGCTCGTCCTCGTCGGGAGCAACAGCCACCGGCGCGGTCGCGCTCGACCCGACCACCGCCTGCTCCGTCTGGGAGAACAGGTCCTCGGCATCGAGCGAGGACACGGGCGATGGGGGGGTCACCGGCCTCGGCAGGTCGTCGAAGAGCGCGCTCTCCAGCGCGGTGTTGTGGCCGGGCGTGGCGGACTTGTGGACGAGGCCTGGCGGGGTGGTCTTCGAGGAGGACGTCACCACCGAGGACGGCTCGTCTTCGGGC
>NZ_DASVWK010000509.1:0-1669 GCF_036389735.1 Archangium sp. | reverse complement strand
TCATGCCTGCCATTGGCGGAGATGACGTAGTGGTCCGCCGTCACCTGCTGGAAGAAGCGCTGGGTGACATTCCGGTCGCTGCCGTGGTGCGGCACCTTGAACCAGTCGAAGTGGACGTGGCCCTCCATGTCCGGGAGGTAGCCGGTGTCCACCAGCCCTTCCAGGAGGAAGTCGCCCCGGCCGTCGCCGGTGAGGAGCAGGCGGCGGCCATCCGCCTCCACCACGAGCATGATGCTGCTGAGGTTGGGAATGCTCCTGTCCGCCATCGCGGTGGGCTCGACTTCTCCCGTGGCGATCTTCTCCTCGTTCTTCTCGAGCCAGCTCTCCCACCTCGCTCGCAGTCTGCCGAGGGTGGCGGCGGTGGGGCCCACGACCTTCAGGGACAGATTCGCCGATTGGAAGGGAGCGGGCTGGGTGTCCACGGAGACGAGCTGCTCCGTGAACCCAGGGTTCAAGGGCAGGTCCAGGCTGGTGACGAGCCCCCGCAGCTTGCTGCCCTCGCTTACACCCATCAGCACCCCCTGGGTGGCCTGGAGCGAGGCTTGCGCGGGCGAGCTGGCCAGCGCCGTGGCCAGCCGGGTCTGGATTTCATGGGTCATCGTCTGGCTGAAGGCGTTGTGCCAGAGCGCCTGGGGATGGACGAGCAGGGGCTGCTCGTTCACCTGCTGCTCGAAGAGTTCCGCGAACAGCGCCACCAGACCCACCGCGTGGTCATTGTCCACGTGGCTGAGGATGACCAGCTCCAGCGCCCCGCGAGAGAGCCCGCTGAGCACGGTGCGCAGGTGGTTCTCGTAGATGCCGCGAGGCCCACCATCCACCAGGATGAAGCGGGGCTCGGACGGCGTACCGTACTCGAGCAGGAGGGCATCCCCCTCCTCCGCCTGCACTGCGTGAAGCTTGAACATCGGAGTACCTCCTCGGGCGAGGGTCAGGCGCGGGTCAGCTCGGACTCCAGGTCTCCGGTGACGACGAGCGCATAGTCCTGGGCTCCGTGGAGGAGGGTCCACGCTCTCACGGAGATCCGGTAGTGGCCCGCCAGAGGCGCATCGAACCGGACGACGGACACGTTGTTCTTGTCATCCCGCAAGGGGTGTCCCCGGGCGGACCGCCGCCCATTGCCCATCCACTTGCGACCGTCAGGACCTTCGACCAGCAGGTAGATGACATGCTGCAACTCCCTGGCGGGCAGGTCCGTATAGGCCAGGCAGATGCGCAGCGGGTAGCCGTCCTTGACCGCGACGGTGAAGCAGCGGGTGGAGTTGGTGTGCGGGAGGTGCAGGCCCGGCTGCTTCCAGCAGTCGATGAACGCCAGCTTCAGCCGGGGCTCGGTCGGGTTCGGCAGGGTGGTGAGCATGGACACGCGCCCGAAGCCCTGGTGGTTGTTGGGCGGCTCCTCGCGGTCGGCCAGGGCGTCCTCACCCGTGAGCCACCGCGTCCCATTGACGAGCGTGGCCTTCACCAGCGCCGCACTGGGCTCGTGGGCAAGGCCCGCGTAGTACTCGCGCACCAGCGCGGCACAACCCGAGACGAGGGGCGTCGCCATGCTCGTCCCGCCCAGGTAGGCGTAGTGGTTGTTGCCCTTGTACGGGGCCCAGAAGTTCTGCGCTGGCGCCTTGCTGGAGCGGGTGGAGAGGATGTCCGTGCCGGGCGCCACCAGGTCTGGCTTGAT
>NZ_DASVWK010000508.1:0-5375 GCF_036389735.1 Archangium sp. | reverse complement strand
GCTGGAGCTGGTCACGCTCGCCCGTCATGCGGGTGAGGTCCGACTCCAGGCCGGAGATCTGCTCGTTGAGCCGCGCCTCGAGGGCGTTGCGCTCCTCGGTGAGGCGCTGGATCTCCGCGTCCGACTGGGCGCCGTGCTCCTCGGCGGCGGTGGCGCGCGCCTCCAGGGCGCGGACGGTGGCGTCGCGCTCCTGCTCGGTCTGGGCCAGCCGCTCCTGGAGCGCCTGGATCTCCCCGCTCAGCTCGGCGTAGCGCTGATCGCGCTCGCTGACGGTCTGGGCCAGCTCGCCCTCGAGACCCTCGATGCGCTGGTGGCGGCGGGCCAGCTCGGCCTCGTGCGCCTGCACCGTCTCGGAGAGCTTCTGCTCCTTCACCTCGAACTCGAGGGTGAGGATGTTCAGGTGCTTCTCGAGCTTGTCGTACTCGTCGCGGGCCTGCTCCAGCTCCGCGGCGCGGCGCGCCAGCTCGTCATCGCGGTTGGACACCTCGCGGCGAAGGACGTTGATGTCCTTCTCCTTGGAGGCCACCACCTCGATGAGGTCCTTCTCGGCGGAGAACTTCTGGAGGAGCAGGTCGTCCACGGTCTCGCCGTGGGCGCGCTCCTTCTGAAGCATGGACTGCTGGGCCTCGTTGAAGCGCCGCAGCAGGTCGTCCACCTGCATCTTCAGGCCCTGGAGCTCCACGTCCTTCTCGTGGAGCCGATCCTCGACGGAGACCAGCTCGCGCTCGCGGACGTTCCAGATCTCCGAGATGCGGGCGATCTGCGCCTCGCGAACCTTGAGCTCGTCGCGCAGCAGCTGGACCTTGCCCTCGGGCGTGCCCATCAGGTCGCGGCGTGGGGGCGGACGCTTGAGCTGGCGCGACTCGGCCAGGAGCTCCGCCTTGCGGTCCGCGATGGACTGGAAGGAGCGCTCCAGGAAGCCGCGATCCTCCTCGTTGATGGCACTGCGGCGCTCGCGCTTGGGCAGCTTCGGCGGGCCACCGGCGGGGGAGGGCGCGCCGCGCAGTGGCGGCGGCATGGCGGGAGGCCCGTCACGCGGCTCCTGCGGCTCCTCCTCGGGAGGGACGATGCCGACGCTCATCGAGGCCAGCTCTCCCATCTCGAAGGGGATGACGAGATAGCCGTCCGCGGCCCCCGGGCTCTGGCGGTGCTGGTTGAGCCCGTCCATGCCGGTGTCCGAGGACAACAGCAACACCCGGAGGTTCTGCCCAAACTTTCCCTTCTTGATGTGCCCGCAGAGGGTGAAGCCGGACTGGTCCGGCAGCTCGGCGCGGATCACGACTAGATCCGGCCGACGCTTCTCCATCTCACGCTGTGCGTCGGCGGACGTAGCCGCCATGGCCGTTTGATATCCCGCGCTCTTGAGCACGGTGGCCATGCTGAGGGCGAAGTCGTTCTGGCTTTCGACGATGAGAACCCGGCGCTCCATGCAGCCCTTTGACCCCGGAAAAGTGCAATGAAAACCGGCACATCCTAGTCACGTGCTGCAAGGCTTGGAAAGTTTAAGCGCCAAGCTCGGTTGGCTGCTGCACGTCTCTCAACTCATGAGGGCTTGCTACGAACGGCTGCCTGGACCCTGGGGACAGGGGGGCTTCCCGGCTCCTCGTCGCGGCCAGGGAAGGTGGTGGGCGGTGTGTGCCGGGCGAACTGAGTCCCCTCTGGCGGGCAGTAGCCGTGAGCCAGTTGGGCGAACCAGGTGTTCAGCCTCGACTCGGGCGGCTCCTTCGCACACACCTCCGGCACCTCGGCCTCCTGGAGCTCCTCACTGCTGAGCTCCTCCAGCTCCTCCAGGGGGTGCGCATGGGCAGGTGTAGGCGTGCCGTCTACCTCCTGGATCTCCTCGGCTTCGGCTTCGGAGATCTCCTCGGGCTCCTCGACCGGGAAGGGAGCGCGCGCTACTGGCGGCGGAGGGACGGGCCGCGCGCCACCAGGCGGTGGAGGCCGCGGGGGCAGCGCGGGGATTCCGGTGAGGGAGGGAGAGGGAGGCCGCGGGGGCAGCGCGGGAATCCCCTTGAGGGACGGGCGCGCCTTCTCCGGCAGGCTGGGCGGTTCCACGGTCCGTGGCCGGGGTGGGGTCTCGCTGGGGTGGATCAGGGGCGACTCCATCGAGCGCGACGGAGTGCGGTCCTCGCGCCGAAGCGGAAGCGCGGGGGGCCGTGGCGGTGCGGCCTCGGGGGCGGGGGCCGGACGGGTGTCGAGGGGCGGCGGTCGGGTGCTCGGAGCCGGGCGGGCCGGAGGGGCGGGTGGGGGCGGCTCGCGCAGGGGCAGCCCCATGACCACGGGGGGACCGCTCTGGCGCGACACCTGCTCGGTCGGGGCACTCTCCGAGGTGCTGGAGGACTCGCGCAGGGGCAGCCCCATCACCACCGGGGGGCCCTCGGTCCGCGAGGTCGCCGGCTCCGTCTTGATGAGGCGGTTGTCGAGCCCCTCCTCCAACAGGACATGGCCCATGACGAGTGGCAGCTCCTCACGTGAGACGTCCCTCTCGGCCGGGCCCTCGACAGGCGTGGGTGTCTCCAGGGCCGACTTCGTGTTCGCCGCCGAGGCAGCGGGCTTCGGCTCACCCGTGCTCACCGCCCCCGCCCGCGCGAGGACGCGGCTGGTGGGCGTGCCCGTCACCATCGTCGCCTGGAGGGGCGTCTCGTCGTGGGAGGTGGACTCCGTGGGCACCTGCCGTTTGCCGAGCAGGCCATCGTAGATGTCCAGGAGCTGACCCCGGATGAGGCCCGCGTCGAGCCACTGCTGCGCGTACGCGCGGGCATGCTTCCCGAGGGCGATGCGCCGGGGCACGTCGCGGGCCAGCTCGATGATGCGGTCGGCGAGCGCCCGCGAATGACCGGGTGGGTAGAAGACGCCGGCCTGGGCGGGGACGAGCTCCCGGGCCACGGGGAGATCGGCGGCGAGCACCGGGCGGCCCGCGGCGAGGTACTCGGACACCTTGGCGAGGGAGCCGCCCTGGATGCGATTGCGGTCCACGTCGTCGAGCGGCAGCACGCCCACGTCCGCGAGCGTGAGCACCTTGGCCACGTCGTCATGGGTGACGGGGGGCTGGAACTCGACGTGCTCCTTGAGGCCCAGCTCGGCGACGAGGTCTTCCAGGTGGGGCTGCCAGTCCGGGTGGCGCGCGCCCACGAGGGTGAGTCGCACGTCCGCCTGTTTCACCGCCAGGGCGAGCCCCCGCAGCAGCGTCGGCAGGCCCTGCCATGGGGACTGGCTGCCCAGGTACATCAGCCGCATGGGGCTGCCGTCCGGCGAGCCGAGCGCCTCGGGGGTATAGGGTCCCAGGTCCACCGGCGCGCGCATCACGCGCACCGCGTCCTGGTCCACGCCCAACGAGTGGATGAAGGAGCGCGTCGTGGGCGAGCCGGTGAGGACCAGGTCCGCGTTCATCAGGCAGAAGAGTTCCTGGCGGCGGATCTTGGAGAGGAACTTGCGGTCCCCCTCCAGCTGCGGGTGCGTGTAGCGCAGCTCCTGGGAGGGGAAGCCCTGGGCCTCGTAGACGAGGCGGTAGCCGTAGTCGCCCTTGAGTTCGCACAGGGCGTAGCCGCCGAAGGGGTCGGTGAAGTGGGCGAGCGCGTACTCCTCGCTCTCCAACTGGCGCCGCACGGCGCGCTCGAAGGTCTGGAGGCGCGAGGCCAGGTCCCCCGAGCCCACGGGGACCCGGAGCAGGCGCGCGCCCTCGTACTTCTCGATGTGCGAGTGGTCCGGCGTCTTGGCCGACAGCACCACCACCGAGAACCGATCGGGCAGGGCCCTCAAATACTCCGTCACCCGCCGCGACGATCCTGACGGGCCGGGGATGACGTCGAAGCTGCACAGCAGGAGTCTGGGCAGGTCGCTCAAGGCGGTCGGGAGGATACAGACTCGGCTCCCGACTTGTCACCGTCCCCCTCATCCACTCGGGGTATGACCAAGAACAGAAGTAAAATCGCTCGTTGACCCCCCCGGCCTTGTCGACCTAAGCCCCTCCCTGCCTATGGCTGACCTCAAGAGCGTCACGGTGGAGTACCTGCGAGAACTCGCGCGCAAGCATCTGGGGCGTGGGCACAGCAAGCTCAAGACCAAGAAGGATCTCCTCGGGGCCCTCGCCAGGCTGGTGCCCGGACTCGCGAAGCTGGCGGGCGGCAAGCCCGCGGAGCCCGCGGAGCCCAAGGCCGCGAAGGTGAAGGCCGCGAAGGCGAAGGCCGAGGCGCCCAAGGCTCGTTCCGCCAGCAAGAAGGTCCAGGACAAGGTGAAGCAGGTCCGGGAGAAGGTGAGGGGGTCTCGCAAGGCCCCGGTCGCCATCTCGGCGGCCTCGCGCACCGAGAAGCCCGAGGAGGAGCCGAAGCAGCCCGCGGCCCCGGCGCGGCCCCTCCCTGGCGACGATGACGAGAAGACGCCGGTGCGTCTCCCGCCCCGGCCCGCCGAGGTGGTCACCTTCCCGCCCAAGCCCAAGCCGGGCCGGCTCTCGCCCGACGAGGAGACCACCCTCACGAGTCCCGAGGAGCTGCCCGAGCCCTCCGAGGCCGCGGCCCCGGTCGAGGCCCCGGCCCCTGTGGAACAGCACGCGGCGGAGCCGCTGGTGGAGGGCTTCTTCGTGGCGCGCGTGGCGGGTGAGCACGAGGCCTTCCGCCACCACCTCACCGAGTCGCAGAACCAGCGGCCCCGCGAGGCGCTCGGCTCGCCGGACTACCGCGAGAACCTCGGCGAGCTACCGCTCGACTACCAGGACGACACGGTCCTGCTGCTGCCGCGCGATCCGCATACGCTCTTCGTCCTCTGGGACTTCAGCACCGCCGCCCGCGAGCGCGCCCTGGAAGGGCTGGAGTCGCCCCGTGCCGTGCTGCGCCTCCATGACAACCAGGACGTGCTGCTGCGGGTGATCGACGTCGCGCTCGAGTCGCGCAGCTACTACATCCACGGGCTGCCTCCCGGGCACCCCTACCGCGTCGAGTTCCACTTCGTCGGCGCCGACGGTCGCTCGCGTCGCATCGGCCACTCCTCCAACCGCATCCACCTGCCGCCGACAGGCCCGTCCTCGGACACCTCGGTGCGCCTGCTGCGCATGCCCCTCGTGCCGGTGAGGAAGGCCAGCATCGAGGCGGTGGCCGCCACCGCTCCCACCCGCACCGCGGACCTCGAGGAGCGCGAGTACATCACCTGGCGCCGCGTGCCCCTGCCGGGCAGCGGGGGCTTCGAGGACATTCCCGAGCGCCACCGCGTGCGCGTCGCTCCCGGTGTCCCGGGTGAGGGCTCGTCCGAGCAGCCGTACTGGGAGGGTCTCCGTCCCAGTGGCTCCTCCGAGCATCTGGTGGCCTGGTCGCGCCCGCCTGGGGGGTCTTCCGATCACTGGGCGGGAGTACGCACCGTGGGTGGTTCCTCCGAGTCGTGGTGGG
>NZ_DASVWK010000507.1:0-13184 GCF_036389735.1 Archangium sp. | reverse complement strand
GGGCATCATCGGTCACGTCTATGAGGACATGGGCCGAGGCCTGGACACGTTGATGGACCGGCCCGCCTTCCGGCGCGGCGCGAGTGGCGGACGGGCCAGGGTGAGGGCCGTTGGCCGCTTCGTCCTCCCCCTCATGGCCCGGATGCTGTCCCGGCTGCTCGTGGTGGAGCCCTCCCGGCTCCGGCCCGGGGTGGAGGCCTACGGCGAATCGCAGCTCGCCGAGATGCGCGCCCGACTCGCGGCGGCCACCCCGGGTGGGGCACGGCTGCGCGAGGCGCGACGCGTGCTCTCGGAGTTCTTCTCCCGCATCTTCCTCGTCGTCCCCCCGAACATCCTCGTGGGGGTCATCGCGAACACGCTGCTCGGCAAGCTGGTGCGGCGCGGGGTGCTCGGCGGGACGGAGGACGACCTGTCCGCGCTGGAGCGGGGCCTGCCCGGCAACGTCACCACGGAGATGGACCTGGCGGTGGGCGATCTGACGGACCGGGTCCGCCCCCATCCAGCACTGGCGGAGCTGCTGCGAAGCCGTCCCGCCGCCGAGGCCCTGGTCGCGGCGCGAGACGTGGAGGGTGGTCCGGCCTTCCTCGACGCGTGGCGGGCCTTCATCGATCGCTATGGCATGCGCGGGCCTGGAGAGATTGATCTGTCCCGGCCTCGTTACAAGGAGGAGCCCGCGTCGCTCCTCGCGGCCATCGTGGGAAGCCTCGGGCCCGCCGCGGCCAACCGGGCAGTGGGCGCGCACCGGGCGCACCACGCGGCGCTGACCGCCAAGGCCGAGGCCGCTGGTGAGCGCATCATCGCCGCCTCGCGCCGCGGTCTGACGGGAGGGCTGCGAGCGAGGCTGGCGCGCCGGTGGGTACGCGTGGCCCGCGCGGGCATGGGGCTGCGGGAACACCCCAAGTTCCTGCTCGTCCGCGTCATGGATCTGGTGCGCGACGCGGTGCGCGAGGCCGGAGCCCTGCTGGTCCAGCGCGGGGCGCTCGGGGCGGCGGACGATGTGTACCTGTTCCGCTTCGAGGAGCTGATCGCGGCGCTCGAGGCCTCCCAGGCGCCAGATCTGCGTCCCCTCGCCGAGGAGCGGCGGGCGACGCTCCGGCGCGACGCCAGACGCCCGCCGCCCTTCGTGATGGCGAGCGATGGAGAGATTCCCTCGCTGGCGGCGCGCGTGGACCTGCCCCCGGGCGCCTTGTCCGGGACGGCGGCCTCGGCCGGAGTGGTGGAGGGGGTGGCTCGGGTGGTGCTCGACCCGGCGCGCGAGGTGCTCCAGGCGGGGGAGATCCTCGTGGCGCCGCATACCGACCCGGGCTGGACGCCGCTGTTCGTCCACGCCGCCGGGCTGGTGACCGAGGTGGGAGGGCTCATGACGCACGGCTCGGTCGTGGCGCGCGAGTACGGCATCCCGGCCGTCGTCAGCGTGGCGGGGGCCACGCAGCGCATCCGCACCGGCCAGCGCATCCGCGTGGACGGCACTCGGGGCTTCGTGGAGCTTCTGGACCCGCCCTCTGGCTTGCGAATGTGACAGCCGTGTATCGAGTGGAGGGCAGCAGGCGGGGGCCGTTTCGTTCAGCTCGTCTGGCCACCAGGGAAGCCGTCACGGTTTCTCGAATGACGGGGACCACCGCTTGCACCAGCATCGTTCTTGGGGGACAACTACGCTCGTCTCCGCATAACGAGTCCCTCAACTGAACCCGAGCATGCCCAAAGCGCTGACAGCATCTGTGGGCAGGTTCGACAAGGCCTTCGTGGCCTGGGTCGCACTCGCGCTCGCGCTGATGCTCCCGGTGCTTCAGTGGCGAAGCCTCGTGCATCTGGAAGGTATTCACGAGGATGGACGCGGTGCGGCGTCAAGGTCGCTGTCGCAACACGACCAGGAGGACCAGCCCTCCTCGCCGTGTGAAGAGTCGTGCTCGCAGTTGCTCGAGTCCTTCGAAGACGAGGCCGTGCCGCACCACAAGCACGCTTTCGTTCTCGCTGAGCTGAGTCTCAAGTTCACGCCCGTATTGCAGTTCGAGCCAGACTCACTGCACACGCGCGAGTTGGATCGCCCACCGCTGCGCACCGCGTAGAGCGGCTGCCGTCGGCGTCCGTTCGCCCACCCATCGTGCGCCTTCGGTGCGCGGGGGGGCGCCATTTCCACTCATTTTCCGCAACCGCGCTCGGGCACCGGCCGTTCTGGTCCGACGCGCGCTCCCCCGTGTCCCAGGTAACCATGGCCGCGCCTCACATCGTCCCCACGTCCTCCCCCGCGACTCCCCCACCCGCCCCGGTCTCGCCCCCGCCGAGCGGCAAGGACTACTCCTTCTTCGCCTTCCCCAAGCAGGACATCGTCGCGGGCGCGGTCGTGTTCCTCGTGGCGCTGCCGCTGTGCCTCGGCATCGCCGTGGCCTGCGGTGTTCCTCCGGTGTCGGGCCTCATCGCCGGCGTCATCGGCGGACTCGTGGTGCCGCTCTTCAGCCGTTCGCCGCTGTCGGTGACGGGACCCGCGGCGGGCCTCACCTCCATCGTGCTCATCGAGGTCCAGCGACTCGGCGGCCTCAAGCCGTTCTTCGCCGCCGTGGTGATCGCGGGCCTCATCCAGATCTTCCTCGGGCTCGTGAAGGCCGGACGGTTCGCCGCGCTCGTGCCGAGCTCGGCCATCAAGGGCATGCTCGCGGCGATCGGCATCACCATCGTGCTCAAGCAGATCCCCGTCGCGCTCGGCGTCAGCGGCGGATTCAAGGACATTCCGTCTCAGTTCAGCATGGGCCCCACGGTGCTGACGGCGCTCTCGCTGGCCATCCTGCTCATCTGGCCGAAGACGCCACTGAAGAAGATCACCTTCCTTCCCGCCGCGCTCGTCGTCGTGGTGCTGAGCACCCTGCTGGGCATCGCGATGGAGGCCGTGCCCGCGCTCGCGCTCGCCGCGGCCCACAAGGTGGTGGTTCCCACCGGCGGGGCGGCCGGCCTCTGGGCGGCGCTGTCTCATCCCGAGCCGGGCGCCTTCCTCCAGAGTGGCGTCTGGGTAGCGGGCGCCGCCCTGGCCATCGTCGCGAGCATCGAGACGCTGCTGTCGCTGCAGGCGGTGGACCGGCTCGACCCGCTGCGCCGCCGCAGCCCGCCCGACCGCGAGCTTCTCGCGCAGGGCCTCGCCAACACGGCCTCCGGCCTTCTGGGCGGCCTGCCCGTGACCGCGGTCATCGTGCGCAGCGGCGCCAACGTGGCCGCGGGCGGCCGTGAGCGCCTCTCCTCCTTCGTCCACGGGTGGCTGCTGCTCGGCGCCGTGCTGGTCGCGGCCGGGCTCTTGAATCGCATCCCGCTCGCGTGCCTCGCGGCGGTGCTCATCGTGGTCGGCTTCAACCTCGCCAAGCCCTCGCTGTTCATCAGCCAGGCGAAGCTGGGGCGCGACCAGTTCGTCCCCTTCCTCCTCACCATCGCCGCGGTGCTCTCCCTGGACCTGCTCAAGGGGGTGGTGCTGGGCGTGGTCGTCGCGCTCATCTTCACCCTGCACCAGAACGCGGCCGGCACCATCCAGCAGTCCACCGATCCCGATGGCGCCACGCGGCTGCGCTTCCGCCGCGATGCGACGTTCCTCACCAAGCCGGAGCTGTTGCGCCTGCTCGAGGCGGTGCCCGCCGGCTCGGCGGTCGTCATCCAGGCGGACGGCGAGTACGTGGACCTCGACGCGAAGGAGGCGATCGCGACGTTCCAGCAGGATGCGCCTCGCCGCGGCGTCAACGTGCGCGTCGAGGGCATCGACATGAGCAACGCGACGGCCGGCGGAGGGCACTGATGAGCGCTCCCCATTCCAACGCGGGCTCCGGCGACGTGCTCGATGCGGCGCTGGCCAGCGCGCACGGCCTCTTGCCGGACCAGGGCCCCATCGGCGTCTTCGTCCACCACAACACCCTGCACGCACTGCAGCACCTGCCCTTCGAGGAGGCGGTGCCCAAGGGCGCGGCGATGCTCGGCGCTCGCGCCTGGCCCGACATCGAGCTGCTTCGCGCGGCCTGGAGGAACGGGCGCATCGAAGAGCGCGATGTCGAACCCGTGCTCGACGAGGCGCTGGAGGGACGCGGCGAGGAGCCGTTGCCACTGGGCCTGTCACGTCGAGCGCTGTGGCGCACGCTGCTTCACGAGTCCGTGGAGAGCGACGACGCCGCGGGAATCGCCTTCGTTCATGGGGAAGAGCCACTCTTCGAGGCGGCACTTGGCAAGGTGACGCCTGGCGTGAAGACGGTGCGCGCGCCGCGGCGTCACCGCGACGTCCTGGTCGCGCGGGGCGCGACGGACACCGACGAAGCGGTGCACAGCGAGCTCATCCGACTGGGCATCGCCTTCCTGGACCTGGGCCAGGCGCGCAACCGGCTGCCGGAGCGGCAGGAGGGGTTTCTTCGCGCCGCGGCTCACGTGCTCACCACGGGGGGTGCTCGGCCGAGCGCGCTCGGCCCCGTCTGCGCGGACTTCGAGCGCATCCTCCAGCAGAACCTCTCCGCGCGCTCGGTCGTGCGCGAGACGCTCCTGGCGCTCGGCGTTGGCGACGCCGACCTCCAGGACTTCGTGCTCGCGACGGCGCTGGCGCTTCCCGGCGTGACGGGCATGTTCGCGCGGCTCGAGCGCCATCCGGAAGAGGGAGACGCGCCCGCGACGCTCCTCGACGTGCTCGCGGTTCGCTTCGTCATCGAGCGTCGCGCCATCGAGCGTGCCGCCGCGGACGCGGGGCTTCCGTGCACCTGGGGTGAGCTGAAGGCGAGGATGCCGGGGCCCACCGCGCGTCCCCGCGAGTGCGAGGCGCTGCTCCTCGCGGCCCTCGCGCGTGCGGCCGGCAAGAGCGCGGACGCGCTCCGCTCCCTGTCCGACGCGGAGGTGTCCACGCTGCTGCATGAGGCGACGGCGCTTCCTCTCGAGCGGCGCAACTTCCTCCTCTTCCTCGCCTTCGAGAACGCCTACCGGCGCCGGATCCTCACCGGAATGGCCGTGCTGCGGAACAAGACCGAAGCGGCGCCTCGCACTCCGATGCGGCCCAAGGCGCAGGTCATGTTCTGCATCGACGAGCGGGAGGAGTCGATCCGCCGCGCCCTCGAGGAGCTCGACCCCGCCATCCAGACGCTCGGCGCGGCCGGCTTCTTCGGCATGGCGATCGACTTCATGGGGCTCGATGACCACGCGACGGCGCCCTACTGCCCGGTCGTGGTGAAGCCCGCGCACGAAGTGCATGAGTCGGCGGTCGCGCACGAGCAGCAGTGGCAGGGCCTCCGAGGGCGGCTGCTCGCCTCGTGGCATGCGGTGGAGCGGACGGTCGCGATGGCCTCGCGCACGCTGCTCGGCGGCGCGGTCGCCTCCGGGCTGGGCCCCCTGGCCTTCGCGCTCGCCCAGGGGCGCGTCTCGGCGCCGCGTGCGTCGATGCGGCTCTGGGGTGGGCTGACCGCCTCCGTCGTCCGGATGCCGGAGACGGAGCTGCACTCGCTGCGCTCGAAGACGATCGGGACGCCTTCGAGCACATCGGAGAAGCCGCTCGGCTTCTCCATCGACGAAGCGGCGGACCGGGTCACGGCGATGCTGAAGAACGTCGGCCTCACCCGGGACCAGGCGCGGCTCATCGTCGTGCTCGGCCACGGCTCCAGCAGCTTGAACAATCCGCACGAGTCTGCGCACGACTGCGGCGCGTGCGGTGGCCGCCGGGGTGGAGCGAACGCACGGCTCTTCGCCGAGTTCGCCAACCGCCCGGATGTCCGCGCGGCGGTGCAGGCGCGTGGGGTGAGCCTTCCAGAGGACACGTGGTTCATCGGAGGGCTGCATGACACCGCCAGTGATGCGGTGGAGCTGTACGACCTCGCCGAGCTTCCCGCCAGCCACCACCAGGAGTTCGCGGCGCTGCACGCGACGCTCGAGCAGGCGCGCAAGGAGAGTGCACGCGAGCGGTGCCGACGTTTCCTGCACGCGCCGCTCGGGTTGTCGGCGGAGGCGGCCCTCGCGCACGTCGAGGAGCGAGCCACGCACCTGGGCCAGCCTCGCCCCGAGTATGGCCACTGCACGAACGCGATGGCGATCGTGGGCCGTCGCACGCTGACGCGCGGACTGCATCTGGACCGGCGCCCGTTCCTCGTCAGCTACGACCCGACCATCGACGAGAACGACGTCATCCTGGAGCGCGTGCTCGCGGCGGTGGGTCCGGTCGGGGCTGGTATCAACCTCGAGTACTTCTTCTCGTCGGTGGACAACGAGGTCTACGGGTGCGGCACGAAGCTTCCGCACAACGTCACTGGCCTGCTCGGCGTGATGAACGGCCACCAGGGCGACCTGAGGACGGGGCTGCCGCTGCAGATGGTCGAGCTTCACGAGCCCATGCGGCTGCTGCTCATCGTGGAGGCGTCACCCGAGTCGCTGCTGACGGTCGCGGGCCGCCAGGCGGAGGTGCGAGAGCTCGTCCTGAACCGCTGGGTACACCTCGTGTCGGTGCATCCGAAGACGGGGGCCATCACCTGCTTCCAGCAGGGTCGGTTCGTCCCCTTCGTGCCCACTGACGCCGCGCTCCCCGAGTTCGAGCGCTCCCACGACTGGCACGGCAAGTCCCGGGACTTCGTCGCGCCGGCACTCATCAACGCCTCACTCAAGAGCCCCCTCTCCACATGAGCCTCCAGGACTTGTTGCCCTACAGCGTGCTCGTGACCATCGCCGCGCCGGGTGCGTGCGCGGTGCTCCTCGGCCTGTTCACGCTCCTCACCGGCCGGACACCGGCGGAACGGACGACGGCGGGCATCATCCGCCTCGGCCTTCTCGCTTCGCTCACGGGGAGCGTGGTGACGGCGTTCACCACCACGGGTCGCCATGAAATCGACTTCGCGCCGTGGATCCGCATTGGCAGCTACGAGGTGCCCGTCGTGTTCGTCATCGACGCGGTCGCGGTCTCGTTCTCGCTACTGGCGGCCGCGCTCACCGGGCTCGTGGCCCGCTTCTCCTCCACGTACCTGCACAAGGAGCGGGGCTTCCTCCGGTTCTTCGTGCTGCTCGGCGTGTTCGCCACCGGTACGCAGCTCGTCTCGTACGCGGGTGCGCTCGACCTCATGTTCCTCGGGTGGGAGCTGGTCGGCATCTCCTCGATGCTATTCATCGGGTTCTTCCACGAGCGGCCCGAGCCGGTGCGCTCGTCGGTGCGCGCCTTCTCCATCTACCGCGTGTGCGACGCGGGCTTCTTGTTCGCCATCGTGGTCGCGCACGAGCTTCTGGGCTCGACGCGGCTGAGCGCGCTGTCGGGGGTTTCCTCGTTGCCGGCCGCGCAGGCGGCGACGCTCGCCCTCCTCTTCCTGCTCGCCGCGATTGGCAAGTCCGCGCAGCTGCCGTTCTCGGGGTGGCTACCACGCGCGCTCGAGGGCCCGACGCCCTCGTCGGCCCTCTTCTACGGCGGTGTCTCGATTCATCTCGGCCTGTTCCTCCTGCTGCGTACCTGGCCGGTGATGGACGTGGCGCCGATGACCGCTGGCATTGGCGTGTTCATCGGGTGTGCGACCGCGCTGTACGCCAGCGCCGTGACCCGGACCTGCTCGGACGCGAAGGGCGCGCTGGCGCACGCGACGCTCGCCCAGGTCGGCCTCATCCTGGCGGAGCTTTCCGCGGGGCTGACGAACCTCGCGCTCGTGCACCTCTTGGGGCACGCGCTCCTGCGCGTGTGGCAGTACCTGCGCGCGCCGAACATGATTCACGACGCACACCGGACGGACCTCGCCGCGAACGCGCAGAAGGAAAGCGCGCCCGGTAGCATGGAGCGCGCGCTCTACGCGGGCTCGCTGTTCCGGCTGCGGCTCGATGAGCACATCGATCGTGTCGCGGCCTTCGTCGTCGCGATCGGCCGCGCCATCGACAACGCCGACCACAAGCTGCGCGGTCTGTTCAAGACCTCCGAGGTGAACCGATGATTCTCACTGGACTGGTCGCCGCGACAGCGGCGGCGATGACCCTCGCGCCGACACTGAGTGCACGCAAGCGGGTGCAGGTGCCGCGCGTGCTCGCGCTTTCGGTCGTCGCGGTGGCGATGGCCGCCGCGCCGGACGCGCGGACGGGCTTCGCGCTCGCGGCGGTCGCCGCGGCGCTTCACGCGGTCGGCGCGTGGGCGGCGAGTCGTATCGGCGGCATCGCGATGTGGCTCGCGGCGGTCGCTTCCGCCGTGGCGGCGGTGGGGGCCGCGGTGGGCCGTCTGGAGGTCGCGTTCATCGCCTCCATCATCGCGATCTCCGTTCGTGCCGCGCTCGTCCCCCTGCATGCCGGCGTCGCCGAGCTTTGCGAGCGGGCTCCCGACGAGCAGGTGAGGCAGCTCGCGTCATTGCTGCCGCTCGTCCTCGTGCATGTGCGCTTCCTCACGGACATACCGCTGGCGCGGGAGGCCGCACTGGCGCTGTTCCTGGTGGGCGCGCTGGCCTCGTTGCTGCCGGCACTCGCGGCGCTCGCGCAACGCGACCTGAAGGGCCTGTATCGCATGACGACGGTGATGCACGGCGGGTACCTGCTGTGCACGGTCGCCGCCGCCGGACGTGGCCATCATGCGGCGGCCGTGTTCTCCGGGCTGACGCTGCTCCTGGCTGTCGGGGGTCTCGGCATGGTGATCACGGCGCTCGAGGCTCGCTGCGGAAGCGTGTCCCTCGAGGGGCACGGTGGACGGGTGGGCGCGTTCCCCCACCTCGCGGGTGCGTTCGCCGTGCTCGGCGCGGCGGGAGTGGGCCTGCCCGCGACCGCGGGGTTCGTGGCCGATGACCTCCTGCTTCATGCGGCATGGGAGGAAAGCATCATCGGGACGGCCGCGTTGATCCTCGCCAGCGTCGTGCTCGCGATCGCCACACTCCGGGGTTACACGCGCGTGTTCCTCGGGGCACCGGTCCGCTCCGTCGCGCCGGACCTGCTCCCGAGGGAGCGCGTGGTCGTCGTGGGAATCATCACGGCACTGCTCGTGCTGGGCATGGCGCCGCAGCTCATCATCGGCGGTCTGCCCCCTCCATGAGTTCGGGGCAGGCTTGCTCGATTTCAACGGCGGTCCCTATCAGCTCATTGCAAAGCCAGGCGCACCCGTGAAGTAGGCGGACCTTGCCCGGGCGGGGTGTCAGACGATTCGTAGAAAGCGCATTGTCTGAACGAGTCCTTTGACACCTCCGCGGCAGTTCGGGGTGGAGGACTGGGACAAGTCGCTGAGGGCGCTCGTCACGCACGCGGCGCTGTCCATCCTGGGCGACCGGGAGTTCGAGCACATCCTGAGAGACCGCAGCGAGCTGGTGCGCCAGGACATCAAGGCGGAGACGGAGCGGTGGACCGGGCCTTCGCGGCGCTGGGGCAGCGCCCGGGCGTGCTCAAGGCCTACAATGAGCTGTACGCGCTCTCGCAGGTGCGCCCGCACCGCACGGTGGCCTTCCACGGCTTCGAGCCCGGCGAGCTGAGGGCCATCGACGCGGCGATGCTGACGTCGGGCAACCAGGCAAGGCCAGCGTGGCAGCCGGAGGGTCCGTGGATCGCACCCATGAAACCGGCCATACCACGGGCCAAAGTCGCAATTCGTGAACTGGCCCTTGAAGCAGCCCTTCAAGGCCACCCGAGTCCAGGCCTTCACGCTCAACTGCCGCTTCACCTGGGTGGTGCAGCAATGAGCCGTGGCGAGGAGAGGGTGAGCGAGCGCCCCCCACGCCCAGGACCAGGGTGCAGCGCCGCAGCGTGAGGTTTGGGCCCAGCCAGTAGAGGGATTTCGTGTCCGTCAGCTCCAGCCGTTCGCCCTCTATCAAGGCGAGGGTTGAATGTTCCTTGCCAACCAACCCCGCAGCACCAGAAGGCCCCTCGCCCCTCAGCGCACACAGGACAACTTCCTTTGGCTATCTGCGAGGGAAAAGCGCGATCACGAAGAACTGGGCATGCCCGAAAGGACAGGTGTGAAGTGAACAGCCAATTGCGTCAACTGTGGAGTCGCACGACGATAGGGACCGTCCGAAGCCGGATCGCCGCAATGTTGGGAGCGGTGGCGCTAAGCACGTTCGTCATCCTCGCCGGGACGACCGCCGGCACGGCAAGTGCCGCGACCACCGAGTCGCAGACCGTGACGGGCGGGTGGTCCTGTTCGGGGGCGCCCGTTCCGGCCGGGTACGTCATCACGATGTACGACCGCTACGGCTGCAACGGCGCGGGAGCTTGGTACCAGCAGCCCGCTGTCGACGGGATCTGGACCTGTGCGGGTTCGCCGATCGTGTCCGGATACGTCATCACCATGCACAACCGCTACGGCTGCAGCGGCATCGGCTCCTGGTACCACCGGCTCGCGCGCGACGGGCTCTGGACCTGTGCGGGTTCGCCGATCGTGTCCGGATACGTCCTCACCAACCACGACCGCTACGGCTGCAGCGGCGCTGGCGCCTGGTACCAACAACTCGTCCGCAACGGCATCTGGACCTGCCCGTACTCGCCCATTCCGGCCGGCTACCGCAGCACCACCTACAGCGCGTACGGATGCGGCGGTCTCGGCGCGTGGTACACCGTGCGTATCTGACCCCGAGGATGAGGAGTATGGCTGGTGCCCGCCGCGATACACGGCGCCGATAAGCTGCCCGGCCTGAGAGCCGGTACCGGCCTCACCGTCGTCAGTTGGCTGATGCGCCTCGGGTTGCTCGTGTCGCCCCCGGTCGTCGGGCTCGTCGCCGACGCCGTGGGCTTGCGCGTAGGACTGCTCGTAGTGCCGCTCGCGGGCGCGCTCGTGCTGGTGCTGGCGGGTGTGTTTGTTGTCAGCCGCCCACGTCACGACACGCCTCGTCTTCCGGCGCCAGTAAGCTCGCGATGGGCGTCTCTCAGACACTACCCCCCAGGGGCAATCCGTGCTCGCCCGACCTCTGCCGAAAGAGCCCTTCAAGGGACAGAAACGCCCGCCCTGCACGCGCTACGCCGAGGTCGAGTTGGTCGGCGCCTGCTGGGCGCCTCACAAGCTCAAGGCCCCGTGTCCGGAGACCCTCTTCGAGCACCAGGGGGAGTGCTACCTGCCGTCGTTCAGCGCCAAGCCGCCGCCCTCGTCGCTCGGGCAGTGAGTGGCGTGAGGCTCCCTCGGTCACACCGTCAGTCCTGTCACCTCGGCTCGCGCCCGCGGCTCTCCCTGTCGGAGGGCGAGTACCAGGTCATGCCCGACTGTGGGGCAGACAGAGCGGGTGATATACGCCCCCCGGGAAAAGGAGAATCGAATGAGGCTGAGCCTGTTATTCCTGGGTGCGCTCCTGGCTGGAGCGTGTGTGACCCCCTCCGATGCTCCGGCGGGCCCGCAGCGTCGCGAGCTGACCGCGTCGCTCTACCCCTTCGTTCCGGACGCCTCGGGCATGTACTGGCGCCTGGAGCGGGACTTCGAAGCGGCGCACCCGGAGATCGATCTCAAGATCGTCCTGAACGAAAACTATTACGATCACCGTCCCGACAAGGCGACGGGCATCCTGTTCTCCGAGGCCGACGTCTACGAGATCGACTCGGTCCTGCTCGAGGACTTCATCGCCGCGAAGAAGATCCAACCCATCGGCGCGAGCGACCTCACGGGAGCCGGCAGGTTCAGGCCACTGGCCGAGCAGGCCTCGACGAGAGGGAACGTCTGGTACGGCGTGCCGCACTGGATGTGTGGCAACTTCCTCTTCCATCGCCGTGACGATGCCCAGCTCCAGTCAGCGACGACCCTGCGCTTGCTGGAGCAGGCGCTCGGAGCGACGACGCCCCCTGGCAAGCTCCTCATCGATCTGAAGGGCAAATCCACGCTGGGCGAGATGTTCCTGGACGCGGCGCTCGACGACCAGGAGACGCTCGAGGCCGCGCTGCCGCTCCTGAACCCGGACACGCTCTCGGCCGAGCACCCCTCCGTCGCGGCGATAAAGCGTGCGCTTGCCCTCGCTCCCAACGGCTTTTCGCGAGACGGCGACTACCACGACCGCAAGGGCTTCTACGCGCGGCAGTTCGCGCGGGGCGCGGGACGGGCGCTGGTGGGGTACTCGGAGCGCCTCTACTTCATTCACGAGGAAAAGGCGCACTCCTGCCGCAAGGACGAGGCCTGCTTGGATCCGAAGGACGTCGCCGTCCGTGAGTGGCCCCTCTCCGACCGAGGCTCAAAGCCAATCGTCTGGGTCGACGTGCTCGCCATTGGAGCGAACGTCACGGGGCAGAAGCAGCGTGACGCGGAGGAACTGATTCGCTTCCTGGTCTCCTCGGCGGCCTACCGCGGCATCCTCGTCCCGGGCTGGGGTGAGTCGCCCCGGTACTTGATGCCCGCCACGTCCGAGATGTACTCCGACCCCGAGTTGCTCCAGGCGGCTCCCCTCTACGGCGAACTGCTGCCCCTCCTCGAGAAGGGGGTCACACTGTCTCGTGCGGGGCTGAACGCGACGCTGCGCACGATCGGTCAGAAGCTCGACGAGGAGCTGCTGCCGGCCACTCCCTGAGGGATGGCGAACCGGCTCGCCCACCCACAGAGCCGAACTCCAGGCGCGTGCCTGAAAACGCGGCTCCAGGCATGCACGCCTCTCTTGAGGGGGGGCATTCATGGCAGAGCCGGGCGATCAGACAGGCCGTGCGCACCTACAGGTAGGGCCCCGACGTCCGGAGATGTCAGACCCACGCGGTAGTGTTGCTCTCTGCCCAACACCGGCAGGGAAGGGTCGTCCATGGCTGATTTCCGTGAGAATCCGTGCGTCTCGGTCAACAAGCTGGGCCAGTACCTCACCGCGCGGCCCGCGCTGCGCAAGCGCATCATCCACGCCCAGAAGCACCCTTGCGACCCCAAGTACCTGCGCTACCCGGAGGCGGCCCAGGCCATCGTCGAGTTCCTCTGCGGCGGCCGGGACGAGGTCATCCTGCGCTACCACCAGCACCGGCTGCTCAACGCCCTGCCCGAGTCGGACTTCGACGCCCACCGGCTGGCGCTGTGCGTCGAGGCCCTCCAGCACTTCCTCAAGTCCTCGGGCGAGCTGGCGCTGACCCACGCGGTGGCCAGCCCCGCGGACGAGGGGCTGCCGCCGCTGGCGCTGGCGGGGGTGGCCATCAACGTGCGTCCGGAGCTCCTCCTGCGCAGCGTGGACCGCCACGGGGTGATGCGCTCGGGGGTACTGAAGCTCTACTTCTCCAAGCACACGCCGCTGGACGAGGCCTCCGGGCAGTACATCGCCACGGTGCTCCAGCTCTTCGCCGAGCAGAACCTGAAGCAGCAGGGTGAAGTGGACCACCGG
>NZ_DASVWK010000506.1:0-2525 GCF_036389735.1 Archangium sp. | reverse complement strand
CTACATCAACGCCACGGGGGACTTTAAGTGGTCCACCTTCACCCCGACGCAGACGGGGTTCCTGGACCTCCAGTCGTTCCTGACGCGCGAGGTGGGCCATTGCCTGGGACTGAAGGGCGTCTTCGAGCCGGACAACGTGATGTCCCTCGACCTGCCCTCGGGCTTGACGCGGCGGGCACTCACCCAGCACGACAAGGATCATCTCTGCACCCTCTATCCCCAGGCCGGCGAGGTGGGGACGCCCTGCCCGACGGGGACGTGCACCGGGGGACTCACCTGCGTGGTGGTGCCCGAGGCCCCGGGCGTGCCGGCCTCCCGCATCTGCACCAAGGGCTGCTCCAACACCACGCCCGGCGAGTGCCCGGTCCCGTTCGTGTGCAAGGCGTCCACGGCGGTCGCGGGCTCCCAGTACGCCTGCCTGTCGAACATGGCGGATTACGTCACGAGGGTGGGCAATGCCTGTGCGGGTGATGAGCAGTGCAACTCCGCCTGGGCCGTGTGCCTGCCGCCGGTGACGTTGCCGTCCTCGACGACGGTCTGGTCGGGTGGCTACTGCACGCAGGCGTGTGACACCGGGTACGGGACGTGCCCCGCGGGCTCCACCTGCGTCGGGATGGAGATCGGCAAGGCCTGCCTCAAGAACTGCACGCCCGGGGGTACGCCCTGCCGCGCGGGTTACATCTGCCTGGCCCGGCCCGAGGGCAACGTGTGCGTCTCGGCCTGCAACAGCGATTCGGACTGCGGCAACGGCTACGCGTGCCGCCCCTGCGACAACACGTGCGTGCCCCAGCAGAAGCCGGGCGCGTCCGTGGGCGACTCCTGCGGCGTGGACGCGGACTGCGGCACCTACCAGAAGTGCCTGAAGCCCAACGGCCACCCGCAGGGCATCTGCTCCCAGGGCTGCGACTACGGCACGTGCTCCTGCCCGGATGGCACCACCTGCCAGAAGGTGGGCTCCGGCGGCGCGTCCATGTGCGTGCGCACCTGCTCCCAGAACACCTGTGCCTCGGGTCAGCAGTGCGCGCCCTTCTCCGGTGGCGCCACCGGTTGCCTGCCTCCGTGCCGCACCTCGGTCGACTGCCCGCAGGGCTCCACCTGCGGCGGCAACGGCCAGTGCGTCGTGGGCAACGGCTCGGCGGATGCCGGTTGCTCCCTCTGTGGGGGAGGCACCCAGGACGCGGGTACGCCCGTCACTCCGGCCCCGGATGCGGGCACCGGCTCGGGCGGGACGGCCGGTCCCGGGTGCGGCTGCCAGGGCTCCGCCGTGAACGCGTCGGGATTGCTCGGCGCCCTTGCTTTGTTCCTCGTGGCTTCCAGGAGACGCCGTTGACAGCGCCCGTGACCTCGCCCCCTCTCTCGACGCGGAGCAAGACCGACTTCACCCTCTCCTTCGTCCTGGAGGCGCTCGTCGCGCAGCGGGTGCTCACCGCGGAGCAGGCGCAGAACATCTCCGCGCGCGAGCAGGCCGCCCGGGCCCGCGTCCTCAAGAACCACGGGGTCGTGGGCAAGGACGCGGCGCGCTACGAGGTGTCGCCCGTGGAGATCGTCGCCGCCTTCCAGGTGCCCCTGGCGGACGGCCGGGGGGTACTCGACGAGGATCGCACCTCGGAGATCGTCGCCCGCGCCGCCGGCATCGCCTACAAGAAGGTGGACCCGCTCAAGCTGGACATGGCGCTGGCCACCCGCACCATCTCCCGCCCCTTCGCGCAGAAGCACGTGCTGCTGCCGCTGGAGCGCGGCCAGGATGGTCGGCTGCTGGTGGCGGTGGCCAACCCCTTCGATAAGGAACTCTTCGAGGGCCTCCATGTGCTCACCGGCATGCCCATCGAGCCGGTGCTCGCCTCGAAGATCGACATCCTCAAGGCCATCTCGGACATCTACGGCTTCAAGCGCACGCTGGCGCGCGCCGCGGATGACTTCAGCAACAACCCCACCAGCTCGCCGCAGATTGGCAACTTCGAGCAGCTCGTCTCGCTCAGCGGTCGCCAGGAGCTGGACGCGGCGGACCAGCCGGTGGTGCAGGCGGTGGACTACCTGCTGCGCTACGCCTTCGACAACCGCGCCTCGGACATCCACGTCGAGCCCAAGCGCACCACCTCGCTGGTGCGCCTGCGCATCGACGGCGTGCTGCACCCGGTGTACACGCTGCCCGCTGGCGTGCACGCGCCCATCATCTCGCGCATCAAGACGCTCTCGCGCATCGACATCTCCGAGAAGCGCAAGCCGCAGGACGGTCGCATCAAGACCGAGCGCGATGGTCGCGAGGTGGAGCTCCGCGTCTCCACGCTGCCCACCGCCTTCGGCGAGAAGGTGGTCATCCGTGTCTTCGATCCGGAGACGCTGGTGCAGGACATCGCCCAGCTCGGGTTCGATCCGGAGGAGAAGAGCGTCTTCGAGAACTGGATCGACCAGCCCCACGGGCTCATCCTCGTCACCGGCCCCACGGGCAGCGGCAAGACGACCACGCTCTACTCGACGCTCAAGGCGGTGGCCGGCCCGGAGGTGAACGTCACCACCATCGAGGA
>NZ_DASVWK010000505.1:0-4458 GCF_036389735.1 Archangium sp. | reverse complement strand
GAGCGCGACTACCACGTCCTCAAGGTGCGCCAGGACGTGGTGGCCGACCCCCGCACGGGCCATGAGTGCCCTCGCGTCGTCATCGACACCCCCGAGTGGGTGAACGTCATCGCGGTGACGAAGGACGAGCAGCTCGTGCTCATCCGCCAGTACCGCTTCGGCATCGCCGAGACGACGCTGGAGATTCCAGGCGGCATGGTGGAGCCGGGAGAGGACCCCGCGGCGGCCGCCGCGCGCGAGCTGGAGGAGGAGACGGGGTACGTGCCGGACCGCGTGGTGAGGCTCGGGCAGGTACACCCCAACCCCGCCATCCAGAGCAACCGCTGCCACAGCTACCTCGCGCTCGACTGCGTGAAGGCGCACGAGGGCAAGCAGGACTCGGGCGAGGACATCGCCGTGGACCTGCACCCGCGCTCGGCGGCGCCCCAGCTCATCCTGAGCGGTGCCATCACCCACTCGCTGGTGGTGGTGGCCTTCTTCCTGGAGCGCCTGCACGCCGAGGCCCCGGGCACTCGCTGAAATTGTCGGGTGGTCATCCGCGTTGGACGGCGGCGTCACGCAGGAGACCCCTCACTGCCGGGGGGCCCGGTGACACGGAATCGGGGCGGCATTAGCCTCTGCCCCCGAGGTGAGCTCGCCATGGCGGAAAGCCTGACGCATCCACTCGAGGAGCCCCTGCCGCTGGCTCCAGTGGCCCTGCCCCCCGATGCCGGCCGCGAACACTCGCGCGTCTCCCTGCCGGACCCCCTCCCCGACGAGGACGTGTTCGCCTACGTGCGGCGTGTGCGCGGCACCTTCGAGCCTCGGCTGTACCAGCAGGTCGTTGGTGCCGCAAACGAGTTCAAGGAGGGGGACGCGGCCATCGGCGTCGCCGCGGCCAACGAGGTGTCGCGCCGCAACGCCCGGGCCCTGCTCGCGCGCACGCGCCTCGGTGACCTCGATGCGTACCCGCTGATGGAGGAGCGGCTCTACTCGTACATGCAGGGGGCGCTCGACGCCTCGGCGCAGGCGCGTACCGCGAGCTGGACGCTGGGCGAGCTCAAGGCCTTCCTGCTGTCGGCGAGCGAGGAGGCCATCCACGAGCTCAAGGACGGGCTGAGCAGCGACGCCATCGGCTGCGTGGTGAAGCTGATGAGCAACGAGGAGCTCGCCTCCATCGGCCGCAAGGTCTTCAACCCGCTGCCCGGCGGCAAGGTGGGCGCGAAGGGCTACCTGGGCGCGCGCATCCAGCCCAACTCGCCCACGGACCACCCGGACGACATCCGCTGGCAGGTCTTCAACGGGTGGAGCTTCGCCCTGGGCGACGTGGTGCTCGGCACCAACCCGGTGTCCTCGGCGCCCGAGTCCGTGGCCGCCGTGGAGTCCGCCCTGCATGAGCTTCTCGTGACGTTCGGGCTCCAGGACGTCATGCCCCACTGCGTGCTGGCGCACGTGGACGTGCAGGCGGTGGTGGAGGCCATGCAGCCGGGCACCACGGGCCTGTGGTTCCAGAGCCTGGGCAGCACCGAGGCCGCCAACCGCACCTTCGACGTCACCCTGGAGAAGATGGAGACGCACGCCGCCGCGCGCACCGGGCGCTGGGGCATGTACTTCGAGACGGGCCAGGGCGCCGACGCCACCAACGGCCATGCCGCCGGGGTGGACATGGTGGTGCACGAGTCGCGCAAGTACGGCTTCGCGCGCGTGCTCCAGCAGTGCGTGGCCCAGGCGAGGCGCGGGGCTGGAGAACCCGCCGCGCCCTGGGTGCACCTCAACGACGTCGCCGGCTTCATCGGCCCCGAGGTGTTCCGCACCCGCGAGCAGCTCGTGCGCTGCTGCCTCGAGGACATCGTCATGGGCAAGCTGCACGGCCTGACGATTGGCCTCGACGTCTGCTCCACCCTGCACATGGACGTCTCGCTGGACGACCTGGGCTGGTGCCTGGAGCAGCTCATGCCGGCCAACCCCGGCTACCTCATGGCGCTGCCCACCCGGAACGACCCGATGCTCAGCTACCTGACCACGGCGTTCCAGGACCACGTCCGCCTGCGCGAGCAGTTCGGCTACAAGGTGGATGACCGGATGTGGGCCTTCTTCCAGCGGCTCGGCATCCTCGACGCCCAGGGCCGCCCCACCGAGCACTTCGGAGACCCCTCCTGGGTCTACCTCCAGTACCGCCGCCACCAGGGCGACACGCGCCCGGACGCCGACGTGCTCGCCGAGGCCGCGCGGCAGATGGCCGAGGTGCGCGCCCGCTCCGTCCCCCTCGCCGTGGGCCATGGCGAGCAGCCGTGGGACCTGGAGCCCTCGATCGAGCGCGAGCTGCGCCAGCTCTACGACGACGCCAAGGCCGGCCTCTGGTCGGACCTCTCGCCGGACTTCGTCGCGACGATTCCCGACGCCGTGCTCCTGCGCACCCGCGCCTCCCACCGCCGCGACTACATCCTCCACCCCCCCTCGGGCGAGCAGCTGGAGCCCTCCTCCGAGCGCCTGCTGGAGGCCCTGCGCGCGCACCACGCCGGCCAGTACACCGTGCAGCTCGTCATCTCGGATGGGCTGGACGCGCGCTCCCTCATGGACGCGGGCCACCTGCGGCCCTTCCTCACCACCCTGCGCGCCCGGCTGGAGGCCGCCGGCCACCGGGTAGCCCCCGAACACCTCGTGCTCTCGCTGGGGCGCGTGCGGGCCGGCTACCGCGCCGGGGAGCTGCTCTTCGGGGACGCCACGGTGGAGGGGCCCCGGGCCCTCGTCCACGTCATCGGCGAGCGCCCCGGCTCCGGGCACCACAGCTTCTCCGCCTACGTCACCGCGCCCCCGGCCCGCGTCTGGGCGAAGCCGGGCACGGTGGACCACAACATCACCCGGGTGGTGGCGGGCATCTCCGACACCAGCCTGCGGCCCGAGGTGGCGGCGGTGGAGGTGGTGCGCCTGCTAGGCGAGCTCACCTCCGCCTCCTGAGGCTTACCGAGCCAGGGAGTGGATCCACGCGTCGATCCGCTCCCAACCCTCGTGCCGGCTGTAGTGGCCGTTGAAGGCGTGGCCGGTGTTGCCCAGCGTGTCCACCCACACCCGCGGGGAGTGGGGATAGGCCTGCGCCTCGTTCTGGGCATGGGCCGCCGACGCCACCAGGTCCTTCTCCCCGAGCTGCACCATCACCGGCACGGAGATCGCCCACGTCGGGATGGACCCCGGCTGGGCCAGCGTGTTCAGCAGGTCCCGGAACTGGCCGCGCGTCACGGTGTCCGCGACGGAGTTGTCATAGGCGATGACCGCCGGAGCCGCGTTCGCCGGGTCGTAGAAGAGGGCACCGCGCATCTCGCCGGGGATACGGATGTACGGACCCTGCTCCAGCAATGCCCCGAGGACCTCCGGGCTCACCGGCACGTCGTGGGAGGTGTTCAGCCAGCCCGTCATCACCACCGCCTGCGCGTCACCGTAGAGCGCCTGCGCGTAGGTGGAGATGAGCGCGCCATTGGAGTGCCCCACGTAGATGAGCGTCTCGAAGGTGTTCTTCTCCGCCGTGGCGTGGAGCTGCTGGGCCACCTGGTGCAGGGCGCTCGCCGACTCCGCCAGGTCGAGCGTGTCCCCATCGAGCCGCTCGCTCTCGCCCGCGCCGGGCAGGTCCAACGCGAGCACCGCGTAGTGCTGGCGGGCCATGTACCGCGCGTAGGAGTACTCCTCGCCGTCGATGTCCGGCAGGTCCCAGTACCCGTGGTTGTAGGTGATGCCATGCGCGAGGATCTGCACCGGCCGGTTCTTCAGGCTGCCCTGGTAGTACAGGTAGCCCACCACCGAGTAGCCGCGCCCATCGGACAACCGCACCGGGAACTCCCGGCGCTCCACCTTCACGTCCTCGGGCTCCCGCGCCCACGCCGTTCCCGGCACCACGGAGACCGCCCACAACACCAACGCCACCCAGGTTCCCAGCCCTCGCAATCCCCTCATGGCTGTCCCTCCGCGTACATATTCACTTGAAACCTGCATGCTCGCTCAACCTCTAGAGCGCGTGTTATTCGGGGCTGTCTGGCATATCCAATGAAAATATCTTTTCGCGGAAAACACAATGTGCGGGTAGGTGAATTCTCGCGCGCGGTGGGTTGGGATGCCGGGGAGCCAACGTGCTCGCCCGTGCGCGCGGGAGATCTGCCACGATGGCGCGCCTTGGAAGCGGAGGGGGCACAGGCGTGAGGCAAGACGACTCGGTGAGGGACCGGCTGGAGCGGATGGAGCTACCGTTCAACGCGTTCGGGGTGGACCCGTACGGCGTGTCCAAGTGGCACCTGCGCGTCTTCTTCGAGGTGATGGGCTTCTTCTACCGGCAGTACTTCCGGGTGAAGTGCCACGGCATCGAGCACGTGCCGGCGCGCGGGCGGGGCATGCTGGTGGGCAACCACTCGGGAGGGGTGGCGGTGGACGGGGCCATGGTCATCGCCTCGTGCTTCCTGGAGATGGAGCCCCCCCGGCTGGGGCAAGGCATGG
>NZ_DASVWK010000504.1:0-9274 GCF_036389735.1 Archangium sp. | reverse complement strand
GATCAGGGCCCGGGCGCCGGAGTGGGCCTGGGCGCCCAGAGCCGCCCCAACTCGAGCGGCTCGGCATCGAAGGGCTCGGCGCGGACCACCTCCTCGCCCCCGTGTCGGGCCACGAGTTGCCAGCCCTGCTCCCCACGCCGGTAGACCTCGAGCGTGTGCGCTCTCGGGTCCACCAACCACGCGTGGCTCACGCCTTCCTGATGGTAGAGGGACAGCTTGCGTCCCCGGTCCAACCCCGCCGTGGGGGGAGACAGCACCTCGCACACCCAGTCGGGCGCCAGGTCGAAGAACGGTTCATCGCGCTCGAACAACCCGGGTGCACGCTCCTGACGCCAGCCCGCCAGATCCGGCACCAGCACCTGCCGGCCCAAGTGCAGCTCCGGCTCGTCGATGAGCCACCAACCGCCCTGCCCTCCTTGCCCCACACCGAAGCGGCTTCCGAGCCTCGCCCCGAGGACCGAAGCCACCCACCCATGCCACGACGCCGGCCGTGGAGAGGCCCACAGCTCGTCGTCGATGATCTCCCCCACCCACCCAGGCGGTAGCGCCTCGATGTCCTCATAGGTGGCTGGACGCTTTCCCCTTCCCATCTCCGCTCCTCCCGCGGGCCTTCAGGCCTGACCTCTCCCATCCTACCGGAAGGTCTGACACCGGAGGTAGGGTCACTTCCCAAGCGATTGGGGCGTCGGCGGGGCGAGCATGGCGGTCGTGTAGCACTGCCCCTGGTACTCGTAGAGGTCCTCCGGGCACGGGGCCTTGAGCATGTGAGGCACCCAGCAGCCCCGGTTGATCTCCACCTCGCTCCGAGGCGTGCAGGGAGGACGCTTCTGCCCCTTGTAGGGCTTGCGCGGAAAGGGGTGGGCGATGGTGGGGAGCCCCCCGTCCTCGGTTTCCCTCAACGAATTGCCCGTGAAAGGCACCCCGGTGTCCGTTGGCCCCTCGTGGTTCATGGGCGCTGGCGCGACGCTCGCAACGGGCTCCGGACCGCTCGGCGATTGGGACACGAGGGAATGGCGGCCCAGGGCGCAGGCCAGGGCGAACACCGCGGCGGCTCCCGCCAGCGCCCCCAGGCCCAGGTGCCACCGGGGGCGGGGCTCGTCGGAGGCGGAGGAGGCGTGGACCATGCGCCCCACGGTCGCGTGCACATCCTCCAGGGTGGACACCATCGACTCCACCGATTGCCTGTCGGGGGCCACGGACCTCGGGGTCTGCTCCACCTCCATGGCGTCGTAGCCAGACGAGTCCGAGGAGATGACGCGGACCCGCATGTCGCTCGGCGGCTCCGTCCTCTCCTCCTCGGCGGCGGGCTTGCGCACCAGGGCCGGCGCCCCGCTCGTCTCGTGCGTGGCCCGGTAGAACTCCCCCTGGCTGTAGTCGTCCTGCGGCACCTGCTCCTGGAGCTGTTAGGGCCCCACCTGTTCCGCCTCGTCCCCGCTCGACTCGGACTTCTTCCGCTCGTCCATGCGTGCTCCTCGCTGGCCTCCCCGCGCGCCCGAGGCCTGCCCCCCTTGTCTGCACCGAGCGGGTCCCCTACTCCAGGAGCTACACGGTGCCTCCGGGGCGTCCTACTCCGCGGGTGGCCGAGAAGGTGTCCTATTGCCGGACGGTTGCAAGGTGCCGATATGTGTCGTGGGTGGGCCTGATGGGTGCTGGGAGCCAGTCTGTCCGGCTCGAAGCCCGACGCCGCCGTGCTGCCGCGCGAGGTTCCGTGCAGTCTGGCACTGGCCACAAGAAGGGGGCTGACGCGGGCGTTCTCTCGCAGTACGGTCTCGAACGTGGTCGGATACGCGCTGGAGGCGCGGTGTGGACAGGAAGGCGTTCGAAGAACTGAGGGATCTGCCCGGAAAGAAGATCCGGAAGGACATCCGCCTGAGTCGGAAGAAGGACCTATTACCCAATCTCACGGCGGACAACATCACCATTGAGAACGAGTTGGGTATCGATGTGGTGATGAACATCAACTACAACGAGGAGGTCGGTTCCAAGACCATTAATGTGGTCTTGAAAGGCAGGGGACCGATCTGCCGCTTGGACGTTGATGGGCCAGCTCACCGACCAGCCGGGCGCTCCCATAAGCACTCGCTTCAGACGCCTCGCTGCCCGGACCGTAACCTTCCGGACAACGTCCTTGACCGACCGGATTTGGCCGGCAAGCCGCTGGGCGAGTTGTTCGCTATTTTTTGCGAGATGGCTCGTATCGAATACGAAGGGACCTTTGAATCGCCGGATGAACTGACTGAGAGTAGCCCATGATGCCCGAGATGACGCTTGAGCAACTCAACGAGGCCATGAGGCACTACCCCCTTATTCGGGGAGTGGATCGTGTCCCCAAGGGACACCTGCGCATTGAGACAGGGTTTTTGTACCCTGATGGCACCCCAATCGAGGTGTTCTTGGTGAAAGATAGGGAAGTCCCCGTCTTTTCATTCTCAAAGTTGTCCGATCTGGGCCAAACCACGGCATACCTCCTGAACTTGTCCGTGCGTCCGTGGGTGTCGGCAAAACGGCGAGCTTTCCTTGAGGACACACTGCATACGCACCGTGTCGAGTCGAACGGCGGAGCATTTGAAGTCCCTGTGTCGCGGTTCGACGAAATACCTGATGCGATCATCCGACTCGCGCAGGCGTGTCTACGCGCAAGCGACCTTATATTCACACGCCGCGTGTCGCTCCTAAGCCCCTTCGAGGATCAGTTCGAAGAGTTCCTTGGCGACGCGGAACTGACCTACGAGCCTCGCGCGGCGCTCTCGCTTCCAGACAACCGAACCGTCGAAGTCGATTTCTTGGTTCGCGGCAAGCGCACTGATAGTGCGGTCCTCACGCTTTCATCGAGCACCCCTTCGGCTGCGCATACTGTCGCCAATGAGGTCTTCACGAAATGGTATGACATTGCCGCAGCCGAACGGCCTGAAAATCGCGTTACGGTTTTTGATGATAGCCGAGATGTGTACAGGCCCTCTGATCTTGAGCGAATCGCTAAATTCTCTGATGTTCTCCCATTTTCTGAGCGTCGTCAGGTGATCGAGTTTCTAAAGGCCGCTTGAGTCGGGACGATGTAAATGAGCATGCCTGCCCGGAGAGCGTGTCAAAGAATTCGAGTGACGTGACGCGACCCGAGAGGGTGTCAAAGAACTTGAGCGACGCGACCCGGCACGACACGCGGCGGGAAGGAGTAGAGAGGAAAGCTCGCGGTGAAGTCCCCCCACCTCCACCGAGTTGCCGCCTCTCGGAACGCCGCGACGAAAGCCCGGTACTGTTCGCGCAACTCCCTCAGCGCTTGGCGCGTGGAGGCATGCCCCAACGGCCGCGGGCTGCGCTTGAGATGCTCGGGCCGGGTATGCGGGGGCTGGGCCCTCACGGCTCGCGCCCGCGCGGCAGGTACTGCATGAAACCGGCGAGCGCCGCCCCCCGGGCCCACACCAGCAGGTGGAAGTGATTGGAGGCGAAGGTGAAGGCATGCAGCCGTACGTTGCCGGCGCTCTGCTGGACGGCTCGCGCCAGTACGCCGCCCACCACCTCGTTCACCTCCGCGCTGGGACGCAGCAACAGCCTCCCTTGGAAGCACCTGGACTTGACGAAGTAGTACCCCTCCTCCTGGAACATCCTCAGCGGCCAGCCCATCCCCATCCCCTGCGTGCGATCCGCCAGGCCGTATGCACCCTGTGAGCCAGTTCCAAGTCCTCGGAAAGACTTGAAGCGCGGTCGGTTACCCGTCCACGCCGAGCCTCGTTCTCGCTCGCTTCCCTCGTTTCGAGCCCGTTGACACCGTCTGTGGGCTCGTCGCACGCGGGCTCGTCGCACGCGGGCTCGTCGCACGCGGGCATCGGCCGGCTCGAGGCCGGGAAGACTCAGTGCCGTCGGACCTGTCAAAGAAGTCGAGCCAACTCCGGGAAGATCAGGGCCCGGGCGCCGGAGTGGGCCTGGGCGCCCAGAGCCGCCCCAACTCGAGCGGCTCGGCATCGAAGGGCTCGGCGCGGACCGCCTCCTCGCCTCCGTGTCGGGCCACGAGTTGCCAGCCCTGCGCCCCACGCCGATACACCTCCAGCGTGTGCGCTCTGGGGTCCACCAACCACGCGTGGCTCACGCCTTCCTGATGATAGAGGGTCAGCTTCCTCCCCCGGTCCAATCTGGCCGTCGAGGGCGACAGCACCTCACAGACCCAGTCGGGCGCCAGGTCGAAGAAGGGCACCTCCCGCTCGAGCAGTCCGGGTGCACGCTCCTGACGCCAGCCCGCCAGATCCGGCACCAGCACCTGCCGGCCGAAGTGCAGCTCCTGCTCGTGAATGAGCCACCAACCCCCCGGCCCTCCTTGCCCCACTCCGAAGCGGCTTCCGAGCCTCATGCCGAGGACCGAGGCCACCCACCCGTGCCACGACGCAGGCCGTGGAGAGGCCCACAGCTCATCGTCGATGATCTCCCCCACCCACCCCGGCGGTAGCGCCTCGATGTCCTCATAGGTGGCTGGACGCTTTCCCCTTCCCATCTCCGCTCCTCCCGCGGGCCTTCAGGCCTGACCTCTCCCATCCTACAGGAAGGTCTGACAGCGGAGGTAGGGTCACTGCCCGAGCGATTGGGGCGTCGGCGGGGCGAGCATGGCGGTCGTGTAGCACTTGCCCTGGTACTCGTAGAGGTCCTCCGGGCACGGGGCCTTGAGCTCGTGAGGCACCCAGCAGCCACCGTTGATCTCCACCTCGCTCCGAGGCGTGCAGGGAGGACGTTTCTGTCCCTTGTAGGGTTTGCGCGGAAAGGGGTGGGCGATGGCGGGGAGCCCCCCGTCCTCGGATTCCCTCAACGAATTGCCCGTGAAGGGCACTCCGGTGTCCATTGGCACCTCGTGGCTCATGGGCGCTGGCGCGGCGCTCGCCACGGGCTCCGGACCACTCGGCGGTTGGGACACGGGGACATGACGGCCCAGCATGAAGCCCAGGGCGCACAGCGCGACGGCCCCCGGCAGCGCCAGGCCCAGGTGTCGCCGAGGGCGGGGCTCGTCGGAGGCGGAGGAGGCATGCGCCATGCGATCCACGGCCTTGTGCACATCCTCCAAGGTGGACACCATCGACTCCACCGATTGCCTGTCGGGGGCCACGGACCTCGGGGTCTGCTCCACCTCCATGGCGTCGTAGCCAGACGAGTCCGAGGAGATGATGCGGACCCCCACGTCGCTCAGCGGCTCCGTCCCCTCCTCCTCCTTGGCGACGTGCTTGAGCACCAGGGCCGGCGCCCCGCTCGTCTCGTGCGTGGCCCGGTAGAGCGCCCCCTGGCTGTAGTCGTCCTGCGGCACCTGCTCCTCGAGCTGGTAGGGCCCCACCTGCTCCACGTCCTCCCCGCTCGACTCGGACTTCTTCCGCTCGTCCATGCATGCTCCTCTCTGGCCTCCCGCCCGCCCGAGGCCCGGCGCCCTTGTCTGCACCGAGCCGGGCCCCTACTCCAGGAGCTACACGGTGCTTCCAGGGCGTCCTACTCCTCAGGTGGCCGAGAGATCCCGTCTCGGTCCTCCAGGGCTCCCACATTCACCCCGCGGTGATCTTCTTCGATCTCCACGTCCAGCTCAGCGTTGCTCTTTCTCTCCCCCGAGCCCAAGGACCCGCCACAACCAGGCGCCCAGCCAGAGCGAACAGGCCACCGCCAGCGCGGCCACCCACGCGTACGCCGGCCCGAAGAAGAGGATGAGCGCCCCTTGCGCATCCCGCCTGCCGCCCGAGAGGAATTGGAAAGCCGCCAGCCCCAGGACGCCAAGCGCCGCGAGGCAGCCTCCCCAGGCTGCCGTGCGCCCTCCCTTCGTGGTCGCGCGGCGTGCCAGCAGCGCGAAGATCCCAGGCGCGGACGCCGCCCACAGCACGAACATCACACGCGACAGCATGCTGTCTCCATGGTGACACCTCCAGGCCCAAACGGGCCCAGGCGAACGTGTAAGCACCCGAGAGGGCTCCGGTCGAGTCCCGCGTTTCGAGTCCTTTGACACCCTCTCGGGTAGACACCCTCTCGGGTATAAGGCGGATCGAAACGTTCGAGACCCTCGATATGCTCTCCGATCCCGGAACGCCGACCCTTGACCAGCTGCGCGTATTCCTGACGGTGGTGGAGGTGGGCAGTTTCGCCGGGGCGGCGCGCCAGTTGGGGCGGGCGACGTCGGTCATCAGCTATTCGATCTCCAACCTGGAGGCGCAGCTCGGCGTTTCACTCTTCGACCGCGAGTCGACCCGGAAGCCGCAGCTGACGGAGGCGGGGCGTACGGTGCTGGCGGAGGCGCGCACCGTCGCCAATGGCGTCGATGGGCTGCGCGCCAAGGTGAAGGGCCTTCTCCAGGGCCTGGAGGCGGAGATCCGCGTCGCGCTCGACGTGATGCTGCCGGCGTCGCGCGTGGTCGACGCGCTCAAGTCCTTCCGGGCGGAGTTTCCAACGGTGTCGCTGCACCTGCACGTCGAGGCGCTCGGCGCGGTGACGCAGCGGGTGCTCGACCGCGCGGCCACGCTCGGCGTCAGCGGACCGCTCAACGCGGGGCTCGATGGGATCGAGCGTATCGGGATCGGCGGTGTCGAGCTGATACCGGTCGCGGCGCCCGAGCACCCGCTGGCGCTGGCGGGGCGGAATCCACCCGGTGCCGGACGTGATCATGTTCAACTCGTGCTGACGGACCGCTCGCCGCTCACGCAAGGCAAGGAGATGGCGGTCCTCGCCACCCGGACGTGGCGGCTGGCCGATCTCGGCTCCAAGCACATGCTGCTGAGGGAAGGCATTGGCTGGGGCAACATGCCCGTGCCGATGGTGCGCGAGGACCTCGAATCCGGACGCCTCGTCCACCTCGACATGCCCGATTGCAAGGGAGGGACCTACAGCTTCGACGCCATCCACCGGACGGACACCCCGCCGGGGCCGGCCGCCTCCTGGCTCATCTCCCGCTTCCAGGGTCAGGTTTCGAAGTAGGGGGCTCCAGGAACATGCCGATTTTCTCGAACGTTTCGAACCATCTTATGCCAGTTTCGTCGTAATGACAGACGCTGTACTTCTTCCTCATCAAGCCAACCCGAGGTTGATGGAGGAAGTTCCCCATGCGCAAGACCCTGTTCGTTGCCCTGCTTTCGCTTTCCCTCAGTGCCTGTGGTGGAGACACCACGGACCTCTCCACTCCGGACCTGATGGGCACGCAGGAGGACGGTGTGGTGACGCTCCAGACGGCGACCTTCGACGCGACGTACAAGGCGCCCCGCTGCTCCGAGACGGGCCCGAACTGTGACTCGGGCTCGCTGCTCAACGGTCGCTCCGACTCGGTCCCCGAGGTGAACAGGCCCAATACGCTCAACGCGAGCTGCGCGGACGGCACCTGGAGTGGTTACTTCGCGAAGCGGGCCATCGAACACCTCACGGTGAGCACCACGGACGGGTCGAACCTGGCCGCGGGCAAAACGGTGAAGCTCGAGGCGACCGTGTATGCCTACTCCCTCGTGCAGGACAAGCTGGACCTGTACTACACGGCGAGCGTCGAGAGCCCTTCGTGGACGTACCTCGGCACGTACAGCCCGAGCCGCAGCGGTCTCAACACCCTCTCGGCCACGTACACCCTGCCCGCGGGCGGCGTGCAGGCCGTGCGCGCGAACTTCCGCTTCGTCGACTCCACCAACACCCACAGCCCCGCGTCCGTCTGCAGCAGCGGCAATTACGACGACCACGACGATCTGCTCTTCACGGTGCAGCCTCCGGCTGCCTTCCACTGACACACCCGGCACGCAGCCATGAAGTAGACTCGCCTCGCGCCATGACCAGGTACGCGACCATTGATGACTACATCGCGTCCTTTCCCGAGGACGTCCAGGCCATCCTCGGGAAGGTTCGGCAGTCGATCAGGAACGTCCTGCCCGCCGCCGACGAAAAGATCAAGTACGGGATGCCCGCGCTCATGATCGATGGCCGGCACGCGGTGTACTTCGCGGCCTGGAAGCGCCACATCGGCCTCTACCCCATCTACCGCTCGGACGACCCCATCGAGGAAGAGCTCGCCCCCTATCGGGACGCCAAGGACACCGTCAAATTCCCGTTGGACAAGCCGATCCCGTACGACCTCATCGAGCGGATCGTCGCCGTCCTCGTGAAGCGGCGAGAGTAGCCCTGCGCGACGTGGTGGAAGCACGCCGCCGCGAGCCTAGCGAGGAGCGGGTGAGTGCTCTGCTCCAGGCCCGGGTGGAGGGCGAGGCACTCACCGACCCGGAGCTGATGTCCGTCCTCGTCCTGCTGCTGGTGGCCGGGTTCGAGACGACCGTGGCGCCTGCGCGCCGACCCCTCCCTGGTGCCCTCCTTCATCGAGGAGGTGCTGCGCTACGAGTCACCGGCGCAGTCCACCTTCCGGCTGACCCTGGAGGAAGTGAAGCTGGGTGGAGTGACGCTGCCCCGGCACTCCGTGCTCATCCTGCTCCTGGGCTCCGCCTGCCGGGACGAGGCGTACGTCCCCGACGCGGAGCGCTTCCTGCTGGGGCGCGAGCAGCGGGGCAACCTGCCCTTCGGCCATGGTGCCCTGAGCCCCCTGGTGGCCAGTCCTATGGCCCGAGCACGTTCCTGGTGACGACGAAGGTTTAGAACTGACCGGCGCGGGCCTCATCGAAGGACACCCGGTGCTTCATGTAGAGGGTGTCCAGCATGTGGTTGCTGATGGGGTTGAGGTTGCCGTCCGTGAAGCGGTGGACCACGGCCCCCTTGCCCGCGTCCTTCAGGAAGTCGAGCGGATCCACGCTGCCCCCCAGGCCCGTGAGCGTGGGCACCGGGTCCGCGTTGTTGACGTAGTGCACGTACTGGGGGCCATCCGGGTACTTCGTCGAGGCCGCGCCGAACGTCTCCACCTTGAGGTGGCTCATCAACTGCTCGACCTGGGCCTTGGACAGCCCGTCCTCCAGGCGCAGCCGATTCTGCACGTCGAAGAGGGCCCGCGCGGTGATGAGGCCACCCTGGCTGTAGCCCATCAGGTGCACGTCCCGGCCAGCCTTCAGCTCCGAGTAGACGGTGTCCGCCAGCGTGTCCACGGCGGGGTTGGTGCCCTTGTCCAGCTTGTCCGTCACGCACTGGGCCAGGTCCGTCACCAGGCCCTGGGTGGCGTTGTGGATGCCCACCACCTTGGCGCCCGAGGTGTTGGCGATGGACTCCATCTCCTTCAGCTGCCCGTCCATCGGCGTCATGATGCCGTTGACGTAGAGGATGGTCTCCGAGGGGTTCGGGTTCTTCTTCGGGGTGACGCCCGGGATCTGCCCCAGCGGGGTGCCCGGCGGGAACGTCTGGCCCTGGGTGCCCA
>NZ_DASVWK010000503.1:0-7584 GCF_036389735.1 Archangium sp. | reverse complement strand
ATCATCGAGTAGTAGACGCGCGCCGTCTTGAGATCCGGCGACACCTTCACGCCGGTGATGGTGATGTAACCGATGCGCGGATCCTTCAGCTCACCCCGGGTAAGGATGTTGGCGATGGCCGCCTGAATCTCCTGCCCCACGCGCTCCGGTCGATTGCTGGTGCTCATTTCTTCTCCCAATCCCTCGGGTTGCGCAGGCTACGGGCACGGGCACGGGCATCGTCCAGGGACTCCGGCTCCGACGGCGGGCCCGCGGGGCGAGCCGCCTTCGAGGCTGGCCGCCCGCTCTCCTTCTCCTGCCCCTGGTGCCGTCGCTCCCAATCCACCATCCCCTCGGCCTCGGCCATGGAACGATCTCCCCGGTTCATCCCGGCGATGAGATCCTCCACATCCGCTTCCGGGCCCGCCTCCTCGTCCTCCCCTTCGCCTTCCTCGTACTCCTCTGACTCCTCGACCTGCTCCGCCGGCAGGGGCCGACCGGGGCTGTAGAGCGTCTCCCCGAAGCCCATGATCTCCGTCTGACGGGAGATGAGCGGTGCTACGTACATCTCCTCCACGAAGTGGATGATCTTCTCCATCTGCTCGTCGACATGGCGGCGCTCATTGCCCACCACGGCCATCGCGAGCGTGGCCTTCTGCCAGAGATCCTGATCATCCACTTCCGCGACGGCCACGTTGAACCGGGCTTTCACCCGGTCCGTTATCCGGCGGAGCACCTGCCGTTTGGCCTTGAGGGAGCCACTCTCCGGAATCTGAAGGGTCAGACGTGCGACACAGACGAACATGACACTGGGCCCTTTACCCCGGTGACCACGCCTGCACGGCGGGCCACCGGGTGCGTTCCGGTGGTGGAAGACAGCGGCCGGAGCGGGACTAGCTCAAGCTCGGCCGCGTCTCCTCGATCTCGTAGGCCTCGATGATGTCGCCCGGCTTGAGATCGTTGTAGTTCTCGATGCCGATACCGCACTCGAAGCCCTGGGAGACTTCCTTCACGTCGTCCTTGAAGCGGCGGAGCGAGGCCATGCGGCCGGAGAACAGCTGCTTGCTGTCGCGCAGCAGGCGGACGAAGGCACCACGCTTCATCACACCGTCGAGAACCGCCGCACCGGCGATGGTCCCCAGCTTCGGTACGTTGAAGGTGTTGCGCACCTCGGCACGACCCAGCTTGCGCTCGGTGCGGATGGGCTCCAGGAGGTCTTCCATGGCCTTCCGCACGCCGTCGATGAGCTCGTAGATGATGCCGTACGTCTGCAGCGTCACCTCTTGAGCCTTCGCGGCGGCCTCGGTACCGGACTCCGGCTTGACGTTGAAGCCCAGCACCAGACCCTTGGAGGCGGCCGCGCGCATCACGTCGCCCTCGGTCATGGCGCCCACGCCCGCGTGGATGATCTCCACCCGGACCTTGTGCGTGGACAGCTTCTGCACCGCTTCCTTGACGGCCTCGGCCGAGCCCTGCACGTCCGCCTTGATGACGAGCCGCAGCTCCTTGGGCCCACCGCCCGCCTTGGTCTTGGCGAACAGCTGCTCGAGCGTCTCGCGGGTGTCGGGCTTGCCGAGCTCCGCCTCGCGGCCCTTCATGGCGCGGTGGGTGGCGATCTCCTTCGCCGCCTTCTCGTCGGCCACGGCGTTGAGGGTGTCACCCGCCGTGGGCACACCGGACAGACCGATGACCTCGGCGGAGTAGCCCGGGAGCACTTCCTTCACGGCCTCGCCACGGCTGTTGTTCATGGCGCGGACGCGACCGAAGTGGGTGCCGGTGACGACGGCATCGCCCACGCGGAGCGTGCCCTCCTGCACCAGCACGGTGGCCACGGGACCGCGGCCCTTCTCCAGCTTGGCCTCGATGATGGCACCCACCGCCGGACGGGTCGGGTTGGACGTGAGCTCGAGCACCTCGGCCTGGAGCGCGAGGTTCTCCAGCAGCAGGTCGATGCCCATCTTCTGCTTGGCGGACACGGGCACCATGATGGTCTCACCACCCCACTCCTCGGGGGTGAGCTCGTAGTTGGCCAGGTCCTTCTTCACGCGGTCCGGGTTGGCGCCGGGCACGTCCATCTTGTTGATGGCGACGACGATGGGCACCTCGGCGGCCTTGGCCTGCTTGATGGACTCCACCGTCTGCGGCATCACGCTGTCGTCGGCGGCGACCACCAGCACCACGATGTCCGTCACGTTGGCGCCGCGGGCGCGCATGGACGTGAAGGCCTCGTGGCCCGGGGTGTCCAGGAAGGTGATGTCACCGCGCGACGTCTTCACCGAGTAGGCGCCGATGTGCTGGGTGATACCACCGGCCTCGCCGGACGCCACGTTGGCGGCGCGGATGGCGTCGAGCAGGCTCGTCTTGCCGTGGTCGACGTGGCCCATGACGGTGACGACCGGCGGACGCGGACGCTCGTCCTCGGGACGCGCCTCCACCTCGGGCAGGAAGTCCTCGACCTCGAAGCCGGCCTTCTCCACGCGCCAGCCGTAGTCGGTGGCGAGCAGCTCGGTGGTCTCCGAGTCGATGACCTGGTTGGCCGTGGCCATCTTGCCCAGGCCCATCAGCTTCTTGATGAGTTCGGCGGTGCGCACACCCATGCGCTGGCCCAGGTCGGACACCGCGATGCCCTCCTGGATCTTGATGACCTTCTTCTCCTCGGCCATCTGGGTGATCTGGGTCTTCGCGCCCTTCTTGGTGGGCTTCTTCTTCTTGCCGCGGATCGGGATGGTGACGCGACCCCACACCAGATCCGAGATCTCCTGCTTGGAAGGACCGCCCTCGGAGCCGCCGCCGCGCTTGCCGCGGCCACCGGCCTTCTCCTTGTCCTTGCCCTTGGAGACGTCGACGAGTTCGCGGCCACGACCCAGGTGATCCGGGACGACCTTGAACTCACGCACCTCACCGATGGCCTTCTTGCCCGGGGCCATGGGGTACTGCCGGGCCTGACCCGTGGTGGGCGTTACCCGGCGCACCTGGATGAGCGGGCGCGAGATGACGACGGCCTGGGTGGCGGTGGGACGCATATTGCGGCCATCCTGCGCCACCGGCTGGTGCGGGATGCCACCAACCATGGTGGTGCCCGGCGCACCGGGCTGACCCGGCACTCCAGGAGAAGCGGAGCCTTGAGCGGACATGCCGGGGCCCGAAGGACGCACCGGGCCCGAGGACGGACCACCCGGACGGCTCTGGGTGGGGGGGCCACTGCGCTGGTACTGGCTGGGAGCTCCACGACCGCCCTGCTGGCCGGGACCACCCGGACGACCACCCTGGCTGGGGCCACCGCGGTTGTACTGACCGGGACCACCCGGACGCCCCTGCTGACCGGGACCACCCGGACCACCTGGACGGCTGGAACCCGACATGCCGGGCGCACCCGAGGACGGTGCCCGATTGGCACCAGAAGAGGGATGCGAGGGCGTCCGGACAGACGGAGGAACCGCCGAAGGCGGGCGGGTAGACAAGCTGGGAGACTCCTTGAAAGAGGACGGCGACTGCGCGCCGGGGCGCGAAGGCCCCGGGGCAGGAGGAAAGGTGGCACGCGGCGCCTCGACGGGCGGCTGCGGTGCGGCGGGGCGCGGGGGCTCCACGGGGGTGGCCGGCTGGGCGGCACGCGGCGCCTCGGCGGCAACGGGCTGGGCCGGGGCAGCGGGCGCCTCAACGGCGGCAGCGGGCTTGGCCGGAGCGGCGGGTGCCTCCTCGGCTACCGGCTGAGCAGCGGCACGCGGCGCCTCGACGGCGGCGGCGGGCTGGGCCGGAGCGGCGGGTGCCTCCTCGGCGGCCTGGGGAGCCTCGGCGTAGTGCGCCGGAGCCTCCTGCTGGTCCGGAGTATCGGCGGAAGCGGAGCCGGGGGCCGTCGGCGCCTTGCGGCGCACCACGAAGCCCTTCGCCGTCACCGGCGGCGCGGCCTGCTTCGGCTTGCGCTTGTCCAGGATCTTCTGCACCGCGGCAGTGGCCTGGTCGTCCTCGAGCGAGGACGAGTGGCTCTTGACGTCGTAGCCGAGCCCGACGAGCTCGGTCACGACCTCTTTATTGTCGAGCTCGACCCCGTGGTCCTTGAGCTCCTTGGCGATTTCGTGAACGCGCTTCTTCGACATACTTTGCTTGGCCTTTTGCTCCGCCGGCTACCGGGCGCAGCACCCTAATCCAAAAATGTGTGCGAGTGGTGCTAACACCCACTCCCGCCGGCCGCTCAAACGCGGACCGGTCCCGACTCCAACGCCTGGCTGAGCACTGACGGGTCAACCGGACCCGCCTTCCCCCGGAAGACCCTGCCAAAGGCCTTCCGCTTCACCGCCGCCGCCAGACAACCGACCCCACAAAGGTAGGCGCCCCGACCCGGGATACGCCTCTCCCTGTCCACCACCACGCCGCCCCCCGGGCCCACCGCCAACCGGGTGAGCTCGCCCTGGACCCGCTTGGCGCCGCAACCGATGCAGCTTCGCACCGGTCCGGCGTTTTCCAGGAGAACTTCTTTTCTACTATTACCGGAACGGGCCTTCAGTCGCATCCCTCCTGCCATCCAAGCGAGCGGATACTATACCCGAACCTAGGCACCCGCCGGCTCGGCCGCCGGGGAAGCGGACGCGCGCTCGGCATTGAGCTCGACCCGGAGCTTGGCCTCTTCCACCAGGTAGTTCTCCGCCGCGCTCTTGAGCTGGCGGGCCTTCTTGATGCCGACCCCCGGCACGTCACCCAGCTTGGCCAGGTCCTTCTCGTTGGCGATGTCCTCCACCGTGCGGTAGCCGGAGACGACCAGCTGCTCGATGGTCTTCTCGCCCATGCCGCGGACGCGCGCCATGCGCTCCGTCTGGTTGAGCTCGTCCGGATGACGACGCGCCTCGGCCTGGCGGGCCTGCTCGCGCTCGCGCTCCATGCGCGACAGCTCCGTCGCGTCGAGCGACATCTGCTTGCGGGCCTCCTCCTGCATGGCGGGAATGCGCGAAGGATCCACTCCCGGAATCTGCGCCAGCATCTCCGGATTGGCCTCGGCGATGTCCTTGGCCTGACGGAAGCCGTGGGCATACAGCGTCTCCACCAGCATCTCGTTGACCCCCGGGAGGGCGCCCAGCGAGCGGTTGGCGAACTCGCGCATCTCGCGCACCCGGCTCTCGCTGTTGATGTCCAGCTTCCAACCGGTGAGCTGCGCCGCCAGACGCACGTTCTGACCACGACGGCCGATGGCCAGCGACAGCTGGTCATCCGGCACGATGAGTTCCATGGCGTGGTTGGCCTCGTCGATGATGACGCGGCTCACCTCGGCGGGGGCCAGCGCGGAGCACACGAAACGCGCCGGATCCTCGTCGAAGGGGACGATGTCGATCTTCTCGCCGCGCAGCTCCTGCACCACGGCCTGCACGCGGCTGCCCTTCATGCCCACGCACGCGCCCACCGGATCCACGTCCGAGTCCCGGCTGGACACGGCGATCTTCGCGCGTCCGCCCGGCTCGCGCGCCGCGGCCTCGATGACGACGATGCCCTCGGCGATCTCGGGCACCTCCATCTCGAAGAGCTTGGTGAGCAGGTTGACCGAGGCACGGCTGAGGACGATCTGCGGGCCCTTGGACTCGCGCAACACGTCCAGCACGTAGGCCTGGACGCGGTCGCCGGCGCGGTACGTCTCGCGGGGCACCTGCTCGCGCACGGGCAGCACCGCCTCGGCGCGGCCGAGGTCCACGATGATGTTGCCGCGCTCGAAACGCCGGGCGATGCCGGTGACGATCTCGTTGCGCCGGTCCTTGTACTCGTTGAAGACGTTCTCGCGCTCGGCATCGCGGGTGCGCTGCAGGATGACCTGCTTGGCCGTCTGGGCCGCGATGCGGCCGAAGCCGCGGCGGAACGTCTTCAGCCGGAGGATGTCCCCGTACTGATCGTCCTGCGCCTTGGCCTCGGCGGCGTCCTCGTCACGGTAGAAGATCTGGAACACGAGCTCGTCGCCCGGCTCCACTTCCATGCCCTTCTTGTGGGCCTCGTCGAGGGGAATCTGGTTCACCGCCTGGATGGGATCGGTGATGGTCTCCACCACGGTGATGGCCTGGAAGAGCTCCACCACGCCCTTCTCCGGGTCGTACTTCGCCTCGAGGTTGCGCTCCTGGCCAAAGTGCTTCTTGGCCGCGGTCGTCATCGCATCCTCGAGCGTGGTGATGAGCACGCTCCGCTCGATGCCCTTGTCCTTGGCCACCTGATCCAGGACGAGGTTGAGGTTGATGTTGGGATTGGCTGGCGTGGGCATCATCTTCTCCAAAGGTTCCACGGGCGCGCCCGCTCGAGAGCGCACCCTGTATGTGGACTGCTAGAACTCGAACTCCAGATTGGCCTTGGCGATGTCCTTGAAGGAGATGCGGAAGCTGCCCGCCCCTTCCACGTCCACGGAGATGGCGTCGGCCGCCACCTCGGTGAGCGTTCCGGTGAAGTTCTTGCGCGGCGGCTCCCCGATGGGTCCGAAGGTCTTCACCTTGACCTTCTGTCCCTTCACCCGCTCGAAATGCACGGGCTTCCTCAGGGGCCGGTTCACGCCCGGGCTGGACACTTCCAGGTTGTACTCGTGGGGGACGATGTCCTCCACGTCCAGCACCGTGTCGACCGCGCGAGACACCTGCGAGCACTCGTCCAGACCCACTCGCCCGCCCGGCTTGTCGATGAACAGGCGCAGGATCCAGCCCTCGCGCTCGCGGATGAACTCCACCTCGAGGAGCTCCAGCCCCTCGCCCGCAACGATGGGCTCGAGCATCTCCTGTGCCCTGGCCTCCACCGTTTGCTTGATGTTCTCCGCCATAGCCGCTTGAAAACTCCGGACTCCAAAAACGCGAAAAGCGGGCTCGACGGCCCACTTTTCGAGGAACTGCGTCGAAAAATGTAGGCGGCGTCCCTAGCACACGCCACCTCGGGGTGTAAAGGATGACGCACCCCTTGTCCTGCCATCCAACAGTCCTCCCGGGGGTAGGGATTCCCGGGGTTTCCGCGAACGCGGTCCGGTTATAACGCCCCCATGCACCTCATCGCCGCCGCCCAGATGGTGTCCACCGCGGACAAGGCCCACAACCTCGACTCGGCCACCCGGCTCGTGAGGCGGGCCGCCGACCTGGGGGTCCGCCTCGTGGGGCTCCCCGAGAACTTCAGCTGGATGGGACCGGAGTCGGAACGCTCGGGCGCCGCGGAGACGCTCGACGGGCCCACGCTCTCGCGCATGGCGGAGTTGGCACGCGAGCGGCGCATCACCCTCCTGGCCGGCTCCATCCTGGAGCAGGGCGCCCCCGGCGGTCGCCTCTACAACACCACCGTCCTCTTCGGACCAGACGGCGCGCGGCTGGCCGTGTACCGGAAGATGCACCTCTTCGACGTGGACGTGGGCGACGGCACGCCCTACCGCGAGTCCGAGGCGGTGGCCCCGGGCGCCGAGGTGGTGGCGGCCAACACGGAGGTGGGCCGGCTCGGCCTCTCCATCTGTTACGACCTGCGCTTCCCCGAGCTGTACCGACGCCTGGCGAAGGAGGGCGCCACGCTGCTCGCCGTGCCAGCGGCCTTCACCCTGATGACGGGCAAGGACCACTGGGAGGTGCTGCTGCGCGCGCGCGCCATCGAGAACCAGTGCTACCTCTTCGCCCCGGC
>NZ_DASVWK010000502.1:0-12218 GCF_036389735.1 Archangium sp. | reverse complement strand
TTCCTTCATGCAGTGGCTGAAATTCATTCTCGCGTTGGCGATTGCCGGTGTTCTGTTTTCCTGCCGTGGTGGTAACGGCGGTGAGGGTGACCCTCCTCCTCCGCCGCCAGTGGACGCGGGTGTGGACGCGGGTGTGGATGGGGGTGGTGACCCAGCGGCCTACAAGGCGACGGTCGACGTCGCCGCGGGGAGGGCCGACAGCCGTCTGGCCTGCTTCAAGGGCAATGGTGAGACGGAGTGTGGTCTGCGCCTCTACCAGATCATGGTCGAGGCCTTCGTCGATGGCGACAGCACCGCGGATTACAACACCGGCTACGGCACCAGCCACCACAAGGGGGATCTGCAAGGAATCATCAACAGCCTCGATTCCATCAAGTCGACGGGCGTCAACGCCATCTGGCTCACCCCGGTTTTCAAGACCGTGCCCGTGAGTGGTCAGGACGATTGGGCCCATCGCCTCGATGCCACGGGCTATTTCGCCTCGGACTACTTCAATGTCGACCCCCGCTTCGGCACCAATGGCAAGCTCAAGGAGTTGGTGGAGGGCGCCCATGCCAGGGGGCTGTATGTGTTCCTCGATGGCGTATTCGGCCACTTCAAGGTCAATGCCAGTGACTACGCCTCGCCGCTGGGCCGCAGGGTCTCCACCACCGGTCAGGCCCAGAGCAGCACCGGGCGGACGGCGGTCTATCCGGCCGACCTCGAGTTCTTCAAGGAGGTCGCCACGCATTGGGTGACCGAGTACAAGATCGACGGCTGGCGCCTGGATCAGGCCTATCAGGTGCCGGTACAGTACTGGGACGACCTGCGCACCGCCGTCGCCGGAGCCGCGGCAAGCGTGAGCTACACCAACGCGGCCGGCCAGACGGTCCATCCGCTGGGGTACATGGTGGGTGAAATCTGGCGGGCGGCGGGAGACATCGCCAGCCAGGGCTATGGCCCCGCCGCGAGCCCCGGGTTGCTGTCCGCCTTCGATTTCCCCGTGCGCTACAGCCTGGTGCAGACCCTGGCGGTCGAGGAGAGCGGCACGGGCAACCGGGCGGCGAGCAACCTCCAGGCGGGCTACCTGAACCACCTGGCCTACCCGGCCCATGCCATGCCGAACCTGATGCTCACCAACCATGATCTGGTCCGCTTCGGCGATCTCCTCCAACGGGGGGCCCTGGCGGATGTCCAGGACGGCGCCTACTGGGCGCGACACAAGGCCGCCTTCAGCTTCATGGCCTCCTACAGTGGCCCCATCACCCTCTACTACGGTGACGAGGTCGGCCAGGAACTGGCGGGCTTCGCGGCCAAGGAGAGCAACACGACCTGTGCCACCCGGGGCGTCTGCGATGACCATGTCTCCCGGACCTCCGCCCTCGTGGAGGGGATTCCCACCACGGTGGGCGGGACCGCCACGGTGCTCTCGGCCGAGCAGGCGGACCTGAAGAAGCACGTGGTGGCGCTGATGGTGCTGCGGGATGCCCATCCGGCGCTGGCCAATGGCAGCCGGACGCACATCTACTCGGACAGCAACGTCTACGTCGATCGCAAGGACAAGGGCACCGACAACGTCTTGTATGTGTTGAACGCCAAGGCGGCTCCCGCGGTGGTCACGGTGGCTGGGACGGCCATCGGCAGCGCGGGGGACCTCGTGGACCTGCTGGGGGATGCCGAGGTGGCGATCTCCGGCGGCAACTATGAGATTTCGCTGAAGCCGTTCGAAGGCCGCTTCTTCGACATCGCTTCACCGACGGCCGAAGGCCCTCGGACTGGCCCGGGCGGCGGCCTGTCCGGCCAGGGACCGTTGGCCAACTGCACCGCCCCCACCGTCGAGGGGGTTGGTCCCCTCGGCAAGGAGATCTTCATTCGTGGCAGCTACGCCGGTGGGGGCAACTTCAGCGCCACGCCCGCCAACCGTCGGTTCGCCTACAAGGGAGACAACGTCTACCAGGTGGTGGTCCATGAGCCGGAGGCCACCGCCTACACCTTCAAGTTCGCCAGCACGGACTGGTCGAAGGAGTTCGCGGTGTCGGGAGCGGCTCCGGTGAAGATCGCCACGGAGCAGCCCATGGCGGTCGCCGCGGGTCCTGGCACGGAGTCCTCCCTCGCCATTCCGGAAGCGGGCGACTACGTCTTCAGCTTCCGTCTCAACGCCACCAACAACGGGGGCGAGATGATGGTGAGCAAGTGCCCCTGACGCGCTGACCCTTCCGGAAACCCGGTGGGGCGGCTCCGGGAGGGTTTCAATTGTCGTCGACTACAATCGGTGTGGGTGAAGGTGGGCGTTGGAGGCGCCGTGTCTTATCTTCGAGTCTCACCGGGAGGACTCGAACCATGGATACCGCCGCACCCTCGACGGCCCACCTGTCGAAAGTAGAGCGAGACCTGGACTTCCTGCTCGGCTGCTTCCGCGAGGTGCTGGAGGAGTTGGGCGAGCAGGAGGTTGCTCGGAATCTACCCAGGCAGCCGGAGACGGGGGCCGCGCCGGTGCGACTGCCGGAGCGCATGGTACAGGGCTACTCCATGGCCTTCCATCTCCTCAACATGGCCGAGGAGAACACGGCCGCCCAGCAGCGTCGGGTGAAGGAGGCCACCGAGGGCGTGACCGCCGAGACCGGGCTGTGGGGCCACGTGCTGCACCACCTGCGGGAACGGGGCCTGGAGGCGCGGCGCATCGCCGAGGTGCTTGCCCAGGTGCGCGTCGAGCCGGTGCTCACCGCCCACCCCACGGAGGCCAGGCGAGCCAGCGTGCTGGACCACCAGCGCTCCCTCTATCTGCTGCTCGTCAAGCGCGAGAACCAGATGTGGACGCCCCTGGAGCAGCAGGCCATCCGCCAGGAGTGCAAGCGCGTCCTGGAGTTGCTGTGGCGCACCGGGGAGATCTTCCTCGAGAAACCGGACGTGCCCACCGAGCTGCGCAATGTCATCCACTACCTGCGCAACGTCTTCCCCGAGGCGCTGCCCGTGTTGGATCGGCGGCTGCAACAGGCCTGGGAGGCGGTGGGCTTCGAGCCCGAGCTGCTGAGGGATCCGCGGGGTCTGCCGCGCCTGACCTTTGGAGACTGGGTGGGGGGAGATCGGGACGGGCACCCGTTCGTCACGGCCGAGGTGACCCGCCATACGCTCGGTGAGCTGCGCCTCAACGCGCTCACGCTGCTCCAGAAGCGGATGACCGGACTGAGCGCCCGACTGAGCCTCTCCAACCGGCTGCAATCCGCACCGCCCGCGCTCACGGCCCGGAGCACCGCGCTGGCGGGGTTGCTGGGCGAGCGCGGCCAGCGAGCCGTCCAGCGCAACCCGGACGAGCCCTGGCGACAGTTCCTCAACCTCCTGGTGGCGCGGCTGCCGCTGGACATGAGCCGCACCGAGGCGGCTCGCCTCGACGACGAGCCGGGCCGCTACCGCGAGGCCACCGAGCTGGCCGCGGACCTGCAGTTGCTGCGTGAGTCACTGCTGGCCATCGGCGCGGGCCGGCTGGCCGACAGCGAGGTGAGCCCGCTGATCCGCGCGGTGCAGTCCTTTGGCTTCCAGCTGGCGTCGCTGGACGTCCGGCAGAACAGCCACTTCCACGACCTGGCCGTGGGGGAGCTGCTCGTGGCGGCGGGCCTGGAGGGGGCGGACTTCGTCGACTGGGACGAGGCGCGGCGCCTGGCGTTCCTCGAGCGGGAGCTGGCCTCGCCTCGCCCGTTCGCGCTGACGGGAGCGCCCATCGGCCCGCGGGCGGATGCGGTGCTGGGGTGCTACCGCGTGCTCATCGAGCACCTGCGGGCCTATGGCCCCGCCGGGCTGGGCGCCCTCATCGTCAGCATGACGCGCAGCCTGTCGGACCTGCTCGTCGTCTACCTGCTGGCGCGCGAGGCGGGACTGGCCTTCCACACGCCCGAGGGGCTGGTGTGCCACCTGCCGGTGGTGCCGCTCTTCGAGACCATCGATGACCTGAAGCACAGCCCGGAGATCCTCTCCGCCTTCCTGGCGCACCCGATGACGCGGCGCAGCCTGGCCTGGCAACAGAAGGCCCTGGGCGCCTCACGGCCGGTGCAGCAGGTGATGGTGGGCTACAGCGACAGCAACAAGGACGGAGGCATCCTGGCCAGCCAGTGGGGGCTCTACCGCGCCCAGGAGGCGCTGGCGGCCGTGGGCCAGCGCCACGGGGTGGGCCTCCGCTTCTTCCATGGCCGCGGCGGCACCATCAGTCGTGGCGCCGGCCCCACCCACCGCTTCCTCAGCGCGCTGCCTCCCTCCTCGTTCCAGGGCGACCTGCGCATGACCGAGCAGGGAGAGACGATCTCCCAGAAGTACGCCAACCTCATCAGCGCCGTGTACAACCTGGAGCTGCTCCTGGCGGGCGCGACCGAGGCCACGCTCCTGGCCCGCCATGGCGTGCGGCCGGAGGCCCACCCGCTCGAGCCCATCATGGACCGGCTGTCGGAGACGAGCCGCCGGGCCTACGAGCAGCTCGTCCAGGGCCAGGGCTTCATCGACTTCTTCGCCCAGGCGACGCCCATCGATGTGATCGAGTCCAGCAAGATCGGCTCCCGCCCGGCGCGGCGCACCGGCCAGCGCACCCTGGCGGACCTGCGAGCCATTCCCTGGGTCTTCAGCTGGAGCCAGTCGCGCTTCTTCCTCTCCGGCTGGTATGGCGTGGGCAGCGCCCTGGAATCCCTGCAACGCGAGCGACCCGAGGCCTTCGCCCTGCTCAAGCAGCACGCCCTGGACTGGTACCCGAGCAAGTACGTGCTCACCAATGTCAGCACGACGATCCTCTCGGCGGATGTGGAGGTGATGGCGGAGTACGCGACCCTCGTCGAGGAGGGCGCCATCCGCGATCAGACCATGGGGATGATTCGCGACGAGTTCGCGCGGACCCGGCGCATGTTGGAGGCCATCTGGGGAGGGCCCCTGGAGGAGCGCCGGCCCCACATCCACCAGGCCTTGCGCCTGCGCCAGCCGTGGCTGCGCGTGCTGCACCGCCAGCAGGTGGAGCTGCTGCGCACGTGGCGCGGGCTGCGGCGGGAGAAGCGAGAGGCCGAGGCCGACCCGCTGCTCTCCCGGCTGCTGCTCACGGTCAACGCCATCGCCGGCGGCCTGCGCACGACGGGGTGAGCCTGGAGGGCCGCGCGCTCAGTCCCCAGGGGCGCGCGGCAGCCACACCCTGAACGTGGTCCCTTCCGCCTCGTTGGATCGCACCTCGATGCGGCCTCCGTGAGCGTGGGCGATCTGCTGGACGATGAAGAGGCCCAGGCCCAGGCCGGACGTTGGATGTTGCTCGTCCGTGGCCCTCCGGAAGGGCTCGAAGATGCCCGGGAGCAGCTCCGCCGGGATGGGCGGGCCCTCGTTGTGGACCTCCACGCATACGCTGTCCCCCTCGTCGCGCAGCACGAAGTCCACGGGGATGCCTTCGGGACTGTAGTCCACCGCGTTCTTGCCGAGGTTGCCGAAGAGCTGGGCGAGCCGGTCGGGGTCCCACGTGCCCTGGAAGTCTCCTGTCGTGCTCAGGCGGAACTCCCGCTGGGGGTTTCCGGCCTCGAGCTCTTCCAGCACCTGCCCGCAGATGGAGCGGAGATTGGCCGGACGGGGACTGATGGGGATGCCGCCACCCAACCGCCCGCGCGTGAAGTCGAGCAGGTCGGCGATCATCCGCTCCATGCGCTCGGCGCTGGTGGCGATGCGGCGGATGTTCTTCAGGTGATGCTTGACCTCGCCATCGGCGCGCATCAGCGCGTTGACGGACAGGAGGATGGCGTTGAGCGGGTTGCGCAGGTCATGGGAAACGATGCCGAGGAAGCGTTCGCGAAATTCCGCTATCTGTCGCAGCTCCAGCTCCCTGCGCTTGCGCTCGGTGATGTCCTGCGCGGTGCCCAGGAAGCGGATGGGCCGCCCCGAGGCATCGCCATGTACCTGGCCCCGGACACTCACCCACCGCTGCGTCCCGCCCTCTGGGGAGGCGATGCGGTACTCGACGGAAAAAGCCCCCGTGCCGCCAGGGGCCCACGCCTCTCGAGCGAGCCGGTCCACGCGTTCGCGATCCGCGGGATGCACCTGCGCGAGGAAGGTGGGGTAATCCATCGGAGCTTCCGCCGCCACCCCGAAGAGGGTGCGCATGCGCTCGTTCCACAACAGCGCGCCCGTCGTGAGGTTCATGTCCCACGTCCCCAGCTCCATGGCCTCCATCGCCAGGCGAAGCCGCTCCTCGGCGACGCGCAGCTTCTCGGCGGCGAGCGCCTCCGTCCGCTGGCGTGTGCGCACCACCTCCGTCACGTCCGTGGCGACGACGATGACCGCCTCCACGTGGCCCCGTGTGTCGCGCATGGGCTCGTAGACGAAGTTGAAGTACACGTCCTCCAGCGCCCCTCCCTCCAGGCGCGCCAGCCTGGCGGGCAGCTCCGTCCCAACGAAGTGCACCCCGGTGGCGCGCACCTCGTTCAGCAGCGCCTCGAACCCCTGGTCCGCCGCCTCGGGGAGGGCCTCGAACAGGGGTTTGCCCAGCACCTGCTCGGGGCGGCGGCCCCAGAGTTGGCACACCAGGGGATTGGCCAGCTCGATGACGTAGCGGGGCCCTCGAAAGATGGCGATGGCGGTGGGGGCCTGCATGAAGAGCGAATGGAGCCATTCCCGCTGGCTCTCGGCTTCCGCGCGGGCCTGGGAGGCCACGGCCAGGGACTCGTCGCGCAGGCGCACCGCCTCCCGCAGCTCGCGGTTGGCTGCTAGGAGTTCCTGGCTCCCCCGGAAGATTTCCATTTCCATCTCCGTGGTGCGGGTCTGGAGGGCCGCCGTGCGCTCCCGCTCTTCCTCGCCTCGGCGAGACAGGCGCACGAACTCCGTCACGTCCTCCACCCGGTGGATGAGGTAGCGCACCGCTCCCTCGGGGGAGAGGACGGGGAGGTTGATGGGACTCCAGTACCGCACCTCGAAGCCGCCCCCTTCGGCCTGGGGACGCTGGATGTCGTACTTCTGCACGGCCATGGTGTCCGGCGCGCGAGTGGCCACGGCCCGCTCGAGCGAGGCGCGCAGGTTGTGCGTGCCCGTGGCGTCCGGGTCCGCCGGGTTGTCGGGGAACACCTCGAAGAGGCCGCGACCGAGGAGTCCCTCGCGGGTCGTCAAGGTGGCACGCAGGTAGGCGTCGCTCACCGCCACGATGGTGAAGTCCGCATCCGGTGCGAGGATGAGGTGGGCACCCGGACTCCTCTCGAAGAGCTGCTGGAAGTCAGGAGCGGGCGGCACGGGCATGGTGAGCACGTCGGACGAGTCGAAAGGAGGCACCGGGTCCAGGCGGTATGGCTCGCCCGGCCCCTTCCTGTCTACCCCAGCGCTCGGTTGATTGTAGTCGACTACAATTTGTACCCCGTGAGTGCCCTGGTCAAGCAGGGCAGCACCGCTGGCCACCAGCTCGGCACGCTGTGGAACCACGTGCTGGACCAGCGGATGGCGCTGCGCGCGGAGAAGACCCCGCGCTTGTTTGTCTTATGGCCAACGCCAGACGGAGCTCACCGGCAACTGCTTGGGCAGCCGCAGGGCACCGGGCTTGGAGCCTTCCGCCAGCGGGACACGCCCGTCCTCGTCCCCCAGCACGAGGCACACGCGGTACTTCCGCCCATCGGGCAGCACGGCCAGCGTGTAGCGGCCCATGACGGCCGGGACCTTCTTGCCCCCCCGGATTTCGTGGATGCCCGGGCCCGTCCAGAGGTGGCCGTGGAGCAGCGACCCGTCGGGCAGGTTGCCACCTTCCGCCACGAGACGGCTGATGATGGGGCCCTCCTGGTAGACGCCCAATTCGGACAGGTAGCCAGGTTGGTTGATGTCCACCATGACCCCAAAAGTGAGGGCCGTCTGAACATTCAAGTCCCGGAACATGGTCTGGGTTACCTCATCGGGGCAGTCCTCGGGCTCCGGGGGCTTCACCTGGGCACCAGGGCAGCCGATACCGGAGACGGCGCACAGCCAGGCGACAAGGAGACTCGAGGGGGTGGAGCGGGGAGGGGTGGACACGGGAGGGCTTCCTTTCTCGGAACGGCCAGACCCAGGCAGTGGCGCCTCGGGTGGGGGCACGAGTGTGGGGCGCGCCAGCCACAAGGCAAGGCCGAGCACGATCAAGCTCGCGAGCAGGACGAGGGGCCACCTCGCACGCCGTGGGCGGCCAGGGTCAGCGGCAGGGGACTCCTGCCGCACCTCGGGGGGGTGCTCTTCCTCCCGGGGTGGCTCCGGCTCCGCGCTCCCCGTGGATTCCGATTCCACCGGGCCCCGCGCCGCCTCGAGGAGCGGCACCTTCCAGGCCGGGGATTGCCGCTCACTCGCGGCGGCCTTCTCCAGCGCCTGGAGTAGCGCCTCGGTGCTCGGGTAACGGTCCTCGGGCTGCTTCTCCAGCAACTTCATGGCGATGTCGCTGAGGGAGCGCGGCGCCAGGGGGTTGAGGAGGTGGGGCGCCGTGGGGGGCACGGAGGCGATGGCGGCCAGCAGTTCCTTGTCTGGAAGCTCGGGGTTGAAGGGGTGCAGGTCCGTGAGCCCCTGGTAGAGCAGCACCCCCAGGGCGTACAGGTCCGCGGCCACGCCCCCTTGGAAGGGCTCTCCCCGCTTCAATGCCCCGGTGCGCATGTAGGCCAGGAGCTCGGGCGGCAACAGGTGCAGGACGCCCTCGGGGATGCCCAGCGTCTTGGTGAGGGCTCCCGGCAGGCGCACGGTGCCGAAATCAATGAGGAAGGGCCTGCCGTCCTCACGGCGGATGAGGAGGTTCTCCGCCTTCAAGTCCCGGTGGTACACGCCGCGCGCGTGCAATGCGCCCACGGTGCGCACCACGTCGCTGAAGGTGTCCACCAGCCCGGCGGCGTGAGGGCGCTTGCGCCAGCGCCACCGGTGCCAGTCGTCCCCGTCCACGTAGTCGGTGACGATGAAGGGGTAGCCCTGGGTGGGGTTGGGCCAGAAGTCCACCGCGTACACGCGCAGCAGGTTGGGGTGGGAGGCGTAGGTGAAGAGGGCCGCCGCCTCGCGCGCCAGTCGCCGGTAGGCACTCTTCTCCTCCACATACGCCTCTTCCGGGAGTTCGTCCTGGGAGTCGGAGACGGGGCGCAGCGCCATCTTCATGGAGTAGGGGTGACCGTCCCGTTCCACCTTGAAGACACGGGAGGAGCCTCCACTGCCCAGGACCTGGACGATGTGCCAGGGCCCTACCGAGTGGCCAGGTTGGAGGTGGTCCGGATGGAGCGCTTCCTTTGTCATGGGCCCGCGCTCCTACAGCTGCACTCCGAGGAGGGAGAGGCGCCGGCTGCCGCCCTTGTCCAGCAGCTCCAGTCGGAGGTCTTCGTCCACCTTCCAGAAGGGACGCTCCGTCTCCACCGCCACGAGGCCCGCCTCACCGGGCGCGAGCTGCGCCTTGTTCATGTCCACGGAGAGCACCTTCACGGGGGTGCCGTCCGCCCGGGTGAGTCGCGCCTCCCCGGGCGCCCAGGGTTTCTGTCCCGGAAGGTTGCGCACCTGGATGACGGCGAGCGCCCAGAGCCCAGCGCGGTACCCCTCACCCTTAGCCACCATCAACCCACTCCGCGTGTCGATGAATGACAGCTCGAGGAGGCGGGCCCGCACGCCCTTCGGGTTGAGCCGGCCGGAAAACACGAGCCCCGCGGGCGCGCTCACGGCCCGGAGCGCCGCGAGCTCCGCCTCCTTCTCCGCCAGCGCCGCCTCCAGGGACTCCACGGTGCGCGGGCGGCGCACCACCTCCACCTCCTTGTCCACCAACGTGGGGTGGGAGACGAGCGCGAGGGTGGCGTACGCCGGGGGGCCGCCGTCCTTGTAGCGCACCCGCACGAGCAGCTTCTCCCCGGGGTCCGGCTCGACAGCCATTTCGAGGGCGAGGGTGTGCTCGCCCGGGTCCACCAGCGTGAAGCGCGTGGCCCGCCCCTCCACCTCCACCGAGGCCTTGTCGATGGGGGCGTTGAAGCGCAGCCAGGTGGTGACCTTGGCCGCCACCCGCACCTCCGGCACCGGCTCGCTGGGGCTGTTGGGGACGAAGACCTGCCGTCGCGGGTGCTCGGGTGTCGCGACCTGGGGCTGTGCGGCCGCCGGCGCACCCGGGGACAGGGCGATGAGAACCAGGAGGAGAAGGGGCGATGGTAGTGCCAGGGTGGATGACCTCTCCGGTCCACCCTAGCAGATGCCGCGCCCTGGAACGGGGAGATAGCGGCAAACCGCTCCGCGTGGCATGGAGTCCTCACGGTCGCCGAGCGCAGGGGCTCCATGAATCCCAGGTTACGAGAGCACTTCCAGAAGGAGTTGGGCCAGGCGAGGGAAGCGGAGTCACGCGGGGAGCTGTCCTCCGCGTGGACGTCACTCGAGCGCGCGCACATCCTCAGCCAGGCCCACGCCCTGGCCCACCTCCAGGTGCACGGGGCCATGTTCACCTTCGCGTGGCGCACGCGGAACTGGCGCGAGCTGCTCGGGCAGGTGCCGCGCCTGGTGCTGGCCGGGCCGGGCTCGCTCCTGGGACGCGCACCGCGGGGCAACACGGGAGGGGCGAACGTCGGCCTCTTCACCCCCATGCCAATCCCGGAAGACCTCCAGGCAATTCTGCGCGATTCATGAGTGCGATTGAAGTCGACCCCAACCAGGGCGCGTGGACTCTCCGAAGGGACCGAGCCCGCGCACTTGGCAAGAGCTACGGTTTCACGCCCACCACTTTCAAGGTGTAGGAGCGGGTCAATCCCTGGAGAACAACGGCCAGTTCGTGGGCTTTATCCAAGAGACGAAGACCGGACCGTTCGTCTCCATCGGTAGTCACCGGCCCACCATCACGGCCTCCTACCAAGAGGAGCCAACCGGCAGGAGAAGCGATGGTTGCGCGAGGCGCGGACAGAGGCCGAGCGTCAGCGGATCCGGCGCGGCATCGCGGAAGATCTCGTCACCCTGGCGTACTCGTTCAACAGACCCTGGGCGGAATTCGGCCAGTGCCTTCGCCATGTCCAACGGCTCGGCTTCTCGAACCTCGCGCTGCGCGTCCATGTCGCGTGCCTCTATGTCCAGTCGCTCGAACTGTTCCCGCGGAAGGCCCGTGAAGCCTGGATGATGTTGGAGGCCGCTGAGCGCGGCGTGCGCCGACTCCGCCGGGACAACCTCCTGCGCGAGGAACATCTGGAGTCCATCGCGCACGCGAAGGCGGTCGCCCGAGTGCCACGCCCCGCCTTCCGATGATGGTCCTGAGAAGGTGTCAAAGGACTCGAAACGAGGGACTTGAGCGAGAACGAGGGGCTCGGCGTGGACTGGTGACCGACTCCTCTTCAAGTCTTTCTGGGGGCTTGGAGCTGGCCCACAGGGTGCGTGCGTCCTCGTACCGACCTTCCACGAGTGCTCTCCCAAGTCTGGGAGGTCCAAGCCCGGGTGGCGGAAGCATCGCTCGCGGATTTCACGGAGAACGCCTGGCAGATCAAATGTGGCCAGAGCAGAAGGGCAATGGAGCCGCCAGTTCCAAGGCCAGCTCGCGTACGTGATTCGGCCCGTGCTCCTCCAAGAACTCCGTCGGTAGCCAGAAGCTCACCGCGCTCACGGCGCCCGGCTCGTCCGCCGCCGGGTGCTCCTCGAGCGCCATGCCACGATAGTCAAAACCGTATCGGAACTCTCCGTCGAGGGCATCGCGGAGGGTCACCAGGGGCCAGCGCTTCTCGAGCAACTCACGCCGGGTATGCGCCCACCCCACCGCATCCAACTCCCGCCAGGTGCTCCCTCAAGCGGGGGAGGAGCCGGGGCTGGAGGAGGAGAGCCCCGCCTTTGCCGCGACGGTGGAGGAGCCGAGGAAGGAGCGCACACCCCGTTTCGACTGGGCCGGGCTGCTGCGCAGGACGTTCGCCCTGGATGTGTTCGCGTGCTTGAGGTGTGGAGGCAGGCGGCGGGTCTTGGCGTACGTGAAGGGAGCAGGAGGGGTGAGAGCGCTTCTGGAGCACCTGGGGTTGCCCACGGCCAGTGCGCACCTGGCCCCTGCGCGAGGGCCGCCCCAGAGCGCGTGGTGTTGAAGCTCAAGCCGCCACAGCCAGCCAAGAGAGCTACGCCCCTGCCGCATGCCGCCTGGGAAGGCGGCTGGGCAGGCGTGTGTCTGCTGGAGATGAATGGCTTCTGCGCCGGCCCGGAGTGCGGCTCATGGGCTACCCGTCAGCGTCCCTCACCTCCCGCTCTGCTCCCGCCCGCTACGCCCAATAGGGCTCCTGTCCTTCCTATGCTCAGCTCAGTGCGTCGTCGCAGTCGCCTCGTCCTCCAGG
>NZ_DASVWK010000501.1:0-3545 GCF_036389735.1 Archangium sp. | reverse complement strand
GGGGGGTGGTGATGGGGGTGCGGGAGCTGAAAGAGGAGGCGATGGACCTCTACGCGCGACGGAAGTTCACGGAATGCGCGCGCACCTACAGCCGGCTCCTGGAACTGGAGCCGAGGGATCCTCACCTCTACGTGCGCCATGCCGAGGCCTGGCGGCGAGCGGGAGACCGGGCCAAGGCGATCACCTCGTACCGGGCGGCGGCGGAGCTGCTGCTGGAGCTGGGGTGCGAGGCGCGGGCGCGGGCGGCGTTGAAGGTGGCGCTGGAGTTGGATCCAAAGGACACGGAGCTCGCCTACGCCCTGGCGCGACTGACGCCCACCTTCGCCCATGCGACCAGGCCGGCGCCGACGCAGCGGCCGCCCTCACGCATTCCCGAGGAGAAGCGGGAGCAGGTGGAGCTGCACACGCGGGCGGCGAATGTGCCGGGAAGACTGGCACTGCCGCCGGCCCCGAGCACACCCGTGGCGCCCCTGCCCTCGACGGCGGAGGTGCGCAGGCTGTCGACGAACACGATCGCCTTGAGGGCCGCGCCGGGGACGCGCTGGGTGGTGGTGTCCTCGCGCGCGCCGCTGACGGCCTACGAGGTGGATTCGCTGGAGCGGGTGAAGGCGCGGGAGTTCACGCTGGAAGTGACGATGACGCCCGAGAGCTGAGTGCTCGCGGGTGGGGCTTGTCGCGCGAAGGCCTTCACCTGAAACGCAACGGGGCCGACCACTTCACCGTGGCCGACCCCAAGCCTGTGTTCCTCCCGGCGGCGGTGGCGCTCAGAGGGCGGCGGAGTCCTGCGCGTGCGCCTCGTGCTCGCTGGAGACGTCCTGCTCGAGGGGGAAGAAGTCCCACACGCGGGAGTCCTTCTTCGCGGCGGGCTCGGTCGCCTGGACCATGGCCTCGCAGTGTTCACTCTTCCGCTTGGGGTGGCAGTGGCGGACACCGTAGACATGGTGGCAGCCGCACGGATCCACGCGCTTCTTGCTGCAAATGGCCGGGTTGAACACCGGGGCCGTCTTCACATCCACGGGGCCCGCGTTCAGCGACATGGCCACCACCAGCGCTCCGAAAATCCCCATCTCCCAACCCCCTTGAAGCTCCGGGAATAGGAATGGGAATGAAGAGAGAAAGCGGCAACTGCGGGCGTACTCGGACCGACATCTCTCGCACGCCGGCCGTTGACCGGCCGCATGCCAGGCCGCTCGCTTTGTCCATCAGCTTCCACACGGGTCCATCGTCAGCTTCTAGAGGACGCTTCCGTCGCTGCCAGCGGTTGAAGCAGACCGGGGGAACTCGCCATGAGCTGGACGCAAAGGTTGGAGAAGGTCGCGGAGGGCCACTTCGTCCTGCCGAAGACCAAGACGATGCGGGTGGATGCCCACCTGTTCCTGTCGGACAAGCTGCTGTGGGGCGCGGGCCCCGAGCTGCCGGGTCTCGAGGAGGGCGTGTTCGATCAGGTGGTGAACGCGGCCTCGTTCCCCGGGGTGACGCGGGTGGCGGTGACGCCGGACTGCCACCTGGGCTACGGGGTGCCGATTGGCACGGTGGTGGAGACGGAGGGAATCCTGCTCCCCACGGCGGCGGGCTACGACATCGGCTGCGGCATGGTGCAGCTCAAGACGACGCTCACGGCCGAGGACGTGGCGGACCCGGTCAAGCGCCGCCAGTGGATCAACGAGGTGACCAGGCGCATCGCCGTGGGCGTGGGGGCCTCGCGGGTGCAGAAGCAGCGGAGCATCAACGCGCGCACGTTCGCCGAGGTGGTGCGGCACGGGGCCAAGGCACTGGGCCGCAACGCGTCCACCACGGAGCGCGACTTCATCCCGGTGGAGGATGACCGGGTGGACATCCCCGAGCGGGCCTACGCCAAGCGGGACCAGCTGGGGAGCCTCGGGGGAGGCAACCACTTCACGGAGATGCAGGTGGACCAGGAAGGGCGCGTGTGGGTGATGTTGCACACGGGCAGCCGGGGCTTCGGGTGGAACATCGCGAAGCACTACTTCGTGGAAGGAGCGGCGGAGCGGGGGCTGAGCATGCGCAGCGAGGACTTCATCTGGCTGGACGCGGACAGCCGGCTGGGACGCGAGTACTGGAACCTGCACAACATGGCGGCCAACTTCGCGGTGGCCAACCGGCTCATCATCGGCGAGGCGGTGTGCGCGGCGCTCGAGGAGGTGTTCGGCGGGACGGCGGACATCTATTACGAGATCTCCCACAACCTCATCCAGAAGGAGGCGGGGAAGTTCGTGGCGCGCAAGGGGGCGACGCGGGCCTTCCCGGGCGGGCACCCGGCGCTGCGCAGGACGCAGTGGGAGAAGACGGGCCATCCCATCCTCATTCCGGGCTCGATGGAGACGGGGAGCGCCATCCTGTTCGCGGAGGAGGGGGCGGAGCAGTCCATCTACTCGGTGAACCACGGGGCGGGGCGGCGGCTGTCGCGAGGCGAGGCGAGGCGGGTGCTGGACCAGTCGGAGACGGACCAGCGCATGTCCGAGGCGGACATCCTGCTCAACACGCGGGTGACGCCGCTGGACGAGTCGGGGCCCTGCTACAAGAACCTGGACGACGTGCTGGAGACGGTGGAGATGGCGCACCTGGCGAAGGTGGCGAAGCGCCTCAAGCCGGTGGCGTGCATCAAGGGCGCCGACTGAAGCCAGGCAGCACGGTGGCCCCACCCCCTCTCCCACCGGGAGAGGGATACGATGAGTTTTGTTGAAAGGGGCTGTGATTCCGGGGGGTTAGGCCCACCACTTTCAAGGTCGGGGGGATGATACTACCCGGCAAGAAAAGCGAGCGAGGGAGCGGGCTGGAAGCCGAGGGAGCAGCACCGGGCTACTGCGGAGGTCATCTTTCAGGGACGACTCTGGAGGAAGGACCGTGGCCCTGGAAGCCGTGTTCGAGCGCTTCACGAAGAAAAGCCCGTTGACGGTCATGGCACGCCTGCTCATGCAGCAGGCGCCGAGCCGTGAGTGGCTGGACGAGCAGTTCGAGCAGCACCGCGACAAGCAGTACACCAGTACACGCGCGAATTGCTCTTCTCCAGCGTGGTGGACCTGATGGCTCTGGTGGCCCTGGGGCTCAAGCCGTCGCTGCATGCGGCGGCCCAGGCGAGCCCCGAGCTGGGGGTATCGCTGACGGCGCTGTACGACAAGGTGAATCACACCGAGCCAGAGGTAGTACGCGCCTTGGTGAGAGGGTGCGCCGAGAAGCTGGTCCCGGTGGTTGCGCCCATGAAGACGCAGCAGGTGCCGTGGGCGGCGGGCTATCGAGTGCGCGTGCTGGATGGCAGCCACCTGGCGGCGAGCGAAAAGAGATTGAAGCCGTTGCGCGGCTTGCGTGGAGCGGCACTGCCCGGCCAATCGCTTGTGGTGTATGCGCCGGAATTGGACCTGGTGGTGGAGAGGGTGCCCGCCGAGGACGCGCACGCGCAGGAGCGCGCCCTGACGGGGCCCGTGTTGGCGCAGGTGCAGAAGAGAGAGCTGTGGTTGGCCGACAGGAGTTTCTCCACCACGGGCAGTCTCTTCGCCCTTCATGACAAGCAGGCCGCCTTCGTCATC
>NZ_DASVWK010000500.1:0-12330 GCF_036389735.1 Archangium sp. | reverse complement strand
CTGGCCACCCGCCGGTTGCCGGACGTGCGCGCCGCGGTGCGACCGATGCTCGGGAGGCTGCTGGCCGCGAGCCCCGCCGCCGGGGCGCGGGTGGTGGAGGCCCTGTTGTCGGCCCTGCTGCGCCGCCGCCTGCCCGAGGGCGTGCCGGCCCACGTGGTGGCGGTGCTGTCCGGAGAGCTGGCGCCCGCGCTGGCCCTGCTGCCGGCGGAGACGACGTGGCGGCTGCTCGAGTCCGAGGACGCCGCCGCGCAGGGCGTGGGGGCCGCGCTGCTCGCCCGCCGTGGCGTGGAGCTGACGGTGGAGGTGCCGCGGGTGACGAGGCTCGCCGGACATGACGTGCTGGCGGTGCGCGAGTGGGGGTGGCGCTGGCTGGAGTCCCACCTCCCCGAGGTGCGCGCGGAGCTGTCCACGGCGGTGGGCCTGCTGGACTCGCGCTGGGAGGACGCGCGCGCCTTCGGCTTCCGCTACTTCCGCGAGCGCTTCGCCCCGGAGGACTTCTCGCTGGAGGTGCTCGTCTCGGTGGCGGACAGCGTGCGCGAGGACGTGCGGGCCTTCGGGAGGGAGTTGCTCACGCGCTCCTTCCGCGAGGAGGACGGGCCCGCGCTCCTGCTGCGCCTGTCCGAGCACCCCGCGCCCGAGGTACAGCTCTTCGCCACCAACTACCTGGACCGCTTCGCCAGCGGCAACGCGGAGCGGGTGGAGCAACTCACGCCGTACTTCATCCGGGTGTTGAGCCAGGTGAACCGGGGCCGCGTGGCGCGCCAGCGGGTGCTGGGCTTCCTCCAGCGCGAGGGCCGGAGCACCGAGGCCTCGGGCCGCGTGGCCATGGAGGTGTTGCACCGGATGTCCGCCACCATTGCCATCGAGCACCGGGCCGCGGCGCTGGAGGCGATGCTCGCCATCGCCAAGGCGCAGCCGTCCGTCCCCATGCCCTTCCGTCTCGTCCCGGTGGAGGTCCGCCGTGCAGTTTGAGTACTCCTACGCGGGCAGCACCGCGGTGCAGCACCGGGGGGACAGCACCGAGCTGTCCTTCGCGCCGGACCTCAAGCGGGAGCCCACCTTCTTCTCGGGCGAACTGCGGCGGAACGTGGCCTTCCGCGAGGCCATCTCCGCGCTCCACGCCGTGGTGGTGTCCGACCTGCGCTTCAAGCCCAAGGACAAGACGGCCTACAAGGCCTGGGCGGCACAGCAGGAGGAGGGGGACCTGGTGGCCATCGCCGCGCAGCGCCAGTCGGTGGCCAGCCGGGTGAAGGCCCTGCGCGAGGAACTCGCCCAGCTGGAGGTGGAGAGCGCCAGACGGCTGAGCGGCTTCCACGAGGCGCGCGCGCGCTACTTCCGCTTCCTCTACGAGAAGCACCGGGAGCTGTGGTTCGTCTACGACCCGGTCATCACCGTCCACCCGGACGAGTGCTTCTTCGAGTGCTTCAGCCAGGACGAGTCCAGCTACGGCCGGCTCGGTGCCAGCTACGAGGTGTTCCAGAACGTCGGCGAGTTCTCCTGCGGTACCACCAACATCGACTACTCGTCGCCGCTGTACGACGAGTTCCAGAAGATCCGCTCCTACAAGCGCACGCGCTTCGAGGTGGACCCGAGTGGCTTCACCACCCAGACGGGCACGGACGCGGCCTACAAGGAGGTGAAGATCGACCTCCCGGACTCGTGGGTGCGCGGCTTCCTCCAGGTGAACTCGGCGATGGCGCTGCCGGCGGTGCGCTTCACGCTGCACCCCATGGACGTGCACAACTTCCTCTTCGTGCTCAAGCGGCACAAGGAGAAGAAGGGCCCGCGCTCCATGCGCTACGAGCTGGCGCCGGGGCAGCCGGTGAAGGTGGTGTTCGAGCCGTGGGGGACGGAGGTGGTGTGCCGGCGCTCGGTGTACGAGGGCGAGGGCACGCACGACATCCGTGTATGGGGCCGCCGGCGCCTGGGCGTACTGGAGCGGCTCGTCCCGGTGGCGAAGCGCTTCACCGTGCACCTGCTGGGCTCGGGGCTGCCGTCCTTCTACGTGGCGGACCTGGGGGATTTGTCCTTCACCCTGGGCCTGTCCGGGTGGACGGCCAATGACTGGGCCACGGCGGGCAACTTCGACCTGATGGCACCGCGCGGGCAGGTGGACGAGCTCACCCGCCGCCGCGTCTTCGATGCGCTCAAGGCGACGTGGTCCGCGACGCCCGAGGCGCTGGCCGCGAAGCTGGGGCTGGAGCGGGGCACGGTGCTCGGCGCGCTCTCGGCGTGGACGCAGGCGGGGCGGGCCATCTGGGATTTGAACAAGGGCGTGTACCGGGCGCGCGAGCTGAGCCGCGAGCCGCTGCCCCTGGACAAGCTGCGCTTCGCCAACGAGCGCGAGGAGCGCGCCACGCGCTTCGTGGACGCGCGGGCGGTGAACGTGACGGCGCGGGCCTCCAGCGTGGATGGCTCGCTGGAGCTGAGCGGCTCGGTGAAGGAGGGCCAGAAGGTGCTCCGTCCCACTTTGCGACTCGATGGGGACCAGCGTATGGTTTTTGGCGAGTGCACGTGCAACTTCTTCCAGCAGAACAAGTTGTTCCGGGGGCCGTGCGAGCACCTGCTCGCGCTGCGGCTCCAGCACTCACGGGTGTCTCGCACATGAGCAGGGGGAGGGTCCGCGCACGCGGCGGTCAGGGGGCAGTACCTTGCAACCCGGACGGTGTTTCGCCGTCCATGCCTCATGGCCTGTCATGCTTCACTGGCCCGCTCTTCACTGTGCGGCGCCTCCCTCCCTGTCGCAGCAGCGATGTCGACCGCGTCGGTCCTGCATGCGACAGGGAGGGGGCGCCGCTGGAGTTGAGCCGGTCCAGTCCCGAGAGCAGTACGAAGGTGCTCTCTGACCGTCGCGTGGACGGACCCTCCTTCCCTCGATGAACCGCCATGTCCTCCGAGCGACCCACCAACCGCCAGGAGCTGTACGACCGCATCCGCGCCACCTCGAAGGATGAGGTCATCTTCGAGGAGATGGTGCGCCTGGGCTTCTGGCCGGCGCGCAGCGGCATCCCCGGGGACCCGGCGGACGTGCTGCACCGGCGCAACGAGCTCCGGGGGCAGCTGCGCGCGCTCGCCACCGAGCAGAGCCGCCTGGGCAACCTGGAGGCGATGAAGCTCGAGCTGCGCAAGCGGCGGATGGAGGAGAGCCGGCGCAAGCAGCGGGAGACGAAGGAGCGGCGCGAGCGCGAGCGGCAACTGCGCGCCGAGGCGTGGAAGGAGCGCAAGGCGAAGGAGGTGCTCTTCCTGGGCCGGGGCGTGTCCGGGGGCTTGAGCGCGCGCACGGCGGACGAGGCGCGGCTGGGGAAGCTGGGGTTGCCGGTGCTGGCCGCCCCCGAGGCGCTGGCGCGGGCGATGGGCCTGAGCGTGGGGCAGCTCCGGGCGTTGTGCTTCACGCGCACGGCCTCCACCACCAGCCACTACGTGCGCTTCCTGTTGCCCAAGAAGACGGGGGGCACCCGGCTCATCTCCGCGCCCATGCCCCGGCTGAAGGCGGCGCAGGCGTGGGTGCTGGAGAACCTGCTGAAAAAGGTGCCGGTGCACGAGGCGGCCCACGGCTTCCGCGAGGGCCGCTCCATCGTCACCAATGCGCGGCCCCACGTGGGCGCGAGCATGGTGGTGAACCTGGACTTGAAGGACTTCTTCCCCTCGGTGCGCTACCCGCGGGTAAAGGGCGTCTTCGCGAAGCTGGGCTACAGCGAGGCCACCGCCACGGCGCTGGCGCTGCTGTGCACCGAGCCGGACGTGGAACAGGTGGAGCTGGACGGGCAGCGCTGGTTCGTCACCCAGGGCACGCGGCGCCTGCCCCAGGGCGCGCCCACCTCGCCCGCGCTGACGAACATCCTCTGCCGGCGGCTGGACCGGCGGCTGTCGGGCGCGGCGCGCAAGCTGGGCTTCGTCTACACGCGCTACGCGGATGACCTGACGTTCTCCGCGCACGGGCCAGGGCCGCACGACGCAGGCGAGCTGCTGCGCTTCGTGCGCTGGGTGGTGGGGCAGGAGGACTTCACGCCGCACCCCGAGAAGACGCGCGTGCTGCGCCGGGGCCGGCAGCAGGAGGTGACGGGCGTCGTCGTCAATGACAAGCCCGGCGTGGACCGCCAGACGCTCAAGCGCTTCCGGGCCCTGCTGCACCAACTGGAGAAGACCGGGCCCGAGGGCAAGCGGTGGGGCAACAGCGGCGACGTCATCGCCTCCGCGGTGGGCTACGCCAACTACGTGGCCATGGTGGACCCGGTGAAGGGCAAGGCGCTCCAGACGAAGGCCCGCGCGCTGGAGCAGCGGTACGGCCGCCGGCCCGTGGCCCCGCCTCGCGCGAAGAAGGCCGCCGCTCCCGAGATTCCCAGCCCGCCGCCGACGACGACCGAGCAGAAGCCCGCCGAGCCTCCGAAGAAGAAGTGGTGGAAGCTTTTCTGAGGTGAGCGTGGACGGGAACGTCATCATCGGGGTGCTGGTAGCGGCGGGACTGGTCGGGCTCATCGTGTGGGGCCTGCGCTTCACCGACCCCGTGAAGCGCCTGCGCAACCAGTACCTCCACCGCGTCCACCTGCCGCGCGCCCAGGCCGAGGAGTCCCTCGCGCGCCACCTGGCCCGTCTCCAGGAGCGCCATCCCGGCAAGTCGGAGGCCTGGTACCTCCACCGCATCCTGGCCGACCTGGACCGGGATCGCCGCTGAGCCCTGGCTCGGGCTCACCGGTAGACGAGCAGCGCGCCAAAGACCAGGGCGTTGTTCACCGCGTGCGCGAGGATGCAGGGGAGAAGGCTGCGCGTGCGCTCGTAGATGACGGCGCTCGCGACGGCGCCGAGGAACAATCCCAGCGCCACGAGCGGTGAGTACATGTGAGGCAGGGTGAAGAGGGCCGCGCTCACCAGCGCCGACTTCCAGGGGTCGAACCGGGTGCGCAGCGACGTGTAGAGGAGACCCCGGCAGGCGATCTCCTCGAACAAGGGCGCCCAGATCACCGCATCCACGAAGAGCATCACCACTTCCAGGGGACCGCCGAACATCGCCCCTTCCAGCACCCCTTCGTACCAGGGCTGCTGGCTCAAGAGGTTCACCCCCATCCCCGGTAGCTGTTCGAGCCCGATGAGCACCAGGGTGGCGACGAGCAGCGCCGTGACGGGCGCTTCGAGCCGGAGGCCGAACAGCTCGACGAGACGTGTGCCGTGCACCGCCGGCACCCATCGGGTCAGGTAGTACAGCATGGGCAGCGAGCCCACCAGGGTGGTGAAGGGGAGGCCCATCGGGAAGGCGTCCGCGGCGAGCACCCCGAGGAGCGTGGAGTAGACGAGGACGGCGACGAGGCCGAAAGCGCCCGAGCGCACCGTCAGGTCGTAGCCCTCGGCGTAGGACCAGGGGGCGGGGCCAACCCCCGACGACAGCCGAGGCAGCGGCTCGCGCGACTTGAGCCGGAGCGCCCCGAGCGTCAGACCCACGAGCATCAACGCGACGAAACCTCCCGAGAACCACAGGGCCCGCGTCAGCGCCCGGGCTCCCCGCTCCAGGATGCGCTCCTCGGCGGCCCGCGCGTCCGGCTCGTTGCCCAGGCGGCGAAGCACGCGCGACGCCAACCGGTCCGAGGCCCAGGTAGGATCTGGGCGTCCCTCCTCGCGCAGAAGCACCAGCATCGCCTCCACCTCCCCCGCGGTGGGCCGCTCGTCGGAGAGCCCGTAGGCGAAGCGCACCATCGCCGCGAGGCGCTCCCCGTCCGGCCCGCGTGCCGCGAGTCTGTCGAGCCGCGCCTTCAAGAGGTCGCGCTTGCCCGCTTCGGCCAGGACGAGCATGAGCCGTCCTTCAATCCGGAGGACTTCCGGCGGAGCGCCGTGGATCTCCCCGCGCTCGTGTGCTTCGAGCACCGAGCGGAGTTCCTGGTGCGCCTCGTCCAGGAGGTCGGTGGTGGGCGAGAAGAAGAGCCGTTTGAGCAGGGAAGCCCAGGGGACCGCGTTGGGCGAGGCATCCGCCAGCTCCAACTCGCGATCGAAGTACCGCGCCGCCAGCGGCATGGGCTGCCCGAGCATGCCGAGCGGCGACCCCCCTTGTGCCGAGACGCTCAAGAAGAAGATGCCGACGAGGGCGAGCAGCACCGTGCAGAGCACCGTCACCCCTGTGGAGAAGGGGGGCGGGGAGGGAGACGGTTCGGACTCGTTGGAGGGTTGGTCGGTCGAGGACACGCGGTGCGGAATCCAACCACCGGGACTCCAAAAACACCAACGGCCCGCTGGAGGTGCCAGCGAGCCGCGAGTCCTGGGCTTCCGTGAGGAGTCTAGCGCGTGCCCGTCGCCGCGCAGCGCAGCATCATCGCCTCGAGGTCACTGCGCGTCTGGGCCAGCGCCTCGCGCCGCAGGTCCTGGCGCAGCGCGCTCGACAGCGAGCGCGACAGCGTCTTCACGATGTTCAGCTCCTCGGCCGTCCACCGCCGCTCCTTCTGGCAGTCGTCCAGCCGCAGGAAGCCCCACCACGTGCCGTTGATCGTCCCCACGTTGATGGGGCTGAGCAGCACCGACTGCACGCCCTGCGCCTCCAGGTTCACCTTCATCGAGCCGTGGATGTTGCGCACCACTTCCCAGATGGGCTGCCCGCGCGAGAGCACCTCCACCCAGCCCGCCATCTGGTCCTTCAGCGGGAACGTCTGCATCAGCGGCGTCATCGGGGCATCGCCCCACATGTGCCGCATCACCGACAGGCGCCGGCCCGGCGTCTGCGACGAGCCGTTCTCGTACACCAGGGCCCGGTCCACGCCGAGCGCCTGGCCCACCATCTGGATGGAGGACATCACGGCCTGCGGCGAGAAGCCCTGCTCCACCAACAGCTTCGAGGCCTCGGAGACCTTCGTGAATGCTTCGAGGGACATCGCATCCTCCGTGCCAGCTGAACCCGGGTAAAAGCTGGAAGGTGAGTATCCATTACCTTCCTGGCGAATCGTGGGTTCATTGAACAGCAAGAAGAAGGCGTCTGTCAATGCTGTCTGGATTTCCCAAGCTGAACAGGAATCCTCTGTAAGGAACGCGTCACCGGGGTCGGGGAAGCTCGCCTCCCAGTACGCGCTTGACGGTGTGGCCCGCGGGGAGCGTCTCGCCCGAGGTGACGCCATTGAGGATGGCCAGCTCCTCCAGGGGAATGGTGGAGGGGGAGCCCGCGTGGAACTGCGCCAGCGTCATCGGCTGGGGGAGTGTCACCAGCTCGATGCGTGCCGGCTGCACGGCGAGCATCGCCGGGTCGTTCAGCTCGCGGAAGCTCGTGAAGGAGGCGCGGAAGGCCGGGTCGTACGCGGCGAGCTGGGCCGCGGCCGTGTAGCCGAGCAGCTGGTAGGTGGTGCCACCATGGCTGAAGAAGGCCGTCAGCCCGTGGATGACGCCCTGCTCCGTGCGTGCCTCGAAGTAGCTCGCCTGGGGTGGCAGGCCCGCGGTCGCCACGGGCAACTGCTGCACGCCCTGCTGCGAGAAGAACTGCCGCAGCGCCTGCTCGGGAGGGACGGTGCCCGCCACCGCGAGCGCCATCAAGGCGTCCTGCTTCGGGCTCACCGCGAGCACCGCCTGGGTCTGGTTGGCCGTCTTCCAGCCCTGGGGGAAGTCGAGCTGGAAGCGCAGCTCCGGGTGGAAGAAGCGCGCGCCCTGGAAGAAGCCCTGCCGCGGATTCTCCCCGTAGGCCATGCCCTGGAGCAGGCGCAGGTAGCTCGCCTGTTCGGTGCGCAGCGTGGCGGGGTTCACGTTGAGCGCGGCGAGGCGCTGCTGCGTCGCCTTCAGGCGGTCCCCCGGGTCGGGGTGCGTGGAGAGCCACGTGGGCAGCCGGTCCCCCTGGGAGGCCTGCGTGCGCGAGAGCATCCGGAAGAGGTCCTCCATCTCGCGCACGTCGTAGCCCGCGTCGAGCATGTAGCGCAGGCCCAGCTCGTCGGACTGGGTCTCCGCGTTGCGCCCGTACTTGAGCAGCATCAGCCCCAGCCCCGCCGAGGCCAGCTCGCCGTACTTCGCCAGGTTCGGCGACAGCACCGAGCCCAGCCCCAGCCCGAGCTGCGCCAGTTGGGTGCGCGTTATCTGGTCGGCTGAGTGCCGCGCCGTGACGTGGCCGATCTCATGCCCCAGCACCGCCGCCAGCTCCGCCTCGGAGCTCATGTGGGTGAAGATGCCGCGTGTGATGAAGATGGGGCCGCCGGGCAGCGCGAAGGCATTCACCGTCGGGTCGTCCAGCACCTGGAAGCTCCAGGGCAGGTCCGGCCGCTCCGACTTCGCCGCCAACGCCTTGCCCACCCGCGCCACGTACTCCTGCACCTGGGGGTTGGGCAGCAGCCCGATGGACTGCTGCACGTCCTTCGAGGCCTGCTGGCCGATGGCGATTTCCTCCTGCGTGGACACCAGCGAGAACTGGCGCTTTCCAGTGAGGGGGTTGCGCACGCATGCGGCCAGTGCGAGCAGCAGCGACAGGGCGAGAAGTCGTCGGGTCATGGTCCAGGCGGATAGGGTCGGTCCCCGCTTCCGGCCACCCTCACCCCGGTGTGGGTGTCGATGGTGGACAGAGCCGCGCACCGCCGGGCCGGCTCGGTTAGCCTCCGGGCGGGGAGGTCTCGATTGATGGAGAGCCTGGACTCGCGCCTGGAGAACCTGGAGCGCCGCTGCCACCGCTTGCAGTCCCTCACCGTCGCCGCGCTCGCGCTGGGGGCGCTCGGGGTGGGCACGGCCGTGCTGCGCCCGCTGTGGCCCTCGGAGGGCGGGGAACTGGTGGCCTCGCGGCTCACCCTGCGGGATGAGCGGGGCCGCACGCGCGCCACCCTCTCCGCCCAGGCCGGGAGCGAGGGGGGCCTCGTGCTGCACGACGCCGAGGGTCGGCCCCGCGCCCTGCTCGGGGTGGACGCCAGCGGCTCGCCCCGCCTCCGCTTCGCCACCCGCGAGGGCTCCATGCTCGCCGAGCTCACCGTGTACTCGGACGAGGCCCCGCGCCTCGTGCTCGCGAACAACGGCGGCTCCGAGTTCTTCTCCGTGGGGCTGATGTCCGATGGCTCCTCGCGCCTGGAGCTCGCGGACGAGGATGGGCGCGCCCGGGCCATTCTCGGCGCCGACGAGCATGGGTCTCCGGGTCTGCTCCTCGTGGACAGGAAGGGGCAGCCCCGCGCCTCGCTGCGCGTGTCTCCCAAGGACGAGGCCAGCCTCATCCTCGAGGGACAGGACGGCGAGGTGTTCCGGGCGCCGACTCCCGTCCAGTAGGGGCAGGGGAGGAACCCACCTACACGCCCGAGCAGGCGGGCGGGCCCGGTGCGGCTCGCGAGGGCTTCCCCACACGGGCTCCGTCCCTACCTTCCCCGGCCATGGACGAGCTATCGCCACAGCCAGTCGCGAGGGGGTGGGAGGAGCCCGACCACCAGAATCAGCAGCATGAGATGACCGGCCCCACGGCGCTGCCACCCGGGTACCAGGCCTTCTGCCACGCGCTCTATCAGTCCACCCGCGTGCGGATGCAGCCGGGACACCGGGTGGGGCTCGTCGAGAACGGGGCCATCTTCGACGAAGTCGTCGAGGCCATCCGCCGGGCCACCGAGTCCATCCACATCCTCGTCTTCATCTGGCGCCCCAGCGAGCCGTCCGACCGCATCGTGGAGGCGCTGTGCGAGCGCGCCCATGCCGGTGTGCACTGCCGCGTCGTGGTGGACCCCGTGGGAAGCCAGGAGGTCCGCGGCGAGCACGACTTCAACCCGAAGGTGGAGCTCCGCCTGCGCGAGGCCGGTGTCGAGGTGCACTACTTCCGGCCGCTCTCGGGCCGGTGGTTTGGCCGACTCTTCGGGCGCACCCACCACAAGCTCGTCATCCTCGATGGGAAGGTGGGCTTCACCGGGGGCTTCGGCATCTGGAAGTCGTGGCAGGGCGAGGGGGACAGCCCCGAGGAGTGGCGCGACACCAACGTGCGCGTGGAGGGGCGGGCGGTGCACTGGATGCAGCTCGCCTTCGCGCGCACCTGGCAGGAGTGTGGCGGCGCCCTGCTGCCGGAGAGCTGCTTCCCCGAGCTGGATCCGGAGGCGGAGGGAGACGTCTCCGCCTGCTTCGTGGAGAGCGCGGGCGGCTCGGGTCTCTCCGATGCCGAGCGCATGCTGCGCATGGTGTTCGCCGCCGCGCGCAAGCGCCTGTGGATCGCCAACGCCTACTTCACCCCGCCCAACGCCATCCTCGAGCAGTTGCTGGAGAAGCGGAAGCAGGGCGTGGATGTGCGGGTGCTCGCGGCGGGGCCCGTGCACGACTGGCGCATCGTCCGCGCCTCGCAGCGCGCCACCTACGAGCGGATGCTGAAGGGGGGCGTGCGCATCTGGGAGTACCAGCCCTCCATGCTGCACTCGAAGACGGTGCTCGTGGACGACTGGCTGAGCGTGGTGGGCTCCATCAACCTGGACGCGCTCTCGTTCCACCGGATGCGCGAGGGCTCCCTCGTGGTGGCGGATCGGCGGCTCGCCTCGAAGCTCGACACGTGCTGGGAGAGGGACTTGTCGCACGCGAAGGAGATGACCCTGGCCCACGGTGGCCGCACCAACCCGTGGCGGCGGTTCGCCCGTCAGGCGACGCAGCTGCTCGCCCTGAACCGGTGACAGCGCTCAACGCGGGTCGCGCACACCCACCTGCCGGCACATGGACAGCACCGGGCACGTGGAGCACCGGGGCCGCGTGCCCGTGCATACGTGCTTGCCGAAGGGCCCCAGCAGGCGGGTGAGCTCCACCCAGTGCGCCCGGGGCAGAGAGGCCTCCAGCGCGGCCAGCGTCTGCTCGGGCGAGCGCGCCCGCACGTAACCCCAGCGGTTCGTCACCCGGTGCACGTGGACGTCCACGCTGATGCGCTCCTGCCCGCAGGCGATTCCCAGGGCCAGGTGCGCGCACTTGGGCCCCACGCCCTTGAAGGACTGCAATACCTCCGCGTCCGCCGGCAGCTCACCGCCGAACTCCTCCACCGTCCGCACCGCGATGGCGTGGATCGTCCGGGCCTTCGGCTCGTGGAACGTCACCGGGCGGATGAGGGCCTCGATACGCTCGGGCCCCAGGCGGCGCATCGCCTCGGGCGTGCGGGCGTGGGACAGCAGCTTCAGCGACACGGGCAGCGACACCTCGTCCAGCGTACGGATGGAGAGGATGCACGCCACGAGTTGCTCGAAGAGGCTGGTGTGGCCGCGCGCCGACAGCTCGAACATGGCGGCGTCCGCGAAACCCCGGATGGACTCGCGCACCCGCGCGAGCACCACCTCGATGTCGAAGGGCTCCTTGTCCTCTCGGACAGGAGCCTCCGAGGTCTCACGGACCGTCCGTCCGCTGCGAGTCGTCGGGGCGCGCAGGCTACTGGGAACCCGCCTTGGAGCTGCCCGGGGCATGGATGGTTCTCTTGTCTTCCTTGCCAGCCTTGTTGGGGCCTCCGTGGGTACCGAACTCGCCCGCGTTGCGGTGCTTGGGGTACTCCTCGTCCGGCAAGCGCTCCCGGCCCTGACCCGAGACGTCACCCGAGTCGACCTTCGGGTAGAGCCTCTCCTTGTCGTCGTCGGAATGCAGCTTCTCCTTGTCCTGGTCCTGTGCCATCGGGCACCTCCCTTTCTGTGGACAACATGGGGATGCCCGACGGGGGTGGCTCTCGAAAGACGCCGCTCCGCCGGGCGGGCAGGCTGCCGGGAACCCCACGAAGCGAGCGGGGAGGGTAAGGCCCCTCGGAGAGCAGACGGCCTGGCTCGGTCCGAGCCGGCTGGAGTGCTTAACCTCGCTTGGATGTCCGCCCGATCCAAGACACGCGCCCTGGAGCGCCGCGCCTCGTCCTTCCGCGCCCGCCGCGAGCCCCGCGTCGTGGTGCGGCATGACCTGACCGAGCCGGAAGCCACCCCCACGCTGACGCCCGAGCACATCCCCGACCTCCGGGAGCGCAAGCAGCAGGGCCGGGCCCTGCGCAAGAAGACACCGCGCGCGGAGCAGGGCCGGTGGGAGCCCCCGGCGGACCGGCCGGATCCCATCGCGCTGCTGGAGGCCAGCAACAGCGGGCGGCTCCCCTCGCTCGTGCCCATCCGCCACGCGCGCATGGGGGTGGACCCGTTCGCCTTCCTGCGCGGCTCGGCCATCCTCATGGCGAACGACCTGGCGCACACGCCCAACATCGGCGTGAAGGTGCAGGCCTGCGGGGACGCGCACCTGGCCAACTTCGGCATGTACGCCACGCCCGAGCGCAACCTCGTCTTCGACGTCAACGACTTCGACGAGACGCTCCCGGCGCCCTGGGAGTGGGACATCAAGCGGCTGGTGGCGAGCATCTGGGTGGCGGGCCGCTGCAACGGCGCGACGGAGGCCCAGTGCGAGGAGGCCGTGGACGCGTGCGTGCGCCGCTACCGCCGG
>NZ_DASVWK010000499.1:0-5639 GCF_036389735.1 Archangium sp. | reverse complement strand
CGATGGGGTGACGGGGTAATGGCCGCCATGACGCACTTCGAACAGCAGTCCTACTACGAGCTCCTGGAAGTCCAGGTCTCCGCGACGGAGGAGCAGATCCTCGACGCCTACGCGCGCGCCATGGAGACGTACGCACCCGACTCCATCGCCGTGTACTCCCTGGCGGATCCGGGGATGCTGGATCTCCTCCGCCAGCGGCTGACCCTGGCGATGGAGACGCTGTCCGAGCTGGACAAGCGCCTCGAGTACGATCGCTCCATTGGCGTGAAGCGGTCGGAGGAGGAGCTGGCGCGCCTGCGGGCGGAGTCCCTCAAGCGCGCGGCCGAGGGCAGCACCGAGCCACCGGCTGTCGAGGCGAAGCCGCCGGAGGTCCAGGCCCAGCCCGTCGCGGCGGAGGCGAAGGTCGAGGCGGTGGAGGTGGTGACCGAGGTGGAGTCGGTGGAAGAGCCCATGCCCGCCGAGCCCACGCCCGTTGCCGCCGCCCCGGTCGAGCCCGCTGCTCCAGTCGAGCCCGCCGTGCCGGTGCCTCCCGTGGCCGCGAAGCCGGCCGCGAGTGCCACCCCGGCACCCGTTACGCCCGGAGTCATGCGGCCGGCGGCCCACTTCCGGTCCATCCCCCTGGTGTCGCGCCCCGGCACGACCGTGCCGCCCCCGCTGCCCGCGCGCAGCGCCCTGCGGGCTCCCGTGCGCTCCGCCGCGGCCACTCCCTCCGCGCTTCCGCCCTCGGCACAGGAGAAGGGGAGGGTTCCTTCCCGCCCGCTCGCCGGGCAGCAGCTGGGCGAGGCGCCCGTGATGGCCCAGGCCGCGGCCATCGCCACCGCCGAGTCGGCGCTCGCCCAGGTGGCGGTGATCGCGCGCGACTCGCGCACCCGGCTCAAGACCGTCGTCGACGTCCCCTCCGATGCCGAGTTCAACGGGGAGCTGCTGCGCCGCATCCGCGAGGGCCGCAACCTGACGCTCCAGATGCTCGCGGACCGCACGCGCATCTCCTCCCGCCACGTGGAGACCATCGAGGCCGACCGCTACGACAGCCTTCCCGCGACCGTGTACCTGCGCGGCATGTTGATGAGCATCGCGCGCGAGCTGGGGTTGGATCCGCTCCGCGTCTCGCGCAGCTACATGGCGCTCGTCTCGGAAGGCGAGAAGAAACGCCGCTGAGTCGTCCGGCGGCGTCCACAGGGGGTGCACTTCGCGTGTCAGCGAAGTTGACACCCCGGGAGGGGGTGCTTAGAAAGGTGCGGGATGACTGAAGAAGAAAAGATCAAGGCCATGCGGTTGGCCCGCGCGATTGCCTCGGACATCTCGCTCTACAACGAGCAGAAGATCATCAAGGGCATCGAGCAGGACAACCTCTTCGAGGTCCTCAAGGAGGAGCTCGAGGAGGGTCGTGAGCTCTACAAGAGCCGCGTCAGCCAGGAGATCTTCCAGCGGATGAATTTCTTCGAGCGGGCCATCAACGACATCGTCCTGCGCTCCAAGGCGCACGTGAAATCGAAGATTTGGTAGCCCCCGACGCACGAGAGCACCGTGCCCCGCCCGAGGCTCGGGGCGAGCGGCTGGATCAATACCTCTCGCGCGCCTTTCCGGATCTCACGCGCTCGCGCATCCAGGGCCTCATCGAGGCCGGTCACGCCCAGGTCGATGGCAGGTCGGCGAAAGCCGCCCAGCGCCTGAAGGGTGGCGAGCTGCTCTCCCTCCACGTTCCCGCTCCCGTCCCGGCGCTGCCGGTGGCCGAGGAGCTGCCGATCTCCGTGCTCCACGAGGACAAGGACCTCGTCGTGGTGGACAAGGCGGCGGGGATGGTGGTGCACCCGGGAGCGGGTCACGCCTCGGGGACGCTGGTCAACGCGCTGCTGCACCGGGTGAAGGATCTGGCCGGGGTGGGCGGCGAGCTGCGCCCGGGCATCGTCCATCGGCTGGACAAGGACACCACCGGATGCCTCGTGGTGGCCAAGCACGAGAAGGCCCTGGTGGCGCTGCAGAAGGCCTTCAAGTCGCGCGGCGTGGAGAAGACGTACCTGGCGCTGGTGCACGGGGTGCCCAAGGCCGCCGAGGCCCGCATCGAGACGCTCTACGGTCGCCACCCCGTGAACCGCCAGCGCTTCACCGGCAAGGTGAAGGAGGGCAAGCCCGCCATCACCGTGTACCGCGTGCTCGAGTCCTTCGACGGCGCCGCGCTGGTGGAGGTGGATCTGCTCACCGGCCGCACGCATCAGATCCGCGCGCACCTGTCCGAGGCCAGCCATCCGCTGCTGTGTGACGGCCTGTACGGCGCGGGCAGGAAGGCGAAGGGGAGTGCGCCCGAGGCGCAGGAGGTGCTGGGCCGCCAGGCGCTGCACGCGTGGAAGCTGGCCTTCCCGCACCCGCGCACGGGGAAGGTGCTGAGCGTGGAGGCGCCCCTGCCTCCGGACTTCACGGCCGCGCTGAAGGTGCTGCGCGGCCGGTAGGGGGGGCCTAGAGGCCGCCCAGCGACATCGTCTGCTGGCGCCGGCTGAGGACCTTCACCGGCTGGATGGCCATCACCCGCATGAAGACCTGGAGCAGCTCCGGGTCGAACTTGTGGCGCATCTCCGTCCACATCAGCATCAGCGCCACCTCGGGGCCGTAGGCATCCCGGTAGGGGCGCTTGGACGTCAGCGCGTCGTAGGCGTCGCAGATGGCGATGATCTTCGCGTACGCCCCGAGGTTCGTCTTCGGGATGATCATCTGGATGTTGCCGCGCCCGTCGCGCACCGCCGTGCCGAAGTCCGCCTTGTGCTCGAACGTCGTCACCACGCGCAACAGCGTCGAGCGCGAGAAGCCCTTCTCCATCAGGATGTTGCGCACCGAGATGAGCGGCGCCTTCTGGATGAGCGCCTTCTCCTCCGTGCTCAGCGCCCCACGCTTGGTGGACAGGCCCTCGGGAATGGTCACCATGCCCGCGTCGTGGAAGAGCGCGATGTAGCCCAGGTCTCGCAGCTGTGCCTTCGTCAGCCCCAGCTCCTGCCCGAACACGATGCTCATCAGGCACACGTTCACCTGGTGGTACACGAGGTAGTCCGCCTCGCGCTTCATCGTGGTCATCCCCAGGAAATGCGACTTCTGGTCGAAGGAGATGTCCACGAAGTCCTGCACCAGCCGCAGCGCCTTGGCCGTGCTCAGCGGCTTGCCCGCCCGCACCGAGTCCAGGTAGCGCGCCAGGAAGAACACCGCGCGCGCGTACACCGTCATCGCGTACTTCTTGCGGTCCACCTTCTGCTCGTCCGGGTTCTGCAGATCGTCCCGGTTGAGCTTCTCGCGCAGGCGGGAGAACTTCGCGACCTTCATGTTGAGCAGCTTGCGGCCCGCCAGCCCATCCTCCTCGGACGAGGCCGACTGCTCCTTGCTGAAGATCCAGACGAAGTTCTTCAGGTCCGGCACCGTGACGGGCTTGTTGAGCGAGATGCCGCCCACGTCCTTGGCCCGCATCTCCCCCAGCAGGTAGCGCTGGTTGTCGATGGAGTTCAGGTCCACCTTCACCAGCATGTTGTTGAGGTAGAAGGAGTCCTTGACGCCCACCAGCTCCAGCCGGCCTTCCTTGGAGATGATCTGGTTGACGATGCCCTGGAGCTGGAGCAGCGGCTTCTCGAAGACCGCGTTCTCCGGGTCGTACATCTTCACCGAGCGGATGAGCATGTAGAGGCCGGACACGAGCCCGCGTGCCAGCGTCTGGAGCTTCTCCGAGTAGCCGCGGCCGAACTCGCCGACGCTCTCGCCCTGCTCCCCGGTGACCTTCACATTGTCCGCCATGGCTTCACGCCTCCTCGGTGGTCGCGGTGTCGCCGAACAGGATCTTCTTCGTCTGGTACATGGCCTTGCGCGCCGCGGTGAGGACCTCCACCGGCTGCGTCTTGTCCTCCACCACGCCCTGCAGGGCCTTGTACGCCTGGATGGAGCACGCGCCCGCCAGCCCGGCGATGGCCAGCAGCTTGTCCTCCAGCACCTTCTTCTTGTTGAGCATCGTCGGCTTGACCGACAGCATCTGGAGCATCAGCGACAGGGCCCCCGACAGCGCCGTGGAGCCGAGCGCGGTGAAGACGGCCGTGCGCTCCTCGTAGCTCTTCTTCTCGAAGGCTGGATCCCGGATGAGCCGCACCAGCTCCACGTAGGCCTTGTCGCGGTCGAACTCCGGCAGCAACCGCGCCGCCAGCATGCGCACCTGCCCCACGCTGTCGTTGAGCGCCTCGGTGATGAGCTTGCGCGCCTCGGGGGAGCGGCCGCGGGCGATGATGTTCATCACCTCCAGCTTCACCGCGAGGTTCTTGTTGAGCAGCACCAGGCCGAACATCTTCACCCGGTCCGGGTGGTTGCTCTTCTCCAGGATGTAGACCATGTCGCGCACGGTCTGCGGCCGCTCCGACTCCAGCCGCCGCACGAAGAGCTCCGGCCCCTCCTTGGCGAAGTTGGCCAGCGCGTCGCACATCAACACGCGGTTCTCGGGGAGCTCGATCGTCTCCAGCGCGTTGAGCATGGAGGGGACGGTGGAGCCGTCCAGCGCCTGGAGGTAGCGGGTGATGTCCACCGGGTTCTTCGGGCGCGTCGTCTTGAGCATCTCGGCCAGCCGCATCACGCGCTGCTCCTCGCCCATCTTCTGCACGAAGGTGTCGAGCAACTGGCGGATGCTGCCGCCGGACTCGCGCTGCGCCATGGCCCGCAGCTTGAGGACGATCTGGTTGATGATGGCGTAGTCGTCCTGGATCAGCATGGCGTCCAGGAGCTGGACGAAGACCTCCTCGAGCAGCGGCAGGTCGTCCACGCCGCCTTCGATCACCTGGAAGATGGCGCTCACCAGCTTGGGGAAGAGCCGCGAGCCCTCCTCCTCGGAGATCTCCCGCTGGAGGCGGGCCTTCAGGTCGTCCGAGGCGTAGTTGCCGGCCACCACCAGGCCGCGCATCTGCTCCACGCCGTCCAGCTGCGACTCCAGGTCCTCCGCGCTCACGCGCGCGAAGCGCAGGAAGTCGTCCGAGCCCGTCTTGAGGCGCGAGTAGAGGTAGCCGACCACCTTGTCGACCTCGACCTCGACCTCCTCCTCGGAGACCTCGTCCATCTTGAAGCCCTCGACGACCACGTACTCGAGGTGCTCCAGCGAGGCCCGCCACAGCTGGGCCAGCACGTCCTCCGCGCCGCGCTCGGGCTCGGACAGGGCGATCATCGTGAAGGCCACCAGCTCGTCCACGGTGAGGCCCGGCCGGAAGATGATCTGGCGGATGCCGTCCCGGAAGAACTTGTAGGGCAGCGGCGTGTCCTCGGAGAAGATCGGCTCGCCGTGCAGCATGAAGTTCTGCTGCTCCACCTTCAGCGACAGCACGCCGTGCTTGTCCGTGTACGCCGCGAGGGACTCCTGGGCTCGGGTGAGGAACTCGGGGAACTTCGCCTCGTTGTGGCGGTACATGCCGATCTGCTTGATGCCCTTGAGCAGATGGAAGGTGAAGTTCCGCGCGGCCTCCACCTTCTCCTGGACGGAGGGATCCGTCGCGGGTTCCTGGGCGGCGGTGCTGGCGGTCTGTGCCTGGGCCATTTGGCAGTCCAGTCTAGCCCGATTCTTCCCGGCTTGCGCGGTTGCTGGACCTGTCGGGAAGGGTACACCCCGGAAATGGCGGGGTTTCGGGGCCGTGCTAGGA
>NZ_DASVWK010000498.1:0-14492 GCF_036389735.1 Archangium sp. | reverse complement strand
CTACGAGTGATGGCACCCCGGCCCGCGGCACCTGGACCGCATCACCGGCTCCGCGCGGCCACACGCCGCGTGGAAGCAATGCCCGCCTGGGGTGGCCCGCCGATTGCTGTTATTGAGGGGGCCCCGAGGCCTCCATGTTCCTCTCGCCGCTGTCGGTTTCCCTCCTCCTGCTGCACGCCGTCAGCCTCTCGCCGCCCTCCGTTCCGGCGAAAGGCAGTCAGGAGACGATCGTCACCCTGGATCGCGCCGCCCGGGTCGTCCTCACCGCGCGCACCCCCTCCGGTACCGGGTGCGAGCTGGTCGACCACGTGCGAGGCCCCTTCGCGCACAGCGGCGCCGCGGGCCGCTCCAACTGCGAGTTGGATCTGCTCCTCGACGCCGGTACCTACAAGCTGCGTCTGGCCTCGCGCACCAAGGGCAAGGGCACCCGGGGCAAGGTGGACCTCCGGGCGGTGGAGTACACCGAGGACAACGCCCAGCCGGTGCTCCTGGAGCAGGGCCGCGAGGTGCGCCAGGTGCTCGCCCCGCGCCACCAGGCCTCCTTCTGGCTCAAGCTCGACCAGCGCCAGCCCGTCACCCTGCGGGTGTCCGGCCGCACCGTCGGCGACGTGCGGCTGTGGCGCAACGGCGCGTGGCTGGAGCCCGTCGAGGTGAAGGATGCCTCCACCCATCCCCGCTCGGGACAGCCTCAATACGAGTGGTGGCTGGAGACCACGCTCGAGCCCGGCACCTACCTCGTCACCGCCTATGGCACCGCCCCGAAGGACTGGACCGAGGGCAAGGACGACAACACCCTCTCCATGGCCTACGGCTTCCCGAAGGCCCCGCCCGAGCGCTCGCTGAGCGTCACCCTGCCGCCCTGGGGAATGAGCGCGGTGGAGCTGCCCTCGGGGCCCACCGCCGTCTTCCTCTCGCGCGAGGGCGGCACGCAGTCCTCCAGCCGCGTGAGCCTCCATGGCCTCTCCAATGAGGGGGCCAGCAACGTCACCGACTCCCCCGAGGCGGGCTGCCAGATTCAGGGCAAGGCGCTCATCCCCCAGTGCGGCGCGGTGGCGAGCGGCGCGGGCCGGCACGTGGCGCTGCTGCGCGGGGAGCCCGGCACGCGGCTCCTGCTCCAGTGGGCGCGCCTCACGACGGGGGACTTCACGGATGGGAGCTACGGCCAGGGCGCCCAGTCGCTGCGCTTCCGCGCCCCCTCCAGCGGCGAGTACCTGGTGGGCCTCCACGAGGTGCCCCTGGACACGGACAGCACGCCCCTGGGCTGCATGGTGGAGCAGGAGACGCCGGACCAATGGGTGCCCGTCGGCTTCGACGGGCCCGAGGTGGGCCCCGAGCGTCCCTTCCGCCGCGCCTTCAACTACGACGGCTCGTCCGCCACCGTGTGGTTCCGGGTGACGCGCTCCGGTCGCTACGTCTTCTCCACGAGCGGCGAGCGCCGGGGCCGCTGCGAGCTGTACCTGGTGGACGGCCCCAAGCGCACCCGCCTCGTCGAGACGGACCCGAAGGCGGAGACGTGCCGCATCCCCCACACGGCCTCGCCCGGCGTGTACGAGCTGAAGCTGTACGGCGGCACCGAGGGCATCGAGCGGCTCACCCTGGCCACCGAGGGCCGCACCGTGACGGAGGACACGCCCACCCGGACGGCGTGCCTGCTGCCGCGCCTGAAGCTGTACAAGGAGGACACCTACCGCCTCGTGACCAACCGCGTCTCGGGTTCGCCGCGGGGCCTCGCCCTGCGCCCGGCGCCCCTCACCCTCACCGAGCCCCTGCCGGTGGTGCTCGACGGCCCGGGTCCGCTCGAGCTGCCCCTGGCCAGGGGGGGCCCGGCCGAGGTGCGCGCGTCCGGTGGCGTGCCCTTCTCGTGCACCCTGGACGGGACGAAGGTGGAGGCCCGCGACGGGCGCTGCCAGCTTCCGTCCACCGGGGGCACGCTCACGCTGGCCCAGCCGGGAAGCGCGCCCCTGTCCCTGCTGGTGCACCGGCCCGCGCCGCCTCCGCCGCCTCCGCCTCCGCTGAGCACGTACGCGCCCAACTTCCCGCCACTGCCCGCGCTCCAACCGTCCGCGCCCGTCTGGTTCGACTTCGATCGCGGCGCGTCGCACTCGCTCACCTTCGACGTGAAGCAGGAGGGCCTCTACCACGTGACGACGCAAGGGCTGCTGGCCACCGAGTGCAGCATCCGCACGCCGGTGGTGCAGCAGGTGGGCAGCGCCCAGGGTGGGGGGCGCGGGCGCAACTGCCTCGTGTCCTCGTACCTGCGGCCCGGCCGCTACCTCCTCACCGCGCGTACCACGGGGCAGAGCAAGGGCCGTGGGGCCGTGCTGCTGGAGCGGCGCGAGGTGAAGACGGCGGAGGGGGTGCGCGCCGATGGCGAGGTGTTCTACCGCGTCGACGCGGGTGACCTCATCCAGCAGCGGCTCACGGTGCCGCGCGCGGACGACTACACCCTCTCCACCGCCGCGCCGGGTGCGCAACTCCAGTGCCGCCTGGATGACCCGAAGGGCTGGCCGGTGGTGACGGTGCCCACACCCTGCGAGCAGTCGATGCGGCTGGCCAGGGGCACGTACCTGTGGACGCAGCTTCCCCTCACCGTGGAGTCCATGCGCCGCACCGCGCTGGAGCGCGTGGAGCCTCCGGTGGTGCTCAAGGGCAACAAGGCGCACCCGGTGCTCTTCAACAAGTGGTACCGGGCGGACCTCGGCAAGGACGGCAAGGACGAGTTCTCCTTCGACGTGCCGGCGCGGATGGAGATCTTCTTCACGCTGACGCACGGCATGCAGGGGCGGCTCTACACCGTCGCCGCGGAGGGCGCGCTCAAGCCCGTGGAGGTCATCGCCCCGCAGAGCACGTACGCCCCGCCACCGCCGCCTCCTCCACCCCCACCCGAGGAACCGGCACCGGAGCCCGAGTACTCCGAGGAGCCCTCGGAGGAGTCCTCCGAGTACTCCGAGAGCGGAGAGGGCGAGGGAGAGCCGGAGCCGGCCCCCGAGCCCGAATACACGGAGGAGGCCCCGCCCCCGTCGAGCGAGGAGGAGAGCGCCCCGACGGCGGTCGCCGAGCCGCTGCCGTCGGAGGACTCGCCGCCGCCCGCGGGCCAGGCCCTCACGCTGGAGCCCGGACGCTACACGCTGGTGGCCGAGCACAGCCGCGGGGACGTGGCCATCTCCTACGGGCTGTACCTGCGCACCGAGGTGCTGGCGCCTCCCATGGTGAAGGACGTGGGCGTCCCCGGCCGACTCCCGCTGGTGCTGCCCGTGGACGGCACGCTGCGCCTGTTCACGCGCGGCCGCACGGACGTGCGCTGCCGCATCTTCGACGGGGCCGAGCGGCTGGTGGTGGAGAGCGCGGACCATGGCGCGGACTGGAACTGCGCCATCGCCGAGCCCCTGCCCGCGGGCCACTACACGCTGGTGCTGGAGAGCCAGACGCAGCAGCCGGGCCCCACCGAGGTGTCCGTGGCGGTGGCCCAGGTGACCGAGGCGGGAGTGCTCGCCGAGGGCGGCACGCTGGACGTGAGCACCGGCGTGGTGCGCGCCACCCTGCCCCCCGTGCCCGCCGAGGCCCTCCAGGAATTGACGCTGCGCGCGAAGACGCCCTTCTCCTGCGCCCTGGAGGACGAGCGGGGCGTGGTGCTGGGGCGGCGCATGGACGTCCGCGAGTGCGTGGCGCTGCTGAAGCCGGGCACCACGCCGTGGCGCGTGCGCGTCTGGACGCTCGGCCAGCCCACCAAGGTGAGCACCAGCGTGGCGACCCGGCCGCTCCGCCCGCTCTCCGGTGGCAGGCTTCCCGCGGGCGAGGCCGTGAGCGCGCAGGTGGACAGGCCCGGCCGCTACGAGACGGGCCGCGGTGTCCTCTGCCTGCCCGCCTCGCGGCAGGGCCCCCTGCGGCCGTGCGGCCCCGAGGCCTCGCTCGAGGCCGGCGCCTGGGTATTCGGCGCGCCCGGCGCCACCGCCGAGACGAAGCTCTCCCTCTCCGAGCGCGTGGAGACGCTGGACGATCCCCAGGAGGAGCGGGCCCCGCTGGCCCGGGACGTGACGCTGCTGCGCCAGCGCTCGCGCCAGGCCCTGCACCTGCTGCGCGTGGGCGTGCCCTTCGGTGATCCGGCCTACCCGGCGTGCCGGCTGGAGGGCGGCGCGGCGGTGCAGCGGGACTCCCAGTGCTTCGCGGCCACCGGCCCCACGGAGGAGTCGCTCGCGCGCTGGTGGACGCCCGCCAGCGAGAAGGGCGAGGCCACCCTCACGCGGCTCGCCATCCCCGTGCCCTCCTCGGCCCTGCCGTTGACGCCCGGCCTCCAGGACCTCACGTGGAGCGGTGGCCCCGCCGTCCGCCTGATGATGCCCAACGAGCCGGCACGCGTGCAGCTCTCGCTCCCCCAGGAGGCCTGGGCCGTGCTGGTGGACGCGAAGGGCACAGCGGTGGACCTGTGCGCTCCGGGCGACACGCTCACCCGCTGTGTCTTGAGCGGCACGGGCGGCGCGGTGTTCGTCTGGTCCCCGTCCTCCTCCCGGGTACAGACGGAGGTGTTCGCGGTGGAGGCGGCGAAGCCGGCCGTATCGCTCGCGAGCCTCTTCGAGGCGACGTATCGGGTACCCGGCCGGCAGCTCCTCGTCTTCGGCGCCTCGCCGGGCCCGAGGCAGCTCTCGGTGACGGGCGCGGCGCGGTGCGTGGCCACGCTCGAGGACGGGACGCGGCTCGAGGGCTGCGACGTCCAGGTGCCTCCAGGTCGCCGGGGCGAGCTCCTCATGGAGACGAACCCGGGCGGCCTGCGCGCGGTGCTCGCTCCGCCGGAAGCGATGGCCTCGGCCCTGCTGCCTCCCGGCTCCAAGGCCAGGCTGCCGGAGCTGCCCGCCGCGAAGGCCCTGCGCCTCTCCGGCGAGACGGTGGAGCGCACCCTCACGGTGCCCGCCGACGCCGTCGTCCACCTGCGCGCCGACACGGGCGTCTGCGGTCTCAGCCAGGACACCACCGTGCTGGTCGCCGGCCTGGAGCGGGGCTGCACCCTGGACCGACTGCTGAAGGCCGGCACCTACCGCCTCATGGTGCGCGGCTTCGCGGACCAGCCCCTCTCCGGCACCGCCACCTGGACGCACGAGCCGGTGAAGGAGCTGACCGAGGGCGTGTCCAAGGAGGAGGGCTGGGTGGCGCCGGGACAGACGCGCTACTTCCGCTTCAGCACCGCCTCCGCCGGCCACGTCGGCCTGGGGCTCCAGGTGCCCGCCGAGGTGCTCCAGTGCACCGTGCTCGACCCCGCCCAGCGCGTGCTGGGCGAGGGCTGCCAGCAGTTCCTCGCCCTGGAAAAGGGCAGCTACCTGCTCGCCATCCACGCTCCCTCCACGCTGGAGCGCCCCCTCCCCTTCAAGCCCGTCCTCGTGGGACTCGCCGGCGCCAAGACGGAAGTCCCCGACGAGTACCTGCGCGACTTCTTCAATCGAATCGGAGCCAACCCGTGAAGCCGCTCCCGAGCGCGTTCCTCTCCTTCTGCCTGCTGCTCGCGGCCGTCCCCGCGCGGGCCCAGGAATACCGTCCCGCCGACGAGAGCCAGCGCCCCGAGGGCGGGGGGGTGAAGCTCCTCCCCGACCAGTTCCTGCGCGGCTTCGACCCCGTCACCGCCTACTTCCCCGACAACGTCGGGCCCGGCAAGCAGAGCGCCGACGATGGCGCGAAGCTGCTCAAGGTGACGCCCACGTGGCCCGGCCAGTGGTTCTGGGCGGACCGCAAGACGCTCCAGTTCCGCCCCGCCGAGCCCTGGCCCGCGCTGGCCCGCTTCTCCTTCGAGGCGGGCGGCGCGCGCAAGGTGCTCACCACGATGATGTCGGCGCCCTCGGACATGTCGCCGCGCCCCGACAGCACGGACCTGAGGCCCTTCCGCACCTTCACCCTCACCTTCCCCCAGGCGCTGCCGCTCGCCGCGCTCAAGAAGATGCTCCGGCTGGAGGTGAGGGACCTGCCGGGCCTGGCGGACTCGCCCACGCGGGTGCTGAAGGACTGGACGCTGTCGCAGCTTCCGCGCGGCAGCCAGCGCGAGCAGGCCGTCTACGCCATCACCCTCGAGGAGGACGTGCCCGAGGGCAAGCAGCTACGCGTCAACGTCAGCCTCGCGCTGGGGGACGAGGACAAGGTGCTGTGGGTGGGCCGGCTGTCCACGCGCCCCGCCTTCCACCTCCAGCAGGTGCAGTGCGGCGGGAGCCAGTTCTCGCTGACGGGCGGGGCCTCCACGCCTCGGGACATGGCGCTCTCGTGCGGCAACCAGGGAGACCTGCCGCAGCTCGTCTTCTCCGCGTCGGTGGAGGGCCTCACGCTCACCACGCTCAAGAAGCTGGTGCGGCTGGAGCCCGCGGTGCCGGACCTGCACTTCCAGTCGTACGGCAGCCGAGTGGCGCTGCGCGGCAAGTTCGTGCCGGACACGCTCTACCGCATGCGCATCGCCGCCGCGCCCCTGCGCGACGACAGCGGCCGGCCCCTGCGGGACCCGGGGGACCTCCAGGTCTTCTTCCACCTGGACTTCAAGCAGCCCTTCCTGCGCTGGGTGCAGTCCACCGCCGTGGTGGAGGCCAAGGGGCCGCGCATGCTGCCGCTCCAGGGCTACGGCGATGCACGCGCGGACGTGCGCATCTACCGGGTGGATCCGCTCCACCCCGGCCTGTGGCCCTTCCCCAATCGGCCCATCGTCATCAACGAGGAGCGCCCGCCCCCCTTCCCCGGCGAGGAGCCCGCCGTGAGCGCCACGCCCGGCTACATCGGCGAGGACCAGCTCTCCGCGCACATCCGGCTGCTGGGCTCGCCGCTCGTCTCCAAGCTGGTGGACCTGCCCCTGCCCAAGCGCGGCGGCACCACCACCTTCGGGTTGGACCTGGCCTCCCTCGTCAACCCCGTGCTGGGCAAGGCCCGGCCCGGCACGTACCTCGTCGGCCTGCGGCGGCTCACCGGCGCCCCCGAGCGCTCCTACGTCCGCGTGCAGGTCACCAACCTCTCGCTCTCCACGGTGGAGGAGCGGGACCAGGCCGTCTTCTTCGTGCGCACGCTGGACGACGCGAAGGAGGTGCGCGGGGCCCGCATCGTGCTGGAGGGTCAGCGCCGGGTGCCGGACCCGAAGCACCCAGGCCAGACGCTCCAGGAGCCCTTCAAACACGAGCTCACCACGGACGCGGCGGGCCAGGCGACGCTCGACCCGAGGACGGACTGGATCCGCATCGAGCGCCTCTCCGTGCAGAACGGCGAGGATCTGCTCGTGTTGGATCCGCGCGAGCCTCCGGCGGCCTTCGCCAACAACCACTGGTCGTCGTCCTCGGGCTGGCTGGAGTGGCTGACGCAGCAGACGCCGCCGCCGCCGAACGATGGGCTGCGCGGCTTCATCTTCACCGAGCGGCCCATCTACCGGCCGGGCGAGAAGGTCTACATCAAGGGCTTCCTGCGCAACGAGGTGGGAGGTGACTTCGTGGCGCCGGGCGACGCGAAGCAGTACGTGCTCCACGTGGACGGGCCCGGCGACCAGCGCTGGAACCTGCCGCTGTCCTTCACGGCGCTCCACGGCTTCTCCGCCGAGTTCCAGGAGAACGACGTGCCCACCGGCGAGTTCCAGGTGGTGCTGGACGAGGCGCGGTCGGGGAGGACGCTGGCGCGCCGCAACTTCCGGGTGGAGGCGTACCGCGTCCCCACCTTCGAGGTGCAGCTCAACAGCCCCGCGACGGCGCGCCTGGATGGGCCCTTCAAGGTGAAGGCGGTGGCGCGCTACTACGCGGGCGGCAACGTGGCCGGGCAGCCCATCGCCTGGACGGTGACGCGGCGCCCCCACTACTACGTGCCCAAGGGGCGCGAGGGCTACCTCTTCGCCTCCAGCACCCAGTTCGCCCGCGAGGGGCAGAGCCGCGCCCCCGAGGTCATCACCCGCAACGCGACGCTGGATGACGCGGGCGCGGACGAGATGAGCGTCAACCCGGCGTTGGATCTGGACGGCTCGGCGCGCATCTACCGCTTCGAGGCCACCGTCACCGGCGCGGACAACCAGCCCGTGTCCGCGGCGCAGGAGGTGCGGGCACTGCCCCCCTTCGTGCTGGGCATGAAGCTGCCGCGCTACTCGGACAAGCCCTTCACGCTCACGCCGGAGATCCTGGCCGTGGGCATCAACGACAAGGCGGTGAAGGGACAGGAGGTGCTGGTGCGCCTCTACAAGCGCATCTGGCACAGCCAGCTGCGCGAGACGCACTTCGCCACGGGCGAGGCCCGCTACGTCACCGAGCAGGAGGACCTGAAGCTCGCGGAGAAGACCCTCACCACCGACGAGAAGCCCGTCTCGCCGCCCTTCGAGCTGAAGGAGGCGGGGGTGTACGTGGTGGAGCTGGTGGCGCGAGACAAGCTGGGTCGGGTGCAGACGCTGACGGCGGACCTGTACGTGGGAGGCCAGACGCCCATCGCCTGGCAGAAGTCGCGGCAGGGCGTCTTCGGGCTCACCCCGGACAAGGACTCCTACAAGCCGGGCGAGACGGCGCGCCTCATCGTGCAGAGCCCCTTCCAGGAGGGCCGCGCGCTGGTGGTGGTGGAGGAGCCGGGCGGCAACACCTACACGTGGCACGAGGTGTCCGGCGGCAAGGCGGTGCACGAGCTGGCCATCCGCGCCCAGCACGTCCCCAACGTGCCGGTGCACGTGCTGCTCATGCGCGGCCGCCTCGGCGAGGGGGACAAGGACGACTCGCGCTACCGGCCGCAGACGCTCGGGGCCTCGGTGGACGTGAAGGTGGAGCCCGCGCGCAACACGGTGGCGGTGGAGCTCAAACATCCCGAGACGGCGCGCCCCGGGGCCACGGTGCCGGTGGAGCTGACGCTCAAGGATGACCAGGGCAAGGCCCTGTCCGGCGAGGTGACGCTGTGGCTGGTGGACGAGGCCGTGCTGTCGCTCTCGCCGGAAGGCACGCTCAATCCGCTGGACGAGCTCATCCGGGAGAACACGCGCGGCACCACGCTGCGCGACACGCGCAACAGCCTGGTGGGCAAGCTCTTCGAGCAGGAGGAGGAGCCCGGCGGTGACGGCGCCGAGGAAGAGGAGGAGGCGGGTGGCAGCAAGCGCGTGGTGCGCAAGAACTTCCAGACGGTGCCCTACTACCAGGCCACGCTCCAGGTGCCGGCCTCCGGCAAGCTGACGGTGCAGGTGCCGCTGTCGGACGACCTCACCAACTTCCGCGTGCGCGCGGTGGTGGCCTCGGGGTTGCAGCGCTTCGGCTACAAGCAGACGACGCTGCGCGTGCGGCTGCCCGTGCTGGTGCAGCCACAGCTCCCGCGCTTCGTGCGCCAGGGCGACCGCTTCTGGGGCGGCGCGCTGGGCCGGGTGGTGGAGGGCAGCGGCGGCCCCGGCACGGTGAAGATCCAAATCACCGGCCCGGCCGAGGCCCAGCCGCTGAGTCCCTCGGTGGAACTCCAGGCCAACCGGGCCATGAGCTTCGTCACCCCCATCACCGTGAAGAACGCGGACGTGTCCGAGCCCCAGTCCCTCAAGGTGCTGGTGGACATCGAGCGCAAGTCGGACAAGGCCGGGGATGCCTTCGAGGTGAAGCTGCCCGTGCTGCCGGACCGCACGGTGGAGCATTTCGCGTACTTCGACACGCTGAAGGCTGGGAGTGCCTCGCTCCGGCCCATCCCCGAGCCGGCCCGTCCGGGCACCGCCTCGCAGGACGTGCTCCTCACCTCCGTGCCCGGCGTCCTCGAGCTGTACGCGGGCCTGGAGTACCTCTCCGACTACCCGCATGGGTGCCTGGAGCAGAAGCTGGCCCAGCTCTACCCGGACGTGGCCTTGAGCGCGGCGCTCAGCGAGCTGAAGCTGCGCACGCCCTTCGGCAAGCAGATCTCGGCGCACGTGCAGCGCCTCCAGGAGGAGATGGCCCAGTACCAGGACGCGCAGGGCCTGCTGGCCTTCTGGCCGGGCGGTCCGGGCGACGTGCAGGTGACGGCGCTGTCGGTGGAGTTCCTGGACGCGGCGCGGCGCGCGGGCCTGAAGGTGGACGAGAAGCTGCTGACGCGCGCGGTGGAGGGCCTCAAGCGCGTGCTGCGCAGCGACTACCCGGGCCTCGTGCAGGAGTGGCGCTACAGCCAGCAGACGGCGGCGCTGCGGGCCCTCACCCGCGTGGGCGCGCTGGACGAGCACTACCTCATCGACCTCTTCCAGCTGCGCGAGCGCCTGGACATCCAGAGCCTCGCGGACCTCGCCTCCACCCTGTCCACCCAGTCCACGCGCTACACCGCCAACCTGGAGGTGCTGCGCAAGGAGCTGTGGGACAGCGTCATCATCAAGCTGAACAAGGGCAAGCCCGTCTTCGAGGGCCTCAAGTGGCGTCGCGCCTCGTGGTGGAACTACGGCTTCCTCACCTCGCAGCCCTCCAGCGTGGCCGCCGTCTTCGAGGCCCTCGTGAGGATTTCCCCGGCCGATCCCCGGCTGGATCAGGTGCGCGACGCCCTGCTCTCCTACGCGAACGCGGAGACGGGCTTCGGCAGCACGTATGAGAACCGCCGGGCCCTGGGCGCGCTGGCTCTCTATATGGAGAAGGCGAGGCCGGCGGTGCCGGACACCACCGTGGCGCTCTCGTCGGGCGCCAACCTCCGCGTCAACGCGGAGACGAAGACGGCCACCACCCAGGTGGCGGGGGATGCGCCCCTCTCCGCCACGGTGAAGGGCGGGCCGGTGGGCCTGCGCGTGGAGGCCTCGTACGTGCCGGCCCTGCCGGGGGACAAGGTGACCGCGCTCAAGCAGGGCTTCATCGTCTCGCGCAACGCCACGTGGCTGCACGCGGACGGCTCCGAGCAGACGTACTTCGACGACAAGACCGGCGAGGTGAAGGAGCTACGGGTGGGCGACATCCTGGAGCTGCACGCGCGCCTCGTCTCCGAGGAGGACCGCGCGCACGTGGCACTGGTGGTGCCCTTCGCCGCGGGCCTCGAGCCGATGAACCCGGACCTGGCGAATGCCTCCTCGGACGCGAAGCCGTCGCAGGCGGACTCGCTCCAGCCGGCCTACGTGCAGCGGCTGGACAACGAGGTGCGCTACTACTTCCTCCAGTTGCCGCGCGGCACGCACACCTTCCACTTCCGGGTGCGCGCCTCCACCGAGGGCTCCTTCGTCCACCCGGCGCCCTTCGCCGAGATGATGTACCGGCAGTCGGTGCGTGGCCGGGGCGAGGGCCTGCGCATCGTGGTGAAGGGAGAGCATGAGCAGTAGCCGCACACGGTGGCGGAGGGCGGCGCTCGTCCTGGTGCTGGTGACGGCGGGAGCGTGGTTCTTCTCCCGCCTCCAGGACGACCTGCGCGCCTACGAGCCCTCGCGCCTCGTGCTGGACCGGCGGGGCGCGTACCTGGGCGAGGTGCCCGGCGCGGGCGGGGAGCTCGGCTACTGGCCGGTGCCCTATGTGCTGCCCGAGCGCATCGTCCAGGCCACGCTCGTCACCGAGGACCGGCACTTCTACGAGCACCCGGGCGTGTACCTGCCCTCGGTGGGGCGGGCCCTGAAGCAGAACGTGCGCAACCTGCGCGTCATCTCCGGAGCGTCCACGCTGGCCATGCAGGTGGCGCGGATGCAGACGCCCGGGGCGCGCAACCTCTGGCACAAGGTGCGCGAGGCGTTGGAGGCCCTGCTGCTCGTACACGGGCACGGCCACGAGAAGGTGCTGCGCCAGTACCTGGCCATCGCCCCCTATGGCAACCGGGTGCACGGGGTGGTGCGCGCCGCGCGCCTCTACTTCGACAAGCCCGTGGAGGACGTGTCCTGGGCGCAGGCCGCCTTCCTCGCGGGCCTGCCGCAGCTGCCCGGGAGGATGAACCCGTACAGCGAGAACGGCCTGCGGCGAGCCCTCAAGCGCAGCCACCGCATCCTCCGCACGCTGCACGAGCAGGGCGCCCTCTCACGCGAGGAGCTGGAGCGGGCGCTCGGAGCGGACCTCGGGCTGGTGCCCCGGCCCCAGCGCATGCCCGAGGCCCTGCATGCGGTGCTGGAATGGAGCGCGCTGGCCCGCTCCCGCCCCCAGCCCATCTCCACCGCCACCTTGGATTTGGAGATTCAGTCGAAGGTGGCCAACGTCCTCCAGGACAACCTCAACCGGCTGGATGGCTCGGGGGCGGGCAACACCGCCGCGCTGGTGGTGGACACGGAGACGGGAGATGTCCTCGCGTACGTGGGCTCGCGGGACTTCTTCAACGAGGAGCACCGGGGCGCCATCGACTTCGTGAAGCAGCGGCGCTCGCCGGGCTCCACGCTCAAGCCCTTCATCTACGGGCTGGCGCTGGAGAAGGGCGTCGTCACCGCCGCCACCGAGCTGGCGGACACACCCATGGACCTGCGGACGGAGAATGGCCGCACCTACGCGCCGGAGAACGTGAACCACTCCTTCCTGGGGCCCATGCTGCTGCGCGAGTCGCTGGGCAACTCGCGCAACATCCCCGCCCTGCGGGTGCTGGAGAAGGTGGGCGTGGAGCCCACGCTGCGCTTCTTCGAGAAGGCGGGCGTGGGCCGCATCTCGTACGAGCCGGACCGCTACGGGCTGGGAATGGCGGTGGGCAACCTGCACGTCACGATGGAGGAGCTTGCGGGGCTGTACCTGGTGCTGGCCCACGAGGGCGAGACGCGCCCGCTGCGGCGCTTCGTCGACGAGCCGATGGCACCCTCGCGCCGGCTGATGACGCGCGAGGCGGCGCAACTGGTGCGCCACATCCTCGCGGACCCGCTGGCCCGGCGGCCGACGTTCGCCTCGGGCAGCGCGCTGGACTACCCGTACGCCGTGGCGGTGAAGACGGGTACCAGCCAGGGCTTCCGCGACGCCTGGGCGGTGGCCTTCAGCGACCGACTGCTCGTGGCCGTCTGGGTGGGCAACCACGACTGGCGCCGGATGAATGGCCTGGGCGGGCTGCTCGGCGCGGCCGGCGCGGTGCACCAGATTCTCGACGCGGTGATGCCCGTGTGGCGCCCGTACCGGCCGGTGCTCGACACCTTCCCGCCACCCATGGGCGCGCTGGCGATCGACGTGTGCCCGCTGTCGGGCCGGCTGTCCGGGCCGGAGTGTCCCCACCGCAAGAGCGAGTGGTTCGTCCCGGGCACGGCCCCGACACAGACCTGCCCCTTCCACGTGGGCGTCCGGTTGGACCGGCGCAACGGCCTGCGGGCGGGCGCCACCTGTGCGGAGCGCGAGGTGGTGACGCGGGTGATGCTGGCGCTGCCGGAGGAGTACGCGCAGTGGGCGCGGCGGCAGCACCTGGACATCGCCCCGCTGCGCGAGAGCCCGCTGTGCCCGAGCCGTCCCGAGGAGTTGGAGCCGAAGGTGGCCATCCGGGAGCCGAAGGGCACGGTGCGGCTGCTGTACGATCCGGACACGCCCGCGTCGGCCTCGACACTGCGGCTGATGGCGGACGTGACGCCGAGCACCGAGCCCATCGTGTGGCTGGTGGATGGGGTGCCGGTGGCCACGGTGACGTACCCGCACGAGTTCCGCTGGAGCGTGCGCCCGGGCCAGCACACCATCACCGCGGCCATGGTGCACCGCCCCCAGGTGAGCCAGCCGGTGACGGTGGTGGTCGAGGACTGACGCCCATGCATTGCCTGAACGAAGCCACCTTCACGCAGTTGCTGTTGGGCGAGCTGGCACCGGCACGCGAGGCGGAAGTGGACGGGCACCTGGACTCCTGCCCTTCCTGCCGACGGATGGTCGCGGAGGCCATGCGCGCCAACACCTCGGGCGAACTCTCGTCCCTGGAGACGACGGTGCGGCCCGGCCGCTCTCCTGGCGCGGAGGCCGTGCTGGAGCGCGGTACCGCCGTGGGTCGCTACCTGGTGCTGGAGAAGCTGGCCGCCGGGGGCATGGGCGTGGTGTACGCGGCCTATGACCCGGAGCTCGACCGGCGCGTGGCGCTGAAGCTGCTGCGTGCCACGGCCCTCGGGTTGGATGCCGAGGAGGGCCGCCAGCACCTGCTGCGGGAAGCCCAGGCCATGGCCCGGGTCTCCCACCCGAACGTGGTGCCCGTGTACGACGTGGGCACCTTCGACCAGCAGGTCTTCCTGGCCATGGAGCTGGTGGAGGCCCAGACCCTGCGTCAGTGGATGCAGGCGGCCCCACGCACCTGGCGCCAGGTACTGGCCCTCTTCCTGGACGCGGGCCAGGGCCTCGCCGCCGCGCATGCGGCCGGGGTGGTGCACGGGGACTTCAAGCCCGAGAACCTGCTGGTGGGCACGGATGGCCGGATCCGCATCACCGACTTCGGACTGGCCCACACCGCCACCCCCGGCGAGGACGCGACGCCCGTAACGGGTGGCACCCCGGCCTATATGGCCCCGGAGCAGCTCGCCTCAGGGGCCCGCGCCAACGCCCGGACCGACCAGTTCTCCTTCTGCGTGTCCCTGTACGAGGCCCTCTACGGTGAGCGCCCCTTCGCCGGCTCCAGCGTACGCGACCTCTCGGCCGAGGTGCTCGCCGGCCGGGTGCTCGCCGCCCCCACGGGGACGCGAGTGCCGCCGTGGCTGCGCCGCG